>JAQTWB010000068.1 GCA_028689495.1 bacterium | reverse complement strand
GACAGGTCGAAACCTGAGAATCTAACTAGAAAGTAACCCGGAACCAACCAGACACCAGACCAGAAAGTAACCCGGAACCTTGGTATCAAACCTT
Source organism: bacterium (assembly GCA_028689495.1). Classification (GTDB taxonomy): domain Bacteria; phylum Bdellovibrionota_C; class UBA2361; order SZUA-149; family JAQTWB01; genus JAQTWB01. Next base: position 13,676 of record JAQTWB010000068.1, on the reverse strand, counting down.
GGTGACATAAAGAATCTCCGTAATATCAGCAAAATGAAAGTATGTATTACTGTATTACCGATTAAGAACCGGCACTTCGGTTGCTATCACGCCGGTTGTCAGTCCATAAAAATATCGTGGACACCCAATGGGAACTCGCCATTTTGACTAAGGAAGCAGAAGCAGCAGAAGTAACCCGGTCCCAAAAACTAATACTCCCAAAACCCCCTTTACCAACACTCGATTGATAGGCAATCGACCCTGGGCTAATGTGCGCCGCGGGCAAAAATTACTGCGGGAATGGTCTTGAGCAGCAATTTCAAATCAAAAAGCAGGGACCAGTTATCTATATACTCAAGGTCCTGCTCAGCCCACTTTTCAAAACTGGTATTGCTGCTGCGGCCCGAAACCTGCCAGATGCAAGTCATCCCTGGCCTCATACTCAGTCGCCGTCGATGTTTACGAACATACAAAGAAACCTCGTCGGGCAACGGTGGTCGCGGTCCGACGAGACTCATCTCACCCACCAGCACATTCCAAAGCTGCGGCAGTTCGTCGAGAGAGTACTTGCGCAAGAAACGCCCCAGCCTTGTAACCCGTGGGTCACGAGATATTTTAAAAGCCGGCCCCTCCATCTCATTTTTGTGCTGCAATGAATCGCGTAGGCCTTCTGCTTCTTCAACCATTGAACGAAATTTGAGCAATGTAAAAAGCCGGCCATTAAGCCCCATACGCCTCTGGCAAAAAAGAACCGGCCCCGGAGAGTCCAGCTTAACCGCCAAAGCAATCAGCAAAAGAAGTGGCATCAGAGCGACAAGAAGGACAGAGGAAATTACAACATCGAGCAAGCGCTTGATAAATAACGCTTCAGCACCGGCACTGGTCGCACTGTAATGAATCAAGGGTATCCCGGCGAAAGAACTGAAATCCGACTTGCGAATATTGAGGCTGAATAAATCTGCCGCAAGAGTTACCCTTACTCCCTCTTCAACGGCAATCCGCGCCAACTCCTTTGTCGCAACAAAATCTTCACCAGCATCACTGATGAACACTTCGTCAATAGTATAACGCTTGAGCGCACTTTCAAAAGAGTGTCGGGTGGCAACCACACGATCGGGCAACTGACGATGACCTCGACGATAAAGCATTGCCCCGGAATCGCCAGCAACACGAGCCTCCCGCACTTCAACCTCGCCATCTAGCGCTACAAAGCCCGCCACCTTCACTCCCAATTCTGGCTGACCAAGTATCTCCTGAGCCAGTGACCGAGCCGATGGCCCCGTGCCGACAATCAAAATATTGCGGAAATTTTTCCCGCGCAGACGAAGCGCCCGAAGGATTCGCCAAACGGCATAACGCTCGACCATCAGCGCAAGAAAACAGTTCATGCAATAAAGACCGACAAAACTTCGGCTTAAATCGAGTTTAAGGAGATAAAGGAAAGAACCAACTGAGAAGAAGACAAGTACAGAAGAGAAAAGCGTAACCCGCCCTAGCCGTAGAGCAGAGGCAAAACGCATACTGCGGTAGCCGCCAAGCACCGAAAGAAAGGCATTATAAAGTGGCAGGGAAATCCCGAGGACAATCAAATAGTCGCTCATCGGCCCCAAAGCGCCGACCGTTTCAGGCAGAGAACCAAACACCTGGCGCAACAGCGAGAGGAAAAAGTCACGCCAGTGATAAGTAACGAAAAAAGCAGCGACAACTATCAAGTTGTCAGTCACTCTCTCCACCCTGGAGACCATTCGCCAATTATCCTTCAGCACAATTCTTCCTCAATATCGCAGCAGATGAAATTCAAAAGCTCAAGAACAACAACTCAGGCACACGCCCGGCAAAAAGATAACCTAGCGGAAAGGTAACATGGATATTCAATCTTGAAAAACATTAGGATTATACTGAGAGACAAAAAGAGATTGACCACTTTAATACCATCTCGACAAATGCTTTTACCTTCAGACTCAAAAATCAAATTTTCCACCACCGAACCTCCCAACGAAGTCTTTTGGTGCGGTATGAGCGTAACTTGGCAAAGTATGCGAACTAAGATCAAAAAGGTCCAGAAGGTAACCTGGAACCTCAATAAACCAAACCTGACTTATCTGACTTTATCGAAGCCTTTCAAACTCCACGCAATCGATAACTAAACTCAAGCTCTTAAAATAATAACGGAAATTCCAGCCGAGGGTTTATAAAGGGCCGCTACTAAATCTTGGTGACAGGTTTTAGACAAGTAACCCGGTCCCATCTAAAACCCCATCTGAAAAATCCAGAACAACACTCCTTTGTCATGCCTGGCGCCGAATGTTAAGAGTGAGGGGAATTACGCAAGTCATTATACTTCGGAGAAATTGTCCCCATGCCCCAATATTCCTCAGGTCTTAAGATGAAAGAATCTCTCCAGGACGAACTTATCGACATGCAGGAAGAACAGAGGCCGCGTCCGGGTAACCCCACCTGGGAGAAGCTCCACCCGGAAGAAAAGAAGCTGGCGATCCTCCTCTCGATGCGAGCCCCTCTGTCCACGCGGGCGATCGCAGCATTTCTCGATTACCTGGTCATTCTCACTCCTGTCATGTTGTTGTCAGGCACTAATTATCTCAATTACGACTCAAGATTCCTCCTACCGCTGATTTTTGGCGCCTTTTATTTCGGCCTGGCGAACAGCCGCTTTTTCAACGGCCAGACCCTTGGCAAAAAAGCTTTTGGTATCAGGGTAATATCTCTTAAACCGGAGGATAACGCCTTATTCCCGTACCCCGGACTGCGCGCCTCCCTCCTCAGATACATTGTCCTCTACGGGCTAATGACTGTTGGAGCAGAAGCGTTTGAAAACGTTTATCGCTATCTGGATATTGCCGCCCCACCAATATTACTCAATCTTCATATGTTACCGCTGATGATCCTCGGCTGTGCCAACCTGTTAACCGCCATCTGCGACCCATTTCACTTTTCCCTACACGATCGGGCTGCCCGAACAATGGTCGTCAGACCAACTAGCGAAACCGATTTCCGCTACATAGAAGATGAACAGGAGCATTTCCGAACGCTTGTCTCAAAAGGCTGGCCTAAGGCGCGGCTCGGACTGATTAGTGGCTTTATCCTCGGCGCTGTCCTCTGGTTTGCCGGCATCCCGGCCGCCGGGCAAGTCACACAACTGGAATCTTTGCGTTTTCGCATTGAAAGACGCTGGCCCGTGCGCTTCTCCAGTATCCAGAGCGATGGAGAACAGATGCTGGTCTCCCTGATCCCCCTCGACCCAACAACTGATTCACCCAGCGATAACCAATTGGTCGAGGCGATATCAAACTTCTATATGGAGGAATTTCCCGGAGAAAGCATAAACCTCAAGGCAACCATCCTCAGAGCCGATAACAGTAAGTAAGCACGGCCGAAGACGGTAGACCAACTACTCTTGGCCTCATAACGGGCAATCGCTCTGCCAGGAGTAAATGTGTGGTTTCAGCACTGATCGTCAGTAATGACGCAACAAACAGCGAAACGCTTATCAGACTTGTCACATCAGCAGGACTATACCCGCGATCCGTTGCCAGTGTTGGTGCCGCAGTCGAATGGTTCGCCATTCATACCTTTGACTATATTATCGTCGACAACAATGTCGGCATGGAACAAGCGATAGCACTCATCCGCCAGGGCTGGGATAAACACCCGCTCATGGCCGCCGTTCTCGTCTCTCTTGCCGGAGAGATGGCCAATCCATGGACAGCACGGCTAATGGGTATCTCGGTCTACGAAGGCTCGGACGCCACGGCCCAACTTGAAACCGAGTTAAAAGTCTACAGCTCCAAACAGGATAGACAACCAGGCGCCGGACTACTGATCGTCGAAGACCTCGACGCTCCACGCTATATCATCAGCACCTTCGTCGAGTCGTTTCGTCTCGGACCGGTAGATTCCGCCAGAGACAGCATTGAAGCAATGGAAATACTGCATCGAACTCCTTCAGCATATTTCTGTGTTCTGACAGACATCAACATGCCGGGCGAATCCGGCATCAGCCTGATTCGAAAAATCCGTCGCGATGAAGACCTCTGCCATATCCCGGTTGTCGTGCTCACAGCACATCCGACAGGAGACAATCTTGTCGAATGTCTGGCCGCTGGCGCCAGTGGTTTTCTGGTCAAGCCACCAAAAAAAGAAGCCCTTAAAAACGAACTGACCAAAGCAAAGCGTACATACCTGCGCAAACAATCTCCGCGCGTGTGCGGCGTTGAAGACGCTATTCATCTGGAAGAAGCGTTGAAAAGAGTCAATCTGAGATTATGATTCTCACCGGGATGCTGCACGTAAGCCCCTCACGATTGTGAAGTCTGAGGCAAGGTGTGTGGCGCAGCAGGGTTATCAACGAATGCAAACTGTAACAGTGAAATTTTATTGGAGACAGCCGTTACACTCGTAAATTCGCGGGTGAAATTTCAAATCAAGGGGACGTTGTTGTGTCTCGTTACTGATTTTTAATCTGGCGGGCGGGTGCCCACCAGTCCCAGGGGACAATTACTCGGTACGGCTCTCCCGGGTTAACCCAACAATGGCGGAATCGGACAACCCAACGCGCTGGAAATGCAGCGCAGGCAATTAAACTCGTCAGCCGTCACTTTCCCATCTTTACTGACACACCTGGCGGCAGCTTCAATGATCAATTTTTTTTCTCTCGGCGGCGCTTGCACCAGCGCAGAGATGGCATTATCCAAAGCGACAATCGGCTGACCCTCCGCGGGGAGAAGCTGCCAACCTTTCATACCCCGCATTTCACCAATCGCCTCGGAAAAAGCCTGCGCGGCTTCGGCTTCGTCGTTTGCCCCATAGCGCGCCAGCAACGACAATACACGAGCGGTTTGCTGGCGTATACCATCAGCACTCAAACTAGTCTGTGGACGAAATATGTTAGCCTGTTTGAAACCGTACTCGACATCAAAAGACTCTGTAAGCATACGTATCATCGCAAACTCGCCCAGACTGACATTCCTGTCTTCACGCGCTAGACGAAAAATGCCCTTGCGAAAATCCTTGTACCCATCAGGTCCTAGTTGACGCACACCGACCGTACAAAGTTCTGCCAAGGCGTAAAGCTGCGCCAAATTGAGTTCAGACAAGATAAAACCTGACTCCTCGGCGTCATCCTGCGGAGCTCTGCCGCTAATCAGAGGATTTCGCAATATGTCTTTGAACAACTCGCCAACTTCAGCGCCTGTTTCGGCTCGCAGACGAAGCTCGTCTGACAACGAGGCCAGAATATTCTCGCCCTTCTCGGGCAGCATTGTCCCTACAGCAGCGACAATCTGTTGAAAACCTACTCCCGTCTTCTGGGTCGCATGAGCACCAGAAAAACTACTAGCCCGGGGTGAAGATTGTTCATGAGAAAATCCCGTCTTCAAGACACCACCAGTCAACTGATATCCGAGTCTATCGATACGCACGTCAACTGCCGGATGCGAGTCCATCATATTCAACCAGGCTTCCGGCATGCCATTACCAAAAAACATATGACTTACTTCTTCGGCATTTCTCGACCTGATAAGCGATGAACCAGAAGCGATAAACGCCAAGGCCGACGCCAGTCCATATGGATTACGGGTAAACTGTACCGCCGAGGCATCGGCAAGAAATTCACGCTGGCGACTAATCGCACTCTTTATCAAGCGACCAAAGAATACTCCAATATAACCAATTACCAGTAGACCAACTCCAACCAGAGCAAGTGCTGGAGTGACCCCCTTCTCGCGCCGACGACTTCCAACACGACCCTCAGAAAACAGATGCACCATAAAGCGCCCAATCAAGGATATCGCCAGAAGACCAGCGATAAGACCAGTCAAACGGATATTTAGTCGCGTGTCGCTATTGAGGATGTGACTGAACTCGTGAGCGATTACTCCCTGTGTCTGCTCTCGGTTTAATTTCTGCAACAGGCCCGCAGTTACGCCGATCACCGCATCCTTGACACCAAAACCTGCGGCAAAGGCATTTATAGAACTCTCATCCTTAAGCAGGTAAACTGGCGGCACGCTCATACCGCTGGCAATCGCCATTTCTTCAACGACATTCAGTAACTGCCGCTCGTGAAAATCAGTAGTATTTGGCGCAACCAGCTCACCACCGAGCGAGAGTGCCACCATCCTTCCCCCACCATGCGCCAGCATCATGGATTTGATTAGTGAAACCGTGCCTATCAGGACAAATACGACAAGGGCAGTTCCGAAAAACAACTCAGGCTGGAAAAAGTCGACCTGCTCAAGTTCTTGTGCAGCCTGACGCATAACAGACATGAACCCAGGATCCGAGTGACGACTCGTTGTCGGAGATACAGTTTTCGGTAAAAAAACCATTGCCGTGAGGATCACCCCGTAGATGAGCAGCGTAATCGTCAGCAATGTGAGGAAGAGATACAGCAAAAGCTGAAAGGTCTTGCGATGCGCCTTTTCCTGATGGGAAAAAAAATCCATTGATTTTCAACTCCCGAAAGCAAATTCGTCTCGGACCTGTAATGACAAAACCAGTCTATCCTGACTTGCGTCAAGAGAAGGAAACCTTGACCGCCTCACGCTCCGCAGCGCTGGAAACTTCAAACAATGTCGCCTCTTGAAATGCAAACATATTGGCAACAAAAATGTTCGGGAACACTTCGCGAGTCGTATTATAATTGGTAACTGCGTCGTTATAGGCCTGTCGAGAGAAGGCAACCCGATTCTCGGTCGAAGTCAGCTCTTCGGTCAGTTGCATCATGTTCTGACTTGCCTTCAAATCAGGATAACTCTCCATGACAGCGAACAAGCGACCCATCGCTCCACCTAGCGCAGTTTCAGCCCCGATAAGCTGCTTTATCGCCTGGCCATCAGCCGGATTACCAGCCGCCGCAGAACTGGCCGATGCCGCCTGATTACGGGCACTGATCACAGCCTCAAGTGTCTCACTCTCATGCTTCATGTAAGTTTTCGCCGTTTCAACAAGGTTGGGGATCAACTCGTAACGACGCTTGAGTTGCACATCAATCTGGGCAAATGCGTTCTTGAAACGATTCCGTAAAGTCACAAGCTTGTTGTAAATTGCGATAAAAAAGAACACCAAAAGAACAAGAACAACGATAGTGATGCCTGCTGTGCTCATCCGTCAACTCCCGTCAAAATTATACAGTTTCAAAAATGGTCTTACCTAGTTATCGGACAACAACTCTTCACTTCTCTGATGCCTGCCAGAGAAAAAAGTTCCTATCCAGAGGATAAAACCCATAAAAAGAAAGGCAATCAGACGAATTTCCCCGTCCCCGAAATTGTATTCAACAACCCCGGCAATTTGCCAACCCATCAATGCCGTAGCCAGACATATCGCGTATAATCCAAGGCTTCGTTCGGCAGAAGCCCGGGAAGCTCTTCGGCTTTCCCCCCAAGCCCTGCAACCCATAGCAATGCATGCGTAAATCCACCAACAAAAGGCGAAAAGTCCGAGCCAGCCATTCTCTACCGCGATATTAAGAAAGTTATTGTGCATATGCCGATGAAGCCGCGGCAAATTGGGGTCAAGCTCGCGCATATAGCTTGCGTTATCAGGACCGAGCCCTAATGGATAACGCTGGACAAGTTCTGCGCCAAGAGTCCACATGGTTTCCCGCCCGCCTGCGATCTGAAAATGACTCGACGAATCAAACAAACGTTGTTGAACCGGAATAAGACAGACAAAGGCAATCAACGACATCGCCACAGTAGCCAGGAAAATCCGTCGCGAAAGTAGAAAACTGAGTAGGCAAAACTCGACAAATACCGCGAGCCAAGGGCCACGCTTCAGGTTGATTATCAAGGCGGCAATCAGCAACCCGGCGAGTATTTGCTGTATGGCTACTATCCTCTGCGTTTTGGTTAAACTGCGCATATAGAAAACGAGAAAAAAACCAAATATGCTGGCAATCAACAACTTGAGCAGCAAAAATATTCCGCTCCCCCCGGAGCCATAGGAAAGAGCAAGTGAGACAACAATAATGGCTGCCGGCACGGCAAGCTCACGGTAAGGACGAGCTTTTTCCTGGAATGCGGAAAGTATCAACGGCAACACAAGAACAAGCTGCCCCGACTCAGTGACGGCTCCGGGAAGTCCTGGCCTCAGTTCAACTCCGGCAATCTCCGAAAATATGCTGTGAAGACTTGCCACGCCCTGACCAAGAAGAAGCAACATGACGCAATTGCGAATCTGTTGCCTCACCGTGATTGTATCATCTGTCGCCTGCAAGACTGAAAAGACGGCGAAGGGGAACAGCAAATAAACTGATGTCTTGAAAAATTCCGGCAGGGCATGCAAAGAATCAACTCCCCAAAACACAGAACCAAAAGATATCGCACTCCAGCTTAAGCAACTGAGCACAATCATGTCACTCAAAGCAGGCAAAAATCTGTATCGCTCACAGCGAGGTTGAAAATAAAGGAATGACAGCCAGTGCAATAACAAAGTGATGACAAGGAGCTGAGACAAGCCAATGGAAATAGCGGCAGAAAGACAATAGAGACGAAGAAGTAGCTGACCATTGCTGGCAAACTTCACACGATCGGAGAGGTATTCGGTGGCTTGATTGATCCAGCTATTTCCCACGAGACAATTCACTTGTATCCAGTGTCCAAAAATCTATACCGTTTCACGAATTCGCACTGTTTTACCGTTCAACGGAGTTTCTTGACACGGTACAATCGCGGTAAATCAGATTGCAGCAAATCAGATTGTGGTGGGACGACCCGGAGAATTTCCTTTAGTCCTTCTACTTTGGCTTTTTCACACCTGCACCAGCTTCCGCAGGCTGGTCATAATCAGGAATAGACAATAGCTCTACTTCATCAAGTGTCGCAAGCTGTTCAAAGTCTGTTTGTCCCGGGAGAGCATCTGAAATAAAATCAGCAGAAATATGCCCATGTTTTCGCTCAGCAAGGGCTTCCATCGTCACTTCAGGCAAAGATATCTGCGAATCAAGTGCCGCCAGGGCTTGCTGCTCCTTCTTCTCCAGCTGCAAAATCAGCTCGGTTACCCGATCGAGATACTCGCGACACATTTTCCTCAACAACGAGGGTAATTTTTTCCCGGCGCCCGGTTCTTCGATTGACAGACGATTTTGTATCTGATTCGCGCTATCAAATATTTGTATCGTCCCAAGACTATGGCGATCGTGGGCAGAAATTTGCAGCACGGGCAAATCCCCTGGGTCGCGCATGGCAGATCTAAGCTGCACAGTTAAGCGTGGCCAACCTTCAAAATCATCGACATTGAGATTAAAGAAAAAACTCTGCCCAAGGTTGATATGAACAATATCCTGTAAAGATCTTCTGATGCTCGACATTACATCGAGCATCTGCGCGTGCCGTTCGTGGTCCTGCTGCTGCTTAGCATCCTCCTGTTCGGCGTGCTCCTTCTTGCGCCGTTGAATGCGGGTAGAGAACACATCTGCTGTGGTCGAAAGGTGACTGCCACCGGAGGACTGAGAATTGTCGTCTTTTGCCATAACTGCGTTGCCAGAATTGATTGTGGTCGAGGCCTACCCTTTATTGGATGCCTGAACCAGTATAATTGTCGCAGCCGCACTGGCTACCGGCGGTAGAATAAATCCAACAAACGGCCAAAAAACTACTAATATCGCACCAAAACCAATAGTTAATAAAGGTCGACGCAAAGCAAAGCCCAACCTCCGGCCCAAAGGCCAGCGCACCGCATCGAGCGGTATGTCGAGGAACTGATATCCAAGCAGCCAGGCTGCCATGACGAATGCTGGAACAGTAAAAAATGGCAGAAAACCAAAAATCAGCAGGACAATCCAAACGGGAAGAAAAATCAAAAATTTCACCAGCTCCTGCCAAGCCGTGCGAAACAAATCTTGAGCCAGTGGCACAATCCCACTATCGGATGCAGGCAACATATCCGCCCGGGAAAGGATCTCCTCGGCGATCATGCTTTGAAACAATCCTGCAAAGATCATTACCATCAGCAATGACAGCAGCGCACTACCAAGCATGACGATGACAAAAGCAAAAAACCAACAAACTACCCAAGCGACACTTGCGAAAAACCCACTCCAGTCAGGCAAGAGAAAAGCCAGCACATGCGAATGAAAATGATAACTGCCCGCGAGGCAAATAACGTAACATAGGGAGCCGATTAAAAATGGCCAGAGAGCAAGACGGCGAACTTTGTGATCACGCAAACAAAGACGCAATCCCTGTAGCAGTGCTGTAAATGGTATCAACATGAAATATACCGTTTCAATCATGCACAAGATGAAAAATCTTTGATTTTTTCAACCAAAAGTTAAGACCATTTTTTGAAACGGTATAACAAAGATGTTTAGGCTGCTTTGGTATTTCTCAACAAACGGCGGCCCAAGATACTGGTCTCACCACTATCATTGCCACCACCGGAGGACGCGGCGCGAATCAACCTGTCCGCAAAACGACTAAATGGCAAAGACTGAATAAAAACCAGCCCCGGCCCACGCAGGTGAGCAAAGAAAATTCCTTCCCCGCCAAAAAGGGCGGAGGTCGCACTGCCAACAAACTCAATGTCAAAATCAACTGAGTCCTGAAACCCGACGACACAACCAGAATCAACTTTCAGGCTTTCACCTTCTCCCAAAAAAGTTGAATGGATACTTCCTCCGGCATGAACAAAAACAATCCCGTCCCCGGAAATCTCCTGAAGAACAAAACCTTCTCCGGCAAGCAAACCAGCACCTGCTTTTTTGGTGAGCGAGGCGCCTATTTCAATTCCTGCGCTGGAACAAAGAAATGAATCCTTCTGACAATGAAGCTTGCCAAGACGACCCATTTCTATCGGCACAATACAACCGGGGTAGGGCGCAGCAAAAGCGACCTTGCCGACTCCTCCCCCACCAGAATGACGAAAATGAACTACAAAGATGCTTTCGCCTGACAGATACCGTTTCCCTACGGAGAACAGACGAGCAATGATACCGCCACTGCTACCTGTATCAACCTCGGTATTCATCTCAACGTTGCCACTCATAAACATCAAAGCGCCAGCTTCAGCAAAGACCTCTTCACCTGGCCTCAGCTGAAACTCAATATACTGCAGCTCATGCCCATGAATATGATAGTCAAGTGAGATCATCGGTGTCCTGTCCTTGGGTCAACGGCCATGCAGCAGTCTTTTCAGCATCGAGATGTCCTGTGACAGTATAGAATTTATCTCATCCAGCCCTTTGGTAATACGATTAAACTCTGATGTGCTGCCCGCGTTTTTCACTGCCGAACGAAGCTGATCAAGAGACTGCCCGCTTCGAGTGCTAAGCCGCTGCACGCTGGGACTTACTCCACGATTACTGCTCTTTAACTGATCAAGTAATGACTTCCTCGCCATTATCTGACTCTGAATTGAGCCAAGACTCTGCTGCAACGCACGAGCATACCCCTGTCTGCTCTGCGCAGGAAGAAACTCATCTTCGTCGCGGTCCTCAGAGACTGTCACGCTTGGAGTATCATCAGCTCGCGCGGTATTCATCCTTGGGGCATTCATCAGCAATGCATATTTCTTTTCCAGCTTTTCGTTATCCGAGGCGAGACTCTGTAGCTTCCCGGAAAGCTCTGCGACTTGTTCCTGCAATTTTTCATTATCAGCAAGCAGACGCTCTTCACTGCGCTTCTGCCATTCAAGCTTCTTTTCAAGAGCATCACTCTGCCCACTGGCATCAGCAAGCCGAGCCCGCATTTCTGCAGCAGTTTCACGAGCGTCCCTGGCATCTGTGGCCTCATGCTCCAAATTGCGCGCCAAGATACTGGATTCACGCAGTTCATCGCTAAGCTCTCTTACTTTGGCCAGTGCCCTATCCTTTTCCAGATTACAACTGGCAACTGCTCCCTGATCGTCCCCGGCAAGCTTATCGTTCTGTGCAACTTGCGCCAGTCGTTCCTCAGCTTCGGCACGAGCGACCTGACACTGCTGCAAAGCCGCAACATTAGCTACTTGTGCCGGTTGCGCGGCAGCAACATTCTTCCTTGAGGGTGATAACAAATCCTCCTCTTCAACCCGCGCCCCCTCAAGTCCGCGACCATCGGCATAACGACTGATAATTTTCTGCTTATCGGCTACTTCATTTTCCAGCGCGACCACCTGCCGTTTCAAATCATCAAGGGAGACCTCAAGTTCAGCGATATAATCTGTCAGACGATAACCTGAAGCATCGACACGATAAGGACGACCGTCAGGCAAGCGACCAACTTCTCCGGGACGATAAGAATTTTCAGCCTGCAATGTGAATGGGAAAACAAGCAGGACAAGAGCGGTAACAAGTGTTTTATTGCGCATAAACAAACTAGGTTATCTTGGTAATACGGCCCGCCAAATTTATCGGGCGAGGTGAAGCCTATCACCATTAAACCACTCCTTCATCTAGTTTGTGGTGGGCAAAGTGAGAAACCATCTTTAAAAATATCGAGAAGTCTGAACTTTCATATTCACGGACCAGAACAGGCCTGGTCCGTGAGTCAAGCTCAAACTAATAAGCGCCAAATCTCTGCACTCGATACTTGCCATCCTTAACGGCAAACATCAGATTGGCATCAATCTCGCGAAAATCATCGCCGCGAGCGACCATGAAAGTCAACAACCCAAAATCGATATCAAGTGACATCGCTGCCATAGTTGAACCGGGATTACTGAGAAGTTTTGCCGGACCGGCATCATCAACGCAAATTATCCCACCAGGCGCCAGCAGATGAACGCAACCCTCGACATCCTTCATTGCAACAGGAAACAAATGAGACCCATCAACCAAAATGAAGTCATAACTTTTGCCGCTATTACTAGCGCCCGTAATGAACTCCTGAGAACTCATGACAAGCATTGTCACGCTACTTCCATCGATAACGCCATTTTCCACACCTGCCTTGATAAAGATCCCGAAAGTATCTTCATATGCAGCCCGATAAGCCTCCTGTTGCTCATCCGTGACAAGAGCGCTGCCCTGATTACGAGGACCAAGATCGACCGTCGTAACCTGGTATCCCATCTGCGCCAACATCAGCTCAGTGGCTCCGTAACCAGTGCCAATCACCAAAGCGCTTAACTGCCGAGCCGGCTCTTTGGACCAGACCAACGCCCTGGCCAAAGTCAAAACTCGCCTCGCCTCCGGTGCATTAATCATGCCCCAGAAGGGATCCGACCCAATACCATCTCCTCTACAACCGCCTTTACTGTGATGTTCAAAAACAAAATTTCTTTCATCCCCTGACATTTCCAAACCGGTCCATTCAACAAATTGCCTTCTGGTCAAGACCAGTGGACTTTGCTTAATCTGCCAACCGGGACTGGCCTGGCGTTGAAAAAGAGAAAGATCCAGCCCATCCAGATAACCGGATTTCCTTACCGCCCGTGGCACGTTCAAACAAAGTGCCCGCTGCATCTCCTCATGGGACCAATGCCCCTGTATGGAAGTTAACAACTTGGAATAGTTTAAATTATTCATATCGCTTCTCCAAAAAACCAAAAAAACCTGAACTCACTTAGCCCAGACAGTTCGCTCTCTAAAAAAAGAAATGAAGAGCCGCAACTACCTGGGTCAAGTTCAAAAGTAAGCGATTCCTAACAGGCGTTCTTGCGCTGCGGTTCGAAGTGAGCTTTCCAGTGCTTTGGCGCAAGTAGATGTACGTCTTGTGCCGGATGCGTATCGATGCGCTGCAGGATATCAACCAGGTAGT
>JAQTWB010000067.1 GCA_028689495.1 bacterium | reverse complement strand
CCGGCCTGGATATCTGACGCACGATCGCCAATCATGAACGCGTTCTCTGGGGCGACCTTCTCTTCGTGCAGAGCAAAAGCAAGAAGGTCATCCTTACAATCAAAGCGCCCGGAAAGCTCGGGTGCATACGCCTGACGGAAAAGTGTCTGCATATTAAGGTGAAAAATTATCTGGGTGGCATAAACCGCAGGCTTGCTGGTGCAAAGAAACAAATCGTCTGTTTCGGAAAGTTCAAGAAGAAGCTCTATCACTCCTTCATAAAGAGTCACATCAAGAACACCCTCGCGACCGTAAAACTCCCGATAAATACCTACAGCGTTCTCAATCTCCTCATCACTGGTCAAATAGCGGCCAAAGCTAGTTCGCAATGGCGGACCAATAAACTCCCGGAGCTCAGCTTCTTCGGGAATGGACAGTTTTAATGTTTGAAAGACATGATTTACTGAGCGGCTGATTCCTGGAAAAGAATCGATGATAGTGCCATCGAGATCAAAAAAAATTGCCCGGCGTATACCATTATCATTTTCCGACATACACCAGCCTTTTAACGTCCGGTTGAGCCAAAGCCCCCAGCTCCGCGTTCAGTTTCACCAAGTTCGTCAAGACTACCGACAAACTGAACCTCGCCGCCAGCGTAATGCGGTAGAACAACACACTGCGCTATTCGCTCACCGGCTTTGAAGCTGACTATGTCTTGGGAAAGATTAATCGCGACAATTTTAACCTCGCCACGATAGGAGGAGTCGATTACACCCGCTAGGGTTGTGACACCTTTAAGAGCGACACTGCTTCGGTCTTTGATAATCCCGACCCAGCCCGCTGGAATAGCCAAGTGAACACCAGTTCTGATCAGAAGGCGCTCACCTGGCTGAAAATGCACATCGTGCAGTGCCGGCATATCAATGCCGGCATCAAGGTCACGCGGGACCCGGACTTCTATGCCCGCTTCCCGCGCTTCATCCTGAAGAAATACTCTGACCACGATCAGTGTGCGCCCTCAAGAGCCTGTCTCATCGCTTCCTTGCGACTCAAGCGAATACGTCCCTGACGATCGATATCGAGCACCATAACTGGCACCTCTTCACCTTCCTTGATCACATCAGACACTTGAGCAACGCGGCTTTCTTCAAGCTGCGAAATATGCACAAGACCCTCAACGCCAGGAAGAATTTCGACAAAAGCACCAAAATCAGTGATTCTCTTGACCACACCGCTATATACACGGCCAATTTCTGGTTCCTCAGTCAACCCCTTGATTATCTCAATAGCTCTGGCTGAAGCTTCCTGATCGGAACTGGCAATGTTGATAGTCCCATCGTCCTGGATATCAATCTTCACCCCTGTACTCTCAACGATTGACTTGATGACCTTTCCTCCGGGTCCGATCACGTCACGAATCTTGTCGGGGTTAATCTTGAGCTGTTGGATAACCGGAGCATACTGACTCATCGCCGATTTTGGCGCGCTTAACTCCTTCGCCATCTCACCAAGAATATGAAGTCGAGCCTCACGTGCCTGCATCAGAGCAGCAGCCATAGTCTCACGGGATAGTCCGCTGCACTTTATATCCATCTGCAGAGCTGTAACCCCATCACTGGAGCCACAGACTTTGAAATCCATGTCACCAAAATGATCCTCGTCGCCAAGAATATCAGTCAGAACCTTTACCTTGTCTCCTTCCTTGATCAGACCCATCGCCACGCCGGCTACAGGCTTCTTGATGTTAATTCCCGCATCAAGAAGGGACAGAGTACCACCGCAAACCGATGCCATTGAGCTTGAGCCATTTGATTCCATGATATCGGAAACAATACGCACTACGTATGGGAACTCCTTCCCCTTGGGGATAATTGGACGCAAAGCGCGTTCTGCCAAAGCTCCATGACCAATTTCACGACGACCAGTTCCACGCATCATTTTCACTTCGCCAGTGGAATAAGGTGGGAAGTTATAATGAAGCAAGAAGGTCTTTTCACCAGAATTTGTCAGACTATCGATGCGCTGCGAGTCTACGGATGTTCCAAGGGTAGTAGTGACGATTGCTTGAGTTTCCCCACGAGTAAAAAGTGCCGAACCATGTGCTCGAGGCAAAATGCCAGTTTGACATTCAATCGGACGAACCTTGTTCAGTGGGCGCCCATCAATACGCTTTTCCTCATCGATGATAAGCTTACGACTTAACTTCTTGTTCAGAGACGACAGCTCAGCAGAAATGTCCCCTGTCTCTTCAGGAAACTCAGCAGTCAGAACTGCGACCGCTTCGGACTTGGCTTGAGACAACGCTTCTCGTCTCGCAGCCTTGTCCGTGATGGTCAAAGCCTTAAGAAAAGATGCCGTAGCAACTTCTGCAACTCTGTTTATTAATGCCTTGTTACCTTCGGGAGCAACAAACACTTGTTTTTCCTGCCCCACAAGAGTGCGAAGCTCGTCTTGAATAGCAATTATCTTCTGCAGTTCCTGATGCCCAAAAAACAACGCTTCGAGAAGCTCTTCTTCCGGCACGAATTCCGAACCACCTTCAACCATGACAATCGCCTCTTTTGTGCCGGCAATTACATAGTCAAGATCCGATTTTGCCAACTGGGCAGTTGTTGGATTAGCGATAAGCGTCCCATCAACCCGGCCAACGCGAACTGCCGCCAAAGGTCCAAGAAACGGCAGGCTAGAAATATGCAAAGCGGCACTTGCGCCGCAAAGTGCAAGCACATCAGGAGAATTCACACCATCAGCGGAAAGCACTGTGCAGATAATCTGAACTTCATCGTGATAGCCATCCGGGAAAAGTGGTCGGATTGGCCTGTCAATGATACGGCAAGTCAAAATCTCACCTTCTCCTGGCCGACCTTCACGTTTAAGGTATCCTCCGGGAATCTTTCCTGCCGCATAGGTGCGTTCCTGGTACTCAACAACCATCGGAAAAAAATCAATGTCAGGGCGTGCTCCGGCAGAGCAGACTGTGACAAGCACCATTGTGTCGCCAGAGCGAACAATAACCGATCCTCCCGCCTGCTTGGCTATCCAGCCACTTTCGAAGGAAATACCAACATCACCGAGAGTGGTTGAAACAACCTTCTTCAGCTCTTCACTTTTTCTCATATTTTAAAATCCTGGATTATTTTTCCACGGGGAGGAAAGGACACAAACGAGGGATGCCCACACGGGCGAAAACTGAAAACTATATGGGGAGCCGATAAACCGGCCGCCCCACACAGTCACCGCAATTATTTACGGATACCGAGCTTCTGAATCAGATCACGGTATTCCTGAACATCTCTGCGCTTGATGTAATCAAGCAACCTTCTACGACGTCCAACGAGCTTTAACAGACCACGACGAGAGTGGTGATCCTGCTTATGCTTCTTGAAATGGTCCAATAGATAATTAAGTCGCGCAGTAATCAGGGCGACCTGAACCTGAGCCGAACCACTGTCATTAGTATTAATTGCGTACTGGCTGATAACACCAGCCTTGTCTTCAGGCGAAAGGCCCATTTCCATCTCCTTAACGGAAAAGCCGGCAGGCCCATCTCGGGTCCCTCCAGCAAATATACAAAAGGGGCACCAGAAATCGTGGATCTCTGCACTCACCCCAGCTACCAGATGATATTAATCAACAATATCAGTAGATTGACTAATTCTTCTTTTCTTTTCTGGGCTGGCTTCTAATTGATCTGAATAATTTAATCAACTAAAACCTGCCTTACTTGAAAAGGACAAAAAAACCAGGAGTTATTTATTCTCGATAAAGAACTCATGTAGTACACGAACAGCAAGTTCAGAATACTTCTGGTTAATTGCCACACTGACCTTAATCTCGGAAGTCGTAATCATGTCAATATTGATCCCTTCCCGCCCAAGAACCTCAAACATCTGTGCGGCAATTCCAGCGTGATTTTTCATGCCTTCGCCGACAATCGAAAGCTTGGCGATCTCGTTGTCAACCGTAACAGTAGTCTGTGGCATATCCTCCTTAATGACCACCATCAACAAGTCATAAGTTCGGGCCGCATCCTCTGATGACACGGTAAAGCTTATTTGCGCCAAATCAGACTGGCCTGCACTCTGAACTATCATGTCCACAACAACGCCAGCTTCGGAAATTAACTTGAACAACCGAGCGGCTATCCCAGGACGATCCGGAATATTGCGAATTGTCAGCTTCGCTTCGTCTGTCTTGACTGTAATCCCTGAAACTACTGCATCTTCCATACCTTCATACTCCTCAACAATCCTGGTTCCTTCTGTATCTGTAAATGTAGAGCGAACTTCCAGCGGCACAGCATATTTCATGGCCAGGCTGACACAGCGGGCATGAAGCACCTTGGCGCCACCACTAGCCAGCTCAAGCATTTCTTCGTAACTCAAGGCGGGAAGCTTTTTTGCTTTCTTGCACAGCGATGGCAGGGTTGTGTACACCCCATCAACATCGGTGTAGATAATACAACGTGATGAATCGAGAGCCGCCGCCAAAGCAACACCCGTAGTATCCGACCCACCTCGCCCGAGGGTGGTAAAATCGCCGTTCTCATCAACTCCCTGAAATCCAGCAACAACGGGAATAATATCCTGTCGCAACAAATCCCAGAGGTAATCGGCATCAATACTATCAATCAGATTCTGACCACAGACATTTTTCGTCCGCAGCTTGATATGTGAGGCCAGCAAAGCCTTTGAATTGGAGCCAAAACGCTTCATCGCCATCGCCGTCAGGGAGCAACTGACCTGCTCTCCAGCGCATACAAGCTGATGATACTCTCTTGAATAATCAACCACCCCATTAATTTTCTTGGCAAGTCCAACAAGACGATCTGTTTCACCGCTCATTGCCGACACGACAACAACAACATTATCTCCTGTTGCCTTCTTATGGCTGATTACCTTTTTGGCGACATTCTCAATCCGTTCCAGGGTCCCGACTGATGTTCCCCCAAACTTCATGACGACAGTATTTTCTCGACTAACGTTACCCATGACTACCTAATGCGTTTACCTTACCGCTTCAAATGACATTTCTTCACTCAGTATAACTTGCGCAGGTCGATATACGACCAAACAAGATAACCACGTTTAATGTATACAGAGTACAGGCTATTCCGCGAGACATCTAGAATCAAAACAGCCTGACAATGTCTGTCAGGTCAACTCTGAGCCGCTACATATAATTGGCTGATTCCCCGCATAAAGTTCAAGCCGTCTAAGTGAGTTATCACTTGGGTGGATAGCTATATGTACATGGTTAGAAAGTAAATCGGCCATTGCAGGAATAAACTCGGGCCATTCAACTAATACCAGGATAGAAGGATTTACTTCGTAATCATAAAACTCCTCCGGCAGGTTCTGCCCGGAAAGCCGATAAAAATCCCAATGCGAAACAAAACGCAATTCAGATAAAGCGCTACTCTTCGACTCCTCAACTCCCCTGACAGCATAAATATTTTCGAGCACATAGGACGGTGAACTCACATCATCATCCCCTCCCAGCTGCCGCATCAAAGCACGAACCAGCTCAGTTTTGCCCGCACCCAGCACGCCAGAGAACCCTGTAATTCCAGGGATTTGCATTTTACCTAGCAAGATTTTGGCAATCGCATCTATCTGATCAAGATGAAAATCGGGAGAACTATACAAAACATCACCCAAAAGAAAGTTTGACATTTGCGTTATTTCCTATTACTTTGCTGTTACATATTGGCGCGCTGGTGTCATAACAATTATATGCGGTGCTTGCGGCACAGCTTTTTGCCAAACACTGCCTGTAATTGCAGCAATCGGAATAAAATAACTCTGTTGCTGCTGCGAATTGTCAACGTATTAAATTTAATTAAACTGGACATTACCTCAACATGGCTGCTGCAATATTGAACCACAACCACATTCGCCCCTGGAAAAGCGGAATTCGCTTCACACCAATAGCACTCGGCATACTGGCCATTATTACCATCAGTTTCTATTGGCAGCTACAAACCCTGACGCTCCCGGCTCACATAGAAAAAGCTCTCGTGCTCGTAATGGTCGCAATAACCTGCCTGTTGCTGACTGTATGGTCCTTTATCGCATGGAACAACAAACGACATGCGGTGCTCACCGATGAAGAAATTTTTCGCCAGACAAAAACGGAGCTGGAACGAATTTCGAATCTGATAGAAAAAAACAACCGGGAACTCGAAGCAATCCAAAGTGCCATCGTCAACCACCTGGTTGCACCCGATAAAGAAACAACTGAAATATTCAACGCCGCGAAGCGAATTGTCTGGGCTTTGGAAGACCGCTACAGCGACCTTAATCACTCCCTGGCCACAGGAGATCAAGTTGAGCTCTACCGCGCCTTCGAAGAAACATCGGAGCCGTTGGAATTCAACCAGAATGCCCACACTTCAGTGTTTGGCCAGTTTAACCTGCCGGATTTGGAACCTGCTCAATGGGAACCAACTTTGGAAGTTCTGATCAATGCTCTCAACGACAAACGTAACAAGGATGAAGATCTGGAACTTATAGAAGTCGCCTAACCCAGATATTTGCCCTAGACGCTCACAAACAAAAAAACGAAACACCCTTTAATAATAATTAAAGGGTGTTTTACCTGCTTTTGATATTTTCCAAAATTTCATTCAACCTTCCAGCCTTTAAATCGTTAACACTACCGGGCAAAATTCGTCCATTCACAAAAATCGCCGGTGTGCCGCCAATCTTCAAGCTGATGCCCTGTTCGATATCAGCCTTGACCGCAGCCAATTCAAGATCATCTACCAGGCAGGCCTTCATCCGGGAGGCATCGACATCAATAACGGAGGACCACCCCTGAACATCTTCAGCCGAAAGCCCCTGTGTCGCATAGAAGAAATCATGCATCTGCCAAAAAGCCCCTTTGTCCAATCGTCCAGCACAACGTGCCACTTCAGCAGCATCGCAAGCGTATTGATGAAAATCGTTACGAATAATCCGATTACATGACCGATCCAATGGGAAAGAACGATAAACAATCTGAACTTCCGTCGGATGCTGCTCATAAAACTCATGCAAAAGATGACCTGCCATCAAACAGGCGGGACACTCAAAATCAGCAAACTCAACAATTCGCAGTAATGCGTTATCAGGACCGCGACGAAAATCTCCATCCGCAATCGGAATATCCACAGCCTCGGTGGCAGCCCAACGCTGATACCAATGTGCTTCCTCCTCGGTCTGCTCCTGCGTTAACCTGGTCGACATCCGAACTATTTCACCAAGATTTTCTCGTGTGACCGACGTCATGTAAAACTTGTCAATAATCGCTGCCGGAAGCGCTACCGAGAAAAAAAATGACAACAACACAACAGGATAAACAATCTGGCGAACCACCCGATCGCCCGAGAATGGCAGGATAACCACGATTGCAGTGGTCAATCCATTGATAATCGCCGCGTACAATCCTTTGGTACGAGTTGGATGAAAGACCGAAATGAGAAACAAAACAATGTTCACCAGATAAAGCCCGGCACAATAGATACAGGTAGAACGAATAACAAATATGCTGATTCCAGCAAGAACGATGGAAATAAGCATCGCCAGAGTTGAGAAAAACAACCCGACATCAGCGTCTTTGTTATCCTCTTTGCCTGCGAGGCCAGAGCCAATAAACAAAAGTGATAGAAACGACAAATAAAATGCCAAAGCAAAAGACCCAAGCGGAACACCAGCTATCGCCGCAAAAGAGCTACGGGCAATGTCATCGCAGTTAAACGACTGAGAAAAATTACACTCGGATGGACCAAGTTGAAAACCGGTTTTCAGAACAGCATAATGTTGTATAAGAACGACAGAGAGGACAACTCCGACAATCAAGGGAATGTAGTATCGACGACGATAAATCGAACCAACACTGGCATTGTTGCAAACCGCTTCGCTGCTTAACTTCGAATTTTTCATCTTCGAATTTTTCATCTTGGAATTTCTCAACTTTGAGTTCCTTAACTTTGAGTTCCTTAACCTGGAGTGCAGGTCCCTCGCAATTATCCCCCGCTAGCAGACATCTAAACAAATAATTGACTCATGAAAAATTCACTGACATTCATAGCCTATCTGAGCATATCGACCATAACGATGGCATTTTCTGGGATGATGTCCAGTAAAACCCTCTACGACACCTACTATGCTCGCCAGGCCGGGGCAATAGTTAGTACAAGTGACCTGCTCCAGGCCCATAAGTTTTACGGAGAGACCTTAAACCTCTCACCCTCGACAAAACCCTCCGGGCGAATTATTAACGCACAAACCACATATACCCTCCCCGGAGGTAGTGTAATTATTCTCTCCCATCCCAGCTCACCGGACGATACGAACCGAAGTAACCTACTTATTAGGGTCCGCAATGGTTTCCAGGCACTCCACCATGCAATTGTTGAACGAAGCGGCAACAATCCTATAGAAATAGACTGGGACGAATACGATCCGGCACCTCTCAGGGAATATCAAAGACAGTCTTTACAAAATCTCAGACTAAAAAAACCGGTTTCCTCTCCGAAACAACATGGTCTAATCTCCAAAATCATCAAACGATCGTGGGGAGAAGAATTCGTCGCACTCGATCCGGATGGCAATGCCCTGACCTACTACTACGAATCTGCCTACTCAAGTTTTAGTCACCAGCTCAGACTTGAGGCGGCGAAGGTCACAAGGCAATCCTCTCCGGCATCATAACTCTGGCGATAATCAAGAATATCGCCGCCGAACTGACAACCTCTCTGCTCAAAAACCTTTTTCATAAAATAAAGACTGGAGAATCCACAGATTCTACGTCGGTCACCATCCCGGGCAACATGTTTAAACACCTCGGAGGCGGATCCGTGAAGAACCAGCTGCAGAAACTCCAAATCCTCCTCAGCAATAAATTTTCGATCTTTAGGTTGCAGCGATTGAGTATCACCAAAATGTCGTCCCATATGAGCAAGATCTACTCCCAGGTAGAGAAATAAATTAACCCCGGAATTCTCCAGACCGTCAATAAACTCGGCAAGAAGTTTGACCCAGTCGTAAAATGGGTGCGATGACGCTGGTTCAGTCTTCTCAAAAATTGATTCGTGAAGAGAGCCCACCAATAAAGGACATATACAGGGCTGGCTATTCCAGGCATCACCGATAAGCGGTAGTTGAAGCTCAAGCGAGTGTTCTTTTGCGTGAAGTATCTCTTCAGCAAAAACCCATTCCGGAAAATTGTATTCACGCACGATTCTCCCCGACAGGTTCCCTCCAGGGAATAAATAGTCCTTGTCAGAGAGCACCGCAAAACCATCCATAGCCGAATGACAGGTCCCAACCAAAAGTATCAAATCTGGAGACGGAAGTTTTCGCAACATTTCCGAGACGACCCCATAACTGGCATAGCCACGGCGATAATCAATATGCGGTGAAATTACACCACGAACAGTTCCAACTTCTGTTTGGGGAGCAAATCCACGATGTGGCGATCCACCTCTAGACGGAAATTTTGCTGCGACATCCAGACCATAAGATCCATTGTCTGTCAGGCGCGACTCCCAATCCTGACTTTGAACAACGACCTCTTTAGAGCGCTTTCTCAAGTTATCCAGAAACGAAGCAAGTTCCCCTTCACTTTCTGGATAAACAGCTCCTGCATGACTCACAGGGCGTTCAGCACTTTGGCGATATTCCAGTTTAAGCGCATTCCAGCGCTGCTCCCGGCTCGCCGTTTCGAGGAACATCATTCGTTCCAAATCAACAAAAAGCTGGAAGAGAACCCGTTCTTCAAGACCGTATGGAAAAAACTCCTTTAAAATTTCTTCAAGCGAATGTAATCCATCAAATCTGCTGAGGACACCCATAAGCGGCTGCGGAACAATCAGGGGAGAGCTGGCAATATGGCGCAAATCAGTAATATGAAAATAAGGTTTACCCTCAATTTCCAAAGGATGAAGAGACAATGAACTTGCCAGCCTGGGGCAATAACTCAGATATACTTTGTCATCGCTCATTCCAATTATACCGGATTATACATTTTCGATAATGGTCTTAACTTATAGCTGAAAAAATTAGAGATTTTTCCTTCTTTTCGTAATTGAAGCAGTATTTGTTATCCCTGCCTGCATCTTTATTCGGCCCATGGTCGGTCAACGACAATAGGCGTTCTGAAAATTTAAGCTGTTGGCAGGCCGATCCTGCCATGCCCTGTTTAGCTAGGACGAAAGGCCGTAATAAAATTTGTGTGGAAGACCGCCCCTGATAACTTCAATCATTACTTTACCATCTTTCAGCAAAGCGTCAGTTATCAGCTCAACATCAAGCAAACGATTTACTCTCCTCCCATCCAGCGAAATTATAATATCTCCCCTCTTCCAGGAAAATAGACGACAAGCCCCCTGACAAGATTCAACGACAACGCCATCTGGCTTTCCATCATGCTCCAGATGTAATCCGAGCCCTGACAAACAGTGATCCGCTTCAACCTTGGACTCATTTGAGCAGACGGCAAAAAGCTCTGCCTCTTTTATCGCGATCCTGTGTACCAGCCTGTCCTGCCCATCTGACATAAGCGGTGAACTAACTGCGACCTTATAATCGCCTTCAGCCACAATCTCGTAATTATCTGACGACGAACAGCCGATACTGATAAAGAGAAGGATCAGAAGATAAAGAACAGACAATTTTGAGATGATATTCTCCACAACCTCCTCCATATGCGCTGTCTGCAATTTGGGTGTGTTTTTCAACACACCCAAATTGCAGGACTACAAGGTCTAAAAAAAAGGAGGCATTGATGCCTCCTTTTTTGTCCGTGTCGACACTCGACCGAACATGACAACAGCGTTCAGTGTGTAATTTCAGTCTATATTAAATTAAGTCTGAATCGGTACACCTTGTTTACTGCCCCTCTCTTTCAAAGACCAATTAATCCTGAATATAAGGCAGAAGAGCAATGTGTTGCGCACGTTTAATCGCCTTGGTCACCCGACGCTGATTAGCCGAACTCAAGCCTGTCATCCGTCGTGGAAGAATTCTGCCCCTCTCACTCATAAAACGTGACAGAACTTTTGGATTTTTGTAGTCGATCTTGATCGAGGAATCCTCAACAAACGGATCGAGCTTTCGCTTTTTGCGAATACCGAGGTCGAGTGGTTGAGCGCGGAAATAACCCATCGGCGCTTCTTTTTTTGAAGGATCAAGAGAAGCATCACCGGCATTCTCTTTCCCACGCCTGTCCTCCGCAACCTTGATTGAACGACCGTCCCAAGCTGAACCGTCAAGTTCGCTGATGGCACTCTCAGCTTCTTCTCTTGTGCTCAGTTGCACAAATCCAAAGCCCTTGGAGCGACCAGTGGCACGATCGATAACTACTTCAGCGGAAATAACATTACCGACTTTTGAGAAATATTCTCTAAGACTATCGTTGTCCGCGGATGGCGGAAGATGAGATACGTAAACTTTAGACATTTAACACCTGAATGTTGAAGTTTGATTGCTGGTAAACAAAGCAACCAGCCCGGCCCCTAATAAATATTGACAATCGGATTTATTGATTATCGCATTACCAACAGAAGGCCAGACTTCGGTTCCTTCAAATCCAACCCCGGAGACCAATTACTCCGCTACATGAGCTTATATCTCATGTCGGTTTAGCGGAGCCGGATATCTTCGAGACTGGAACTATCCCACATAGCCAAGTCATTACCGGGCTTTGGGGGCAGCAGCTATTAACACTCCGCTCTTCAATTAGCAACCAAACCGCTCGAAAAAATGACTTTAGGTTAACTATGGTTTGCCTGCGTTAGCGCAATAGACTCAGCCGCTCCTGGAGGATCTCAGGATCACCTTCATAATTCTTCAATGTGCCCTGCAGGGCCAAAGGATCCAGATCTAGATGATGAGCCACCCAGGCAAAACTAAATGAACGAGTTGGTGTCAAAGCACCAAACAACCACTGCCTGGCACTTCTTACAACATGCCTGTCGCACTGTGCGCTGCCAAAGGCATCACAAATGGCTCTCGCCAGAACAGCAGCCAAGAGATTTCTCTCCGGTTTGATATTCTTGTCGCTGGAATTATCGTTATCTTCAGCAAACTCGTCAGATCTAACGTTAGCAATCGACATATATCCACTCCTTCCTTCTTAAAACCCGATTCACCACTCAACAACCAGTCCACCAAACAATTCGGGTAAATTCTTACCACTGGTGCGAACAGTTCTGTTCTGTTAAAGATCAACCAACAAAAAACTTTAAGCTCATTAAAGTTCAGCAAGGCTGTTAGAGCTAAATCTCCCGTTTGTCAAACTTTTTTTTTGCTTGAATTGAATTTTTCCGAGCCAGCCAACTCAAAACATTTTCCAAAAAAACCTCTTTTCTATTCTTTTTCCATATGCTACTCGAATGGCGAATGGATTGTCTCCCCCCTATGCTTGGATACCCATCAGGATGTTGTGAAGTCTGTGACAAGGAATGGTTGTAGAGGCAAAGAAAGGAAGACGGCGGATATAGGACATATCGAATGAGCAATACAAATGTAAAAATCTTCAAAAGCCATACACTGGCTCCAGTGCAACGAAAAACACTCGAATATCTACGTAATTTTGTTGCCGATAGAGGATTTGCACCGACACTAAAGGACATTTCCGTGCACATCGGCGTCAAATCCCCTTCCACCGCTCACTTTCACCTGGCACGTCTTGAGGACAAGGGCTTTATCGCGCGCAGTGAAGATGGAAGTATTCAAATTATTGATCAGGATACACCATCCCCCAGCCATGGCGACAACTCGGTCCCTTTGCTTGGAACCATCGCAGCCGGATATCCAATTGAAGTTATAGAGGACACTTCTGTTTATATAGAACTGCCAAAACATTATTTCGACGCCAGGGGAGAAATATACTGTCTGCAGGTTGCCGGCGATTCGATGATTGGGGCTCACATAATGGATGGAGATATTATTGTTGTCCGCAGCCAGACCAGCGCCGAAGACGGACAAATTGTGGTTGCCGTCCTGGAGGACGAGACTGCAACGCTTAAAACTTTTCGTCGATTAAAGGGAGGGAAGATAATGCTCATTCCACACAACCCTGAACACAAACCTCTCACGCTTGACAATGTCAGCATCAGAGGCCGAATGATTGGACTGATTCGTGAGTATTAAAATTTTTCAAAACTACAGATCTCAATTTTAATGAAGATTTTTATCAACCAGTAAAATAATAACTGACATGGCAAAAAAAAATACCGCTCCAACAATTGAATCTCAGGCCAGTGAAAAGGCGCTGCAAAATGCGCTTGCCGCAATAGAAAAACAGTACGGAAAAGGCGCAGTCATGCGACTTGAGGAAGGCGCTGTTCTGGAAAAAATCGAGGCAATTTCCACCGGTAGTGTCAGTCTCGACCTCGCACTGGGTATAGGTGGCATTCCCAGAGGACGCGTTGTGGAAATATATGGCCCTGAATCTTCAGGGAAAACGACCATGACTCTTCACTTGGCGGCCGAGACACAGAAAAGAGGCGGCACTGTTGTTTTTATCGATGCCGAACACGCTCTTGATCTACGGTATGCAGGAAGACTTGGTGTCGACACCACAAAACTTCTGATCAGTCAGCCCGACTCCGGAGAACAGGCTCTTGAAATCGCCGAAGCTCTGGTTCGTTCTGCTTCTGTAGAGCTCGTCGTCATTGATTCGGTTGCGGCTCTTGTGCCACAGGCCGAACTCAATGGTGAGATGGGAGATTCGCAACCAGGCCTGCAAGCCCGCTTGATGAGTCAAGCTTTAAGAAAACTTACTGCAGCAGTGTCAAAGACAAATACCACGGTTGTTTTCATCA
>JAQTWB010000010.1 GCA_028689495.1 bacterium | reverse complement strand
ACCTATACGGAAATTGTTTCTTTGCTGCGACCTCCGCAAGATTACAGTCCGGAGAGGAAATCGGCGCCGGAGCGGCGGAGGCGACGAAGATGAGGAAGTTTACACCAAAGCTGGTGGTTTTTGATTTTGATGGCACTCTGGTCGAGTTTCACCGTGATTTTCTTTTTTCCGAAGCATTTCGCCTGTTGCCACAACTAGGCATAACTGATGTTAATCATCAGGTGATGGCGACGAGTTTTGCCGAGTTCGATTTTTTCCGCTTTGTTGCCGAGGCTGAGCGTGAGCGGGTAATTGAAGGATTCTGGCAGGGGTTTGACTGGGCGAGTTTCCCGGCGCCGGTTGCCATACCCGGGACAGGGCAGATGTTGTCACAACTTACTTCTGGCGGAGTGAAGGTTGGGTTGGCGACTGCACGTATTTGTCAGCGGGAAGATTTGGAGCGAGATTTGCGACAGATCGGTATGTTGTCGCATTTTTCCCATTTGAGTTCGCGTAGCGATGAGAGTGTGCACTGGACTGACAAGCGCTCGATGTTGAGAGAAATATGCGATCGTTTGGAAGTTGACCTCGCTGAAGCGGTAATGGTTGGTGATATTCCGGCGGATGTCATTTCCGCCCGTGACGCGGGGTTTGGTTATACTGTGGCAGTTCTCAGTGGTGGGATACGGCGTGCGGTTCTGGAACAGGCTGAGCCTGATATGATTATTGATGATGTCAGCACTCTTCACGAAGTGCTTAACCTTGATGTGAGTTAATTTTGGAAACAGCAGAAATTCGCAAATTGTTCGAAGAGTATTTTTCTCAGCGCGGGCACACTGCCTGTGCCAGTGTTTCGCTTATTCCCGCAGGGGATCCGACACTGTTGTTCGTCAACGCCGGGATGGTGCCTTTTAAGGACACATTTCTCGGCACGGAAAAAAGGGGTTATACAAGAGCAACCTCCTGTCAGAAGTGTTTGAGAATTTCCGGCAAGCACAACGATCTGGAAAATGTCGGTCGCACTGCACGACATCACACCTTTTTTGAAATGCTGGGCAACTTTTCATTTGGCGATTATTTCAAGAGCGAGGCGATCAAATACGCTTGGGAGTTTCTTACCGAGGTGGTTGCCTTGCCCAAGTCTCGTCTCTGGGTCACAATTTTTGAGGATGATGATGAAGCTGGCAAGCTTTGGGCTGAGCTGACGGATATCAATCCTCAGCGTATCTTGAAAATGGGCGCCAAAGATAACTTTTGGGCGATGGGTGAGACCGGCCCTTGTGGCCCTTGCACCGAGATTCACTATTTCCTTGGGGAAGATGTGAATTCCCAGAGTGAAGAGGATTTTCGTGCGGACAATGGCGACTATCTTGAAATCTGGAACCTTGTTTTCATGCAGTATAATCGCGATATCTCCGGCGCTCTAAATCCGTTGCCGAAGCCCTCGGTTGATACCGGAATGGGGCTTGAGCGCATTGCCGCAGTCAAACAGGGAGTTCTGGCGAATTATGACACTGATCTGTTCCGCGCGATTATTGCCTGTGGCGAGCAGTTGTCAGGAGCAAGCTATGTCGGGAAAAGTTATCAGCCTTCTGTCAGCGCCGAATATTTAAGTGATGTCGCTCTACGTGTTGCGGCCGATCATGCCCGTGCGGCTGCATTCTTGATTGCCGATGGTGTTTTCCCAGCGAGTGACGGACGCGGTTATGTCCTGCGCCGGCTTATTCGCCGCGCTTGTCGCCACGGCCGCAATCTCGGTTTGCGCAAGCCGTTTCTTTTTGAACTTGTCGCCAAGGTAGTTGAGCTATATTCCGATCAGTATCCGGAACTGGCGCGTGAGCGTAATGCCGTAATCGAGACGGTTCGTCGTGAGGAAGAAAGATTTCTTGTAACCCTTGATACAGGCTTGTCGATTCTTGAAGGTGAGGTAGCGGGAAGCAAGGCGCAGGGAGCGAAGAGTCTTTCTGGTTCTGTTGCCTTTCTGCTCCATGACACCTATGGGTTTCCGTTGGACCTGACCGAAGATATTGTTTCCCAGCAAGGCCTTTCGGTTGATGTTGAAGGGTTCCAGCGGGAGATGGAGCAACAGAAGCAGAGATCCCGTGCGGCGCGATCTTCGGAACGCGACTTGAAATTGCGCAATTCGGTTAAAGCGAGTCCCACCGAGTTTGTGGGATATGAATACGAAGATTATCAGTCCGAAGTTGTTGGTATCTTCACCGAAGAAGGCGAAATAGCTGAAGTTTCAGCTGGCGATGAATTCGCCATGGTTGTGGCACGGACACCATTTTACGCCGAGAGTGGCGGTCAGGTCGGCGACACAGGCACTATCACCAGTAACAGCGCCGTTGTGGAAGTTCTCGACACCCAAAAAGTTGGCGGCGACACCATCGTGCATATTTGCCGCATGACAGAGGGCCGGCTTAAGCAGGGCGAGAATGTCAGACTGGAGATCGATGTCGCGCGGCGCAAAAAAATTCGCGCCCATCATTCGGCGACTCACCTCCTGCATCAGGCCTTGCGTGAAGTGCTTGGTGATCACGTAAAGCAGGCTGGTTCAAAAGTTTCTGATACTTCATTGAGGTTTGACTTCAGTCATCCCGGTGTTGTCAGTCAAGTGGAAATCAAAAGGATTGAGGAGCTTGCAAATACCGCCATCCGCAATAACGATGAGGTTGTAACCCGGGTTATGCCAATCGAAGAAGCGAGGAAAACAGGAGCTCGGGCTCTGTTTGGCGAAAAATATGGGCAGAACGTCCGTGTTGTGCAGATTGGCCGAGACTCCGTCGAGTTTTGCGGAGGAACTCATGCCTCGCGTTCTGGGGACCTGGGGCTGTTAACGGTTGTTTCTGAAGGCTCGGTTTCGGCTGGGGTGAGGCGAATTGAGGCGGTCACTGGAGAAGCGGCATTTGATTCATTGCAGTCTCAACGCGAAGTACTTGGTGCTCTTGTGCAGCTGACTGGTTCACCTGAGGTGGCGCTCAAAGAAAGGGTGCAGCGGATGGCTGAGCAGATAAAGAATCTTGAACGAGAGGCTGATCGTGCAAAACAGCAGCTTCGCAGTGCCGCTGGTGGTGACCTTGTTTCACAGGCTGTTGCCGGACGCGGCGGAATGAAGGTTCTTGCGTTGCAGATTGAAGATGCTGATGCAAAACAACTACGCGAAATGGCGGATGATCTGCGTGGACGGATTGGTTCCGGGTGTCTGGCGCTGGCCTCTGCCCAGGAAGGCAAGCTCACCTTGCTGGCTGCCGTGACAAAGGATCTGGTGAGCACTTTTCATGCAGGCGAGCTGGTCAAGGAAATGTCGGCGATAACCGGTGGCAAGGGTGGGGGCAAGGCGGATCTGGCTCAGGCTGGTGGCGGCAGCCCGGAAAAAATCGATCAGGCCCTGCAGAAATTTAGGGAGCTTTGTGCATGAACAGCAACGTGCGAAAGACTGAAACGACGAAACCCTATTCACAAGGCGTCTGGAAGTTTCTGATTCTGTTTGCCACGACTATTGCTGTAACTTTTGTCATGACTTTCCTTGCCGCGGATTTTCTTACGCCCGAGGATTTGCGGGAAGGAGATATCGCCCGACGCACAGTTCGTGCTTCACGTGATATTCTCGTTGAAGACGTGGATTCGACAAACCTTCGCCGTGAGGAGGCTGTAAAAAGTCTGCCTTCGATATTTTCACTCGACGATCGAACCGAGAGAGGGCCTCGGCACAGGGTGGATGAGCTCTTTTCCGCCTTGCGCGAACAGGGAGAGTTTTCTGCTGAAGGTCAGCTCAAGGTTCAAACCACAGCACGTGAGAGATCTAATATTCAACGTTTGTTTCGCCTGGACCTGCTTGACTCGGATTGGGAGCTACTGGAATCAACTGCCGTTTGGCCGGACATAGAAAGAGACTTTGTTACAATTCTCAGTCCCCTTGTCGAACGCGGCATCATCGCCAACAAACGTCATCTCCACAATCTTTTAACTACTTCAGCCCGGGTTGAGCTCAGTCCGGTGTCAGGAGCAGAAAAGACTTTTGTGAATGACGACAGTTATATTTACGATCTCAGCGAAGCGATGGAGCAGGTCGAAGTCAGGCTTCAGAAAATCCTCGGAGAATCGCCATCGGGGTATGTCAGTCTGATACGCAAGCTTTGCCTTTCGTTTCTTGAACCAAATGTGTTTTTTGATCAGGAAGCGACAATCGGCCTTCAGGAAGATGCCCGCAGACGGACGAACCCATCGTTTTATCGCATTCAAAAAGGCGAGGTGATTATTCGCGGTGGAGATCGGGTAAATGCTGAGCATTTGTGGAAACTAGCCCAGTTGCGAGTTGAGCTGGGGGCAGCCAACCTGACGCGAATGATGATTGGGTTTGGTCTGCTGACATTGCTGGTCTTTCTTTTTGTTTATGCGTTCATTCGCAGTATCTGGGCGCAGAAGTTTAATCCGCAAAATCGGGACTTGCTGCTGCTATCATGTGTCATTGTCGGCAGTTTTGTTCTGCTGCGGATTAGTTTGGTTCTCGGTGCGGCATTTAGTGCGGCTTATTTTGGCGTCGGAGAACAGGCAATAATTTACATTGCTCCGGTTGCTGCCGGCGGAATGTTACTGCAGGTGACGATGGGATTTCCCAGCGTGATGTTTTTTACAATCTGCTTCGGCTTGCTCAGCGGAGTTTTTATGCAGAACTCCTGGCCGATTGTGCTGCTGATTTTTGCCGGCAACTTTATCGGTGCGGTCAGTGTCAAGAACTGTGCCCGGCGTTCGATATTTCTTGTCGCCGGGTTACGCGTTGCCGTATTAAACACGGCGATTTTGCTCTGTTTTGTTTTTGTTTATCCGGAAATGGTCAACTCGGAAAATATTTCCCGCGTTCTCTGTGGCTTTTTTGGCGGGGTGATTTCCGGTGTTGTTGCTGCCGGACTGACTCCTTTGGCCGAGTTTATCGGCGCCTATATTACCGACATCAAGCTTTTGGAATTGGCGTCACTTGACCAGCCACTTTTGCGCGAGTTGTCAGTTTCCGCCCCCGGAACATGGAATCATTCTGTGGTTGTCGGACAGATGGGAGAGCAGGCGGCAAAAGAAATAGACGCAAACGGCATGCTGGTGAGAGTAGGTGCCTATTATCATGACATCGGCAAGACGAAGAAGCCGCTCTATTTTATTGAAAACCAGGGTGGGCGAGAGAACCGTCACGATAAGTTGGCACCGTCAATGTCGGCACTGATAATCAAGTCTCATGTGAAAGATGGCGGAGAGATGGCTCGTAACAGTCGGCTGCCTCAACCACTAATCGACCTGATTTGTCAGCACCACGGCACAAGCCGGATTGAGTATTTTTACGAAAAAGCCAAGAAGGAAGTTGAAGAGGGGCAGGAAGTGGATGTCGCACTTTACAGCTATCCTGGACCAAGGCCGCAAACTCGCGAGGCCGGGATATTGATGCTTGCTGATAGCGTCGAGGCTTCATCCAAATCGTTGACTGATCCTTCGCCGGCCAAAATTCAGGGTTTGGTGCAGAAGATTATCAACAAGGTGTTTGCCAGCGGTGAGCTTGACGAGAGTGAGCTTACTTTGCGTGACCTGCATTTGATCGCCAAAAGTTTCACAAGAGTTCTTACCGGAATTTATGCTCGTCGTATTCAATACAACGAGCCTGCGGAGAAGGTCTATCAGGCGAGGGCGTCACGCCCGAGTGAGACCACTTTGCCGGCTGTTATTGAAGGGACAGATATTGAAGGCACTCGTATTGAAAGTGCTGGTATTGACGGTAATGGGCCGGAGAAAAAGAATAAAAGAGAAGGGACCGAAAATGGAAGTGGATCTGTTAATCAGGGAACACCTGCCGATACTGCTACCGGCCGAGAAACTGGAAATGACGGCAAGGAAGCTCTTAAGCGTCTTGGGTTGTGAAGAACGGGAGCTGAGTATTCTTGTTACAGACGATCGGGAAATCCGACAATTAAACAACGATTATCGCGGCAAGGACAAGCCGACTGATGTCTTGTCCTTTTCACTTGATGAGGGGGAATTTTCCCTATACTCACAAGGGCACCTGGGTGACATTGTCATATCTCAGGAAACAGCAGTCCGACAGGCGTTGGAATATGAAGTTTCCCTGGCCGATGAAATGCAGCGTTTGTTGATTCATGGTTTGCTGCATTTATTGGGCTACGATCATGAAAATGTTCCCGAAGAAGAAGTTCGGCGGATGGAGGAAAAGGAAGAAGAGCTTCGTCTGCTATGTTGTAGTGAAGAGTGTAGTGAGGAGTAAGGAGAAGAGATGTTAACCGCAGGAGAATTGCGCACAACACTCGAGCGACTTCGGGCCAGACTCGAAGCGCTGGGAGGTTATCTTTGACGTCCCGGGCAAGAGAGAGAAACTTGATCAGTTGGAGCACGAATCATCAGCCCCCGATTTTTGGAGCGATAACGAGAGAGCTCAGAAACTGCTAAGGGAGCGCGCGGAAATTGCTGAGCAACTCGGCAATATTGATTCACTTGGGGCAGCCCTTGAATACGCGGCGGAATTGATGGAGCTGTTTGCCGATCCCGATGCTGCCGAGTTTCAGTCGGAGTGCGAGCAGGAGCTTGCCAAGGCTGAGGCGCTGATGGAGCAGATAGAGCTTCAGCGCATGCTTTCCGGTGAACACGATTCATCGGATGCCATTTTGGAAATAAATTCTGGCGCTGGGGGAACCGAAGCCCAGGATTGGGGTGAGATGCTTTTGCGGATGTATCTGCGTTGGGCGGATAAAAAAGGCTTTAAAACAGATATCCTTTCAATTCAGCCTGGAGAAGAAGCGGGCATTAAAAATGCTTCAGTGCTGATTCAGGGATCTAATGCTTTTGGTTATCTGCGTTCCGAGCGGGGAGTTCATCGCCTGGTGCGGATTTCACCGTTTGATTCAAATGCTCGGCGTCACACATCCTTTGCCAGTGTTTCGACAATGCCCGATCTCGATGATGACGTGGAGGTTGATATCAACGAAGACGACCTTCGTATCGATACCTATCGCTCCAGTGGAGCCGGTGGTCAGCACGTCAACAAGACCGATTCAGCAGTGCGAATTACCCACATTCCGACCGGAATTATTGTCGCCTGTCAGACTGACCGTTCCCAGCATAAAAATAAAGCTGTTGCGATGCGTATGCTGAAAGCGAAGATGTACGAGCTGGAGAAAGAGAAGAAAGCGGCGGAAATGGCGCAAATTGCCGGCGAGAGGAAAAAGATCGACTTTGGCAGTCAGATTCGTTCTTATGTGATGCAACCTTATCAGATGGTCAAGGATTTGCGGACCGGGGAAGAAACGGGGGATGTGCAAAGTGTAATGGATGGCAGTATCGATCGTTTCATTCGCGCTTATCTGATGTCGGATGAGTTTAATTTCTGATGAGTGTAATTTCTAAGGGTGCAGATGTTCGGTAATACTTTTGGACAACTCTTTCGTGTGATGACATTTGGTGAAAGCCATGGTGCCGCCCTCGGTGTGGTCATAGATGGTTGTCCGGCCGGTTTGCCGCTAGATGTATCGGCAATTCAACAACAGCTCGACCGTCGTCGACCCGGGCAGTCCTCTCTTGTTACCCAGCGCCAGGAAAGCGATACGGCGGAATTGCTCAGTGGGACTTTTGAGGGAGTGACGACAGGAACGCCGCTGGCTTTTATCGTTCATAATCAGGATCAGCGTTCGAAGGACTACAGCGCTATTAAAGACCTGTTTCGTCCCGGGCATGCTGATTTTTCTTATTTCGCCAAATACGGTGTTCGCGATTATCGTGGTGGCGGACGTTCTTCCGCCCGGGAGACAGTTTCGCGCGTAATCGCCGGTGCTGTTGCCAGACAATTGCTGGCAACAGCAGGTGTTACTGTTAAAGGCGGTCTTATTCAGGTCGGAACAGTGAAAGCCGGTAAATATGATTGGGCCCAGGTAGAAGACAACGAGTTGCGCTGTGTCGATCCGGATGCCATCGAGCCGATGAGGCAGGCGATTGAAATGGCGCGAAAGAGCCGTGATTCAGTTGGTGGTGTTGTGGAGGTGGTGGCTGAAGGTGTGCCACCTGGTTGGGGGGAACCGGTATTTGGTCGGCTTGATGCGCTGATTGCCGGGGCGCTGATGAGTATGCCAGCGGCGAAAGCTGTTGAAATCGGCGAAGGGTTTGCTGCTGTTTCGATACCGGGCAGTGTGTATCACGATGAAATGACGCCAGAGGGATTTCTCAGCAATAATCATGGTGGGGTTCTCGGGGGGATTTCTACCGGTGCGCCAGTAGTCGCCAGGGTTACCTTCAAGCCAACCTCGTCGTTACCGCAGCATTGCCGCACCATTGACAAGGATTTTTCTCCGGCCGAGGTTATTACCCGGGGCCGCCACGATCCGTGTGTCGCGTTGCGCGCCGTGCCGATTGTTGAAGCTATGTTATCTCTTGTTCTTGTTGATCTCTGGCTTCAACATGCCGCTCAGGTTTCTCTGCGAGAAGGATTTTCGCCACTGCGAAGAATTAATTATGGTGTCGTCGAATGAGAGAATTTGAATTGCAGCACAGCCGCGAACGATCCGCCGCTCTTTCGCAACTGGAGAAAGGGTCGAAGATTCACGTTATAGGTATTTGCGGGACCGGAACTGGATCTCTGGCTGCTTTGCTTAAAGACAAGGGGTTTGTTGTTTCGGGTAGCGATAAGGCTTTCTATCCGCCGATGGGCGACTTCATAAAAAAAACAATCGATCAGATTTATTGCGGCTATAGTGCCGATAACCTGGCGGATGATATTGACGGATTTATTATCGGCAACGCCATTCGGTCTGATAACCCGGAAGCTGTCGCAGCGCTTGAAACAGGGAAACCTTATGCTTCGATGCCGGAAGCTCTTTCCGCTTTTTTAATCGGCGAGCGTTCGTATTGTCCCAATTCAATTGTTGTCAGCGGCACCCACGGGAAGACGACAACGACCTCGCTGATTACGGCGATGCTTGATTATGCCGGGCGTAAGCCGGGATATTTCATTGGCGGTATGCCCGGCGATTTTGCCAAGCCGGTGCGGCTTGTCGCTGAAGATGTGGAAGTTGCCAAGCGTTCAGTGGTGCTTGAAGGTGACGAATATGACAGCGCCTGGTTTGCCAAATGGCCGAAATTTCTCTCCTACCGGCCTGATATATTGCTGATCACCAGCATTGAGTTTGATCATGCTGATATTTACCAGACCGTTGAGCAGATAGAAGACGAGTTTGTTCAAGCGATATCACTTGTACCCGAATCGGGATTCGTTGTCGCCTGTGCCGATAATGAACGGGTGCGTGCGGTTGTTGAACGAGCCCAAACCCGGGGCTTGCTTAAAGCTGAAGTTGTTTTTTATGGTAGCCGCGACCTGGCTGATTATTGTATCAGCAGGCGAACGGTTGATCCGGCAAGCGGTTTGCAGAATGTCGCATTTACGGTGCGGACGACTATCGGCTCTGGCGATACGCGTGAGACTGACAGTTTTGCAACAATCCTTTTGGGTGAGCATAGCGCACTTAATGCACTTGCCGCTTTTGCTGTTGGACGGCTACTCGGTCTCGATCGAGGAGTGATAGCTGCCGGGATCAAGAGTTTTTCCGGTGTTGCACGGCGGCAGCAGATTCGTTTTCAGAACAGCTCCACTTTGTTGATTGAGGACTTCGCTCATCATCCTACCGCAGTTAAAACAACTCTTGCCGGACTTCGCGAGCGTTATCGCGACTGGCGTATTGTTGCCTTTTTTGAACCGCGTTCCAATACAAGCCGCCGCGCCGTGTTTCAGAGAGCTTATGCTGAGAGTTTCTTTGCCGCTGACGAAGCATGGATTCGCCGAATATCGAGCGAGGGAGTTTACTCTAAATTCGGCGATGCCTCCGAGCTTGATGTCGAGCGACTTGTGCGCGACATTGAAGCCACCGGCTGCCGCTCGGGCCTGCTGGAGAGTATGGATGAATTTCTCGCCAAAGCTGGCGAAGTTCTCGCCTCAGCCCAGTCCTCACAGCAGAAAACCCTGTTTGTCATGATGTCAAATGGCGACTTCTCCGGCCTGCCCGACAAGCTGACAGCAATGTTGAACGGGGCGGCGTAGTCTCGAAATTTCTGGCAATCTGCGAGAGAGCGTAGTGGGGCAGTGGAGCTCCAGCTCCGCTGCAAAAAACACTGACTATCTACGGTGCCGGGTTGGTCACACATGGGCGCTTCTCGAAGCGCCCCTACATATCATTGCCAACGTTGTTAGACCGTATTACCCGATCTTGAGAAGGTGAGGAACTTTGATTTTTGCAGCTTCAATTTCAGATTATTCTACAAAACTGTATAAAGCGTTTTTAGCCTTTTCGCTTTTTGTTTTGGTTTTCATTTCCTTTTTGAATTTTGGTGTTGTTACCGCATCGTCAAACTCGGAGGAGTCATGGTCGCAAATGCTGTCTTATGCATGTGCCAGTGGTTGGCGCTGGGGGAGTGACGTTATTTTCACCTATGGCCCTGGAGCCTGTTATACATACCCTAACGCGGCATTTGATTCGGCAGTTTTTCCAAGATTTCTAATTGTTCAAATCTTAATCTCCCTTTTTGCTTCTTGTATTTTAATTTTCACCGGTTCTCGTCTGGCGAGTGCGTTCCATCAGCTGTGGTTTTATCTCCTGGTGCTCGTTGTTCTTCGTGCCTTTCCAAATGATGCGTTGATTTTCTTATTGGTTACAACAACTGTGTTGTGGCTCCTGCGTTCTAGTTTAAGAAAAGAGCAGCATCTTATTTTTCTTCTGTTCACAACGATGTTCATGGCGCTTTTTGCCTTGGACAAATTTACCTTTGCCTTGTTGTCATGCGTAATGTCGGTAATTGTGGGAATTCATGCGGTCGTCACGAAAAAACGTAGAGTTAATTTGCTTGTTCCGCCATTATTCATGCTATTTTTTTTGGCCGGGTGGTGGCTCCTTGGGCAGAGTCTTTCGGATTTGGGTCCATTTTTGTCTTACTCAATTGAGTTGTCTTCGGAATTCAGTTCGACAATGAGTTTGGGTTTTATTGGCTCTGAGCTAGTCTGCACATTACTTGTCTGTGTTCTTACATTACTGCTACTTCTTTTGAAGATCAGAGAGGAACCTACATTTGAGGTTTTTTGTTACTCGATCTGCATTCTGATGACAGTTTTTTTGGGTTGGAAGTCGGGGTTTGTCCGGCACGATGCACACTCGTTACAGTTTTTCGCATTGATGGTTTTTCTTCCGTTCACAGTGCTCACTGTCTTTGATCGGATTCGACATCTTCCTTCTCTTGTTTTGTGTTATTTGATAGCGGGTATTTCATTATATGGGCTTACTTTGGCTGGAGAGGGGCCACTGAAACTTGCCGGTAAATGGCCGACTGAAGTTTCGGGAAATTTTCATAACCTTGTGTTCTATCCTGATATTGTTGAATCCCGTAAGGCTCGCAAAGCGTGGATGTCGCAATATTATAAACTCCCTGTGATATCCGGTATCGTCGGTAACTCCACGGTCGATATGATTGGGTTGGAGCAGGGAATTTTGCTTCTAAATGATTTTAACTGGAAGCCGCGCCCGCTTTTTCAGGGATACACGGCATATACTCCGTCTTTACGGAAGCTAAATACCAGTTTTATTCAGGGAGCGGATGCGCCAGAATATCTTCTTTATAAGAACCAGATTGTCGATGGCAGGTTCCCGATGATGAATGATAAAGGTGTCATGGAAGCCTTGCTGACCAGGTATAAGCCAATCGCTTATGAAAAGGGGTACCTTCTTTTTCAAAAAAAATTGGAGAATGAAGAAATTGGTGTTGCTGCCGATGATGCTCTGTTTAGCAAAAATCTTGGCGAGAATCTGGATTTGACTGCCTTTAAGGGAGAGCGGATTTATCTGAAGGTCAAGATTGATCAGCCACTTTGGTTGAAGCTGCTAACATTATTATATCGTGCTCCAAGATATTACATTCATGTGATTGCAGAAGGAGAGCATGAGCATTTTTTTCGCATTCTCCCAAAGCTTGCAGCGGATGGATTTCTACTTTCTCCTTTAGTTATTGATGAAACGGACTTGATTAATTGGCACACTGGGGGTTCTCTGCCTGTGGTCTCGTCAGTTCGTGTCACTGCTGAATATGATTTGCCGTGGTTGGCCAGGTTATCAAATTTATCTGTGCAATATTCTGTGGTGCCGATAAAAAGCCGAAGCGGCAATGGTAGTCATACATCAGTCAGCAAACTTCTGGATAACTATTTTCCTGCTTTATTGTCGGGACCATCCAGGGTGACTCGTCCTTTCGAGAATATTCTAGAAGACCGGGTCACGGTTATGATGGTTCATCCGCCGGGTGCCATGTCGTATCCGTTGGAATCAGGGAAGTACCTTTTAACAGGGCAGTATGGAATATTGGCAGGGGCGTATTCTGAAAATAATCCGTTCCCCACAGACGGGGCGGGCTTTTCGATAATTTTGCGGGAGGGGAGTGGTCAAGAGACGGTGTTGTATGATGTTTTATTAAATCCGTCTCAAGTCCTCTCGTCCAGAGGACCGCATGAGTTTAGTTTGGATATTGAGGCTTCCATGGAAGGTGTTGTCGAGCTGCGGACAACGGGAGGGCCAAAGAATGAATTGTCTTCTGATTGGACCTATTGGAGGGGGGTGAAGTTGGAAAAGCTGGTTGACCCGGATGTTGTACGTTAAGCCCCCTGAATATTGAATCAAGGCGAGGCTGCCAAGTTTGATTTGGTACATACTATTTCCCCAATCGGAATTGCGATGGGCGACGACAGTGTAATTAAAAACCTGGTTGTCAAAACGTTTCAGCTTCTAGTTAAGACCATTTTTGAAATGGTATAGCCGAAAGAATCAGGCTTCCCTGCCTGATTCAATTATCACCTCATTTCTAAATATTGCTTACGTGCAACATTCGGGCGAGCCAGGAAATTGCACGTAAGTTCACGGCTGAAACAGGTTTCACCCGCGAATTTACGAGTGCAACGACCGATTCTGTTTAAATTTTGTCGTTACAGTTTGCACTCTTTGATTACCCTGCTGCGGTCGCGAATTCTGGACAATCCGCGGGGGAGCGTTCGCTCGGGAATACGCCAGTATTCCCGACTCTCTACCCCCACGCCTTGCCACAGACTTCACAACCTCACGACGGGCTTACGTGCAACATCCGGGCTAGTCGTCATTACTGCAGCTAGAACAGTCGCTGCAGCTACTGCAATTGCCCCCCGGGCGTTTTTTTCGACGATTACAAACAGGAGTTGGAATCGAGCCCCGCTCCCCGTTTGAAAAAAGCCAAAGGTAGAGTTGTTGCTGATCGTTCGTGGCTGTCTTCAAAATTACCGGCGTAAAACGATTTTGCAGCCTGTTGTACACAACACTTGTCCGGTTGATATTGGCAAAAGATTCCAGTGTATCTTCGGCAAGGTCTTCCGGGATAAAACGAATCATGAATAGCATCGCCAGCAGTTTTACCTCTTCGTCCGGGCTCATCAGTGCCGTGGTATTTAGAATTTCGGCGTGTTCACGCAGTTGACGACGGCTAAACTCGCCATTTTCGGCACCGTGGTGCATGGCATTCAGTTTGTTTAAAGGAATAGTATGTTGAGTCATGATTATGCTCCGTTTGAAGTTGAAAAACGGGCAGTAAGCGTTCAGAGAATATCGACCTGAACAACGTGCCACCCGCCTGGAGAAGCGCCTGTCGGAGCATTACTTCAGGTGGATGGCATGTTGTTGCAGACATAATCTTGTAACCTTATCACTGTCGTGCCGCATTCATCGGTATTGCAGGTTCAGGCTTCAAGTGGGCAGACTTGAGTTACTGAAAGCGCAGCGATGAATGCGGCAAGATATACTTCTACACTAAGGAAAGGGGACTTTTTCAATATCTCCTGACAGCAGAGTCGTCAATTACAGACTGTCGGAAAACTCGGAACAGCAATAACAGACAATTACCAGCTTTAGCTGTGAACTTACGTGCAATTTCCGGGTCAGAGCCAGGCAACATCGGTGCGAAAAATGCAATGTGCCTTTACCCCAAAAATAGAAGGATAGGTTTTTGATTTGCCCAACTCAATCGGAAGTGTATTTCAAAGTGGTTTGTCTGTGATGCCGTAACCAGAAACGTCTGACCAGTTGCAATATGGAACCTTAATTTAAGCAGAGTATGGAAGCGGGTCATGAGCTGAAATTTCAGACTCATGACCGTTCCGAAGATTACTATATCGTGTTTAAAGACTCCGTTGATCGGTAAGACCGGTTTTGAAATGGTATTACCAGATATCAACTGGTGGATCGCCGCCAAAATATTGGCGATAGTATCCAAGAGTGTTTGTATATCTTTCCTCAAAGATCTTTTTCTCGTTATCCTCTCCTGTTCCCGGACAGTGATGCAGATCATATTCGAGAACATTTGGACAAAATTCCTTCC
The DNA here is from genome assembly GCA_028689495.1 of bacterium. GTDB lineage: Bacteria > Bdellovibrionota_C > UBA2361 > SZUA-149 > JAQTWB01 > JAQTWB01. The sequence goes on along the minus strand of JAQTWB010000010.1, from coordinate 47,878 downwards.
AGTAATTTTTCGAATAGATCAGATGCAGATGCCATGCTTGATCAACTGTCAATGATGGTGTGCATTTGCCGATAGATACAGCGAGGAAGCAAAACTTCAGGTATTCATCGATGACTCGTTTGGTAAAGTCCAGTTCCCAGTTTTTGTCCTTAGCGAGACGTTGGGAAAAAGGTTCCTTTGCCTTTGGGTTATCGATTTCAAAGTTTTTAATTCGTTGCCAAAGCTGTTGCTCTTCAAGAAAAGCAAAAGGGGTCAAGTCCACCCCGATGAGCGAAGTCATAATCATCCTCCAAAAAAACCTAGTGAAAACAGTTCGGTGGCAAAATAATGCACCGGTGATGCGACTAGTCAGTCGTTGCTGATTACGATTTTAAAGTATTACACATGCCGGGTAGGTAAAGAGCGGAGATTTCTAATAAATTGCGACAATAGATAAGTCAAGTATTAGGTGGGGCCAGACTGCTCCAGCTCTGGACCATGACATCCTTGAAATTGAAGTCCTCATTTCCACCGTAGATAACCGAGCCCTTGTCGAAATCCTGCAGTTTGTTGAACCAGGCGAGACCATCCAGCCATTCGCTGCGGAAGGTGGCGCCAGACTTGATTTCAATTGGATAGAGATGGCTCGAGTTATCAATCAGCAGGTCCACTTCATGGCCGTGTTGATCCCGCCAGAAGTATAGAGGAGGTTCTGTGCCGTTATTGCGGTAACTTTTCTGGATTTCCGATACCACCCAGTTTTCAAAAATTGCTCCTTTAAGCGGATGGTTCTCCAACTGCGCAGATGATGTAATTCGCAAGAGGAAGCAGACCAGACCGGTGTCGTGGAAGTAGAGCTTTGGGGACTTGGTCAGCCGTTTGTTGAAATTTTTGAAATGGGGCTCAAGCCGAAAAGTCAGGAAGCTCGCTTCGAGGATGCTTGCCCATTTGACTGCCGTTGGCTGGGAGATGCCGACATCGGTCGCGATTGCTGAATAATTGAATAATTGCGCGGTGCGTCCGGCGCATATTCGCATGAACTTGTCGAATGTGGTCAGATTCTCGACCTGCAGGAGAGAGCGAACATCCTTTTGAACGTATGTGTTGAATCGACAAGTCACGTCTGGCCGGGCTGACTAAGCTCTGTGAATGGGGGAGGAAGGAGTGGAACCGGGTTACTAAAACTTCAGATACAGTCTGACGGGAACACCCTTCCCAAAATGGCCCAAATTTCTTTCTTATCGCCCGGATGTTCTGCTGATTACCAGCATTGAGTTTGACCATGCGGATATTTACGAAAACGTCGAACAGATTGAAGATGAGTTTATTCAGGCTATTTCTCTTGTCCCGGACTTGCTATTACCCACAAGTTCCCGACCAGATTACCTTGTTGCGATTGGAGATCGAACAGAGGTAATGTTCTTGCAAAGTGGGCGTATTTGAAATCACTCCCAGCATGCAGACGGCAATACCGGGGGTGCAGAGCTCCAGCTCTGCGCCAATTTGCGGCAGATTTGCAGCTTGGCGGGAGATATGAATTGCAGCAGAGCTGGAGCTCTGCTGCCCCACTGAAGCCACTATTTTCGTTCCTGCAGACTTGTGGGTAATAGCAAGGTCCCGGAGAGTGGATTTGTTGTCGTCTGTGCAGACAACGAACGTGTTTGTTTGGTTGTTGAGCGGGCGAGAGCTCAGGGGTTGCTTCAAGGAAAAGTCGTATTTTATGGCTGCAGCGACCTTGCTGATTATCGCATTGCAAGTCGAGCGGTAGATCCGGCAACTGGTTTACAGAAGGTTTGCTTTTCGATGCTGATATCTGCGGGGCCGACATCTGTGGGCACGGCAAGTTCGCGTGACGGTTTCGAAACGGTCCTTCTTGGGATGAATGGTAATATTCTTCCCGCTGACATTCAGATTGTTGTTGTTTATCGTAGGGCGCGGGCTTTGCGTCCGCCCAGCTGTGTTGATGTTATCGTCGATGTGTAATTCGCGACAACGGTTGTGTTCTGTGAATATCAATCAACAGTGACATTCAAATTGTTGTTTTTACCGTAGCGACTGTGTTTGCAGTCAGGCAGGAATAGTCCAAAACGGCGTCATATTTTTCACCATTGCATTTAAATGGACGAGAACTTTTCTTGCGCAGGCAGTCAATATAACCTTAGCCGGTTTATTGACTTCTACCAGCTGTTGCCGTTTTTGCTGCATACAAGCGCAGCAAATGTAGGACCATTTTGGCCCTACAAAAGAAAAACTAATAAAGGGGAGGCTCTTACGTGTCTCTGACACGGAATAAGTGGATTGACGGAAGTCAATCCTGGCGAAATGCTAATTTCGCAACACTCCCATGAAAGGTTCTTTGCTTCTGCACGATCCACTTTTTATTGCACCGAGTCCGTTTGCGTCGGGACTGCCATCTCAGGTCAACTTTACAAAATTCAATGGGGACCGCATAACCATCAAGCCGATGTCGTTCGTGTATGGTGCGTTTAAAAATACATCCATACACGAACTACTAGCCTTTTCATTCAGCTCACAGTCTGAGCCTCCATATGGGTAGCCCATGTTGTTTCGGGATAATCCCCCAACTTTATTTAGTTTTTTTGGAGGTTTTTATGAGTGGTAAAGGTAATCCGTTTATGACGGTAGAAAAACTTGTCAGCTTGTCTGGCACGCGTTCTATGACAGTCGGCGGAACATTCGCCTGGCTAGGTATTTTTACACTGCTTGTCATGCTGACAGGCGGCTTCACCCTCTACAAAGGGCTTGAAGCTTACAAGGCAGCAGGATTCGACTTCTCCCGCGTGGAGAGTGTTGAGCAGGCAGATGGTGAAAGCAAAACGCTCTACCGGGTAAACAACGAAGATGGAAGTGTCTCGCACGTTGAACTTCCCAAGGTTGACCTTGGTATCGTCACATCGCTGACTATCTGGGGAACGTTTGTTGGCTTCATGCTGGCGTTGATTGTTATTTTCAACCCAACCTTGGCCAGATTCCTTGGACCGGTCTATGCTATTTGTGAGGGCTTTGCTCTTGGCGGAATATCGGCAGTTTTCGAGGCCCAATACCCGGGTATTGCCATGCAGGCTGTTGCCGGCACGGCAATAGTTATGATCCTGATGTTTTTCGCGTATGGATCAAAACTAATTCGACCAACGCAGTCCTTCATGCAGATTCTTTCATTTGCCATGACAGCGATCCTGGTGTTGTACCTTGCCGATATTGTTCTGACCTTGTTCGGTGGGAGTGGTATTTCCATTATTCACAGTAACGGTCCGGGAGGTATCGCTTTGTCCTTCATCATTTGTGTCGTTGCGGCCTTTAACTTCATCGTTGACTTTGAAACGATCAACGAAGGAGTTCGCGTCCGTGCTTCTGCCGAAATGGAAGCTTATGCTGCATTTGGCGTGCTTTTGACGCTTGTCTGGCTCTATCTGGAAATTCTCAGGCTGCTGGCGAAGCTGCGCAGTAACGATTGATGGAAAGAAGGTTGTGTCCTGTTAAGGACAACATGGGCACACCCTTCCTTTTTAAAAGGTATGGAACCGGGCTATATATTTGACTGGGTTATATATTGCCGTTCACCGCCAGCTGCGTTTGGAACCTTGCGCTAAAACTATTCCGTTCGCAGTGACGACATATCTATCGAGAAGCGATACTTCACATCCGACTTCAGCATGCGTTCATACGCCTCGTTGATCTTCTGCACGGGAATCACTTCGACATCGGAAGTGATATTATGTTCCCCACAAAAATCAAGCATCTCCTGCGTCAGGGCTATACCACCGATGAGAGAGCCCGAGAGAGTTTTGTTGCCAAACAGCAGAGCGAAAGATGAGACGGGCAGTGGTTCCTCCGGTGCTCCGACAAGGGTGATGTTACCGTCCCGGGCGAGCAGGTGAATGTAGCTGTTGATGTCGTGTTCGGCCGCAATGCAATCGAGGATGAAATTGAACGTGCCAGCATGTTGCCCCATCTCGTCGGCATTTCGCGAAATCACAACTTCGTCAGCGCCCAGGCGCAGTGCCTCAGCTTTTTTGCCGGGAGATGTTGTAAACACCACCACATGAGCACCCATCGCCTTTGCCAGCTTGACACCCATGTGGCCGAGGCCGCCCAGTCCGACAATGCCGACCTTCATATAAAACAGAGCTTTTGGGGACAAGCAGGAATGGAACCGGGTTGGGGACAAGCAGGAATGGAACCGGGTTTGGGGACAAGCAGGAATGGAACCGGGTTTGGGGACAAGCAGGAATGGAACCGGGTTGGGGACAAGCAGGAATGGAACCGGGTTACTTTGTGGCTGTTCTGACAAGGGCTACAGCGCGGTATTATTCACCATGGAGCTCTTGTTTCTTGAGATACTGCGTTCAAACATACCGGAAACGTTAAGGAAATGACGCTGTCTTGTAGATCCAAAATCAGATTTCGAATCCACAATTATCACTCGGCCTGGCGCTGTTAACGGGGCGGCACAAGACGGAATTACCGACTTGAATTATCGCTAATTTGGTGCTATTTCAGGGCAGGCTGCAATCTACCGCCGTTCTCTCCCATCCCCGTCAGTGTAAAAAACAAATCTCTGCCCCTGACCGGCAGTGGACCAAATGTTTTATCCAAACAGGACGAACGTCTTGTTGCGAGGTTTTGGCTGCCGTTTATTTCAAAACGGAGAAAAGCAATGAAAAGTATAAATGATTCAATAGTGCGCAAAGCGATTGTTTGGGTCGTCAATGCAATTAATCAGAACGGAGTTAAAGTTTGCCTTGTCCTGATGGCGTTCCACCTGGTCTTTGGCATTACGTTAATGAGAACAAATCAACTCAATCTGAGTGAATATTATCAGAAGTACTATCTAGGCTATGCATTCTTTGGGACGTTGCTCCTTCCTCTCGCGTTGTGCTGGCTCTATAAGCATCTTATGAGTTTCCTTTCGCTTCCGTTGGCCAAGTTTCTTGTTCAGGGGAATGATTGCAAGATCGATATACTGGCCATAGGCAAACTGGGGAACGTAAGCGAGAGTTGCTCTGTTGCAGACATTTTTTACTGTGCCCGGCTTGTGATCAAAAGCGGCGGAAAAGAATTGATCATTTTCGATAAGCTACTGTCATTGGAGACAGATATCGCAGTTGCCGGTGTCGGGAACAGTTGCGCCAATTTGTCGTTAGTCCAGGACGCTGTCCGAGCCGTGGTTGCTGAACTTGAAAAAGGCGCGCCAGGAAAAATTGGCCGGGTTCTGTTATCACCTTGATTTTACCTCAAACGGCAAAAGGGCATTCGCCCTTTTGCCCAACAAGTTTTATATGTCCACTGCTCGTTACCGGATGAGAGGATTAAGAAGTGCCGGCTTTGATAAAGAGCCTTGAAATACCACACCCCGTCGCACCACCAACAACGTCATCCTGAACTTGATTCAGGACCTCGAAATATCACAATGCCCGTTCCCGCAGGGCGTCCTGCACAATCACTTTTCGCAGTGGCAGATCCGCATCACCGCGCATGGCGATATTCAAGGCGAAGAACCACACATCCTTTGCTGTTTCAATATAGCCGACATACCAGCCGACCTGTGGTGTTGCCCTCGCTGCCCAGCCCGTTTTCGCCCGGATTGTATAATCCGCCGTCTTTTCCACAACCATGATCTCTCGCAGTGTCTCGTATGACGCCTGAGCAAATGGCAGGCTGCGAAGATGAACCTGTTTGAGAAATTCGATCTGTTCAAAAGCACTGACCTGCAAAGAACCGTCAAGCCAAAAGGCATCTGTCACAAACGGCTCGCGCAACTCTCCGTATCCGACCTTCTGCAAATACTCCCTGTATTTCTCCCCACCCACTTTTCGGGCAAGCGACTGATAACACCAGACACAGGACACCTTGAAAGCACTCTCAAGCGTCTGATCGCGATTCCAGTCCGGGAAGTCATGTATCCGGCCATCCCATTTCATGACTTCGTCTTTCCCCGAAATCACCTTTTCTTCGAGCGCAATCAGCGAATTCATGATCTTGAACGTTGAGGCAATCGGAAACCGCTTCCGCGCCCGCGCTTTGTCATGCACGAAAGTTTCTCCACTGTTCAGCGCCGAAAGCACAAGTGTCCCCTCAATCCCGTGCCTTGCAAACAGCCTGCTCAACGTTTCGTTTTCAGCGCTTGCCATTACCGGCATCGCCAGGATGCATAATGCGATAAGGATTCTAGTCATCGGTAATTACCTGTTGCATTTAATACTTCGCTCAGAAGCTGGAGGATGCTTCCTAAAAAAACAAATTGCCAGTCCGAGCGCTCAAGGTTATGCCACTGATGAGTAGAGATTTGCTACTACCCTCCCAAAAAACAATATTTCAGGTGAACCCCCGGGGTCGCCGCTAGAGGCAATTATGGCGACAAAAAAGACCGAGATTTCAATCAAGGATTTGGTGCAAATGGTTGAATCAGGTGAGCTTCGCTTGCCTGAAATGCAACGGCGCTATGTCTGGCGGGCGACAAGGGTGCGAGATTTGCTTGATTCGCTTTATCGGGCCTATCCGAGTGGTTCAATCTTGGTGTGGGAAACCGACAAGGAGCAGCCGGTGCGAGATCTGGCTGTAGAGCAGGGAGAAAGTCCGTTTTCCGGTCATAAGTTGTTGCTTGATGGGCAGCAGAGACTGACATCACTTGCGGCTGTTCTTCGCGGCAAACAGGTCGAGGTGCGAGGGCGCAAGCGGCCAATCGATGTATTGTTCAACCTGGAGCATCCGGACAGTTTGCTTGAGTTCACTGAAGTAGAGGAGGACGGGGAGGAAATTGAAGTTGATGATGAGGATGATGGAGCAACCGATCTCTCACTTCCTGAGCGCCTGAGAAATCTGACATTTGTCGTGGCCAGTCGTTCGCTTGCGCAGCAGCCGAACTGGATTTCGGTAACCGAAGTGTTTTCCGGGATGTCGGACGCCACAATAATGCAGAAAGCGGGTATTACCTCACTTGCTGACGAAAGATATGGAAAGTATAACGAGCGATTGCGTCGTTTGCGGGCGATTGAGAATTACGCCTATCCAGTAAACGTTCTTTCGCGCGACTTGAGTTACGAAGAAGTTGCCGAGATCTTTGTGCGAGTCAACTCACTCGGGGTCAAGCTTCGCGGGTCCGATTTGGCACTGGCCCAGATCACCGCCCGGTGGCCAAATTCATTGACATTGTTCGAGGATTTTCAGAACGAGTGCGAAGAAAGTTACATGACGCTTGATCTGGGCCTGCTCGTGCGAACGATGGTAGTTTTTGCGACCCAGCAGTCGCGTTTTGCGCAGGTTTCAACGCTCGGTGTCGATCGTTTGAAAGATGGTTGGGAGCAGGCAAAAAACGGTTTACGCTTTGCCATCAACTTCATCAGGACAAACGCCGGGATTGAGGATGAAACACTTCTGTCTTCACCTTTTTTCTTCATCCTCGTTGCCTGGTTCAGCCAGCACAAACAGGAATCTCTTTCCGCCGAAGATATCCGTCTGCTCAAATATTGGCTCTATGTTGCCAGTGCCAAAGGACGTTATTCGCGAGGCTCAACTGAAACATTGCTGGACGTGGATTTGCGAGTCATACGACAGGGCGGTGGCGTTCCTGCTCTGCTTGAAGTGCTGAGTCAGCAGTTTGGCCGGCTTCATTTCGAACCTGCCGATTTTGCTGGCCGCAACTTTACTTCGTCCCTGTTTTCCCTGGTCTATCTGACATTGCGCACGCAGGGCGCAACTGATTGGGAAACTGGTATCGGCATCTCCACCAGCCTTCAGGGTCGTCAGCACCGTTTGCAGTTTCACCACATATTTCCAAAAGCGATCATGCGAGGCGATTATGACAGGCGCGAAGTAAACGAAATCGCCAACCTCGCATTTATCTCCGGCCGCACCAACCGTCGTATTGGAAAAAAAGAGCCATCAAGCTATCTGAAAGAAATCATCGCCGAGCGCGGAGGCGATGTGCTCACCAGGCAGGCCGTGCCCCTTGATGGCGAACTGCACAGAGTCGAGAATTTCCCGCAATTTCTCGAATATCGTCGGGCCGAGTTGAGTCGTCTGGTGAACCAGTTCCTGGAGAGGACGAGGGATGGGGATTGAGGCCGGTCAATTGGTCCAGACAAAGGGACTCCCCCTTCAGGAATTTCCATATACCGTCAATATTTCAATCCGGCGGACAGTGTCTGCCAAATCCGCTGTAATACTTCCTGCCGTCTGGTTGGTTCGTGGTTGCTGAGCTCGACAATGGGTGCCAATGGGACAAATCTCCGCTTGGACTCAGCGAATTTAAGAAAGCTCGGGCGTAATTTAAGAATAGTGATGATCAATTAGCGGCTAGAAAAGCCCATAAACCATAAGCATTCGCACCAATTGAAGGAAAAATAAACAATCATCTTAGGAGCTTACGTGCCGATCGGTCCGCTTCGGCTGTCCGTGCGATCCGGCGTTCAAATCCAGCAGGCGTTGCAGTTTAAGAATGAATCAAAGAAACAAGCCAGCAATCGACGCCTAATGGGACCGTCTCCATCGCCGATAATTCAGTTATTGAAAATCCCGCAAATGACCGCCCAAACTAGCACCGAAATATTCTTGACGTAAAACAAGTTAATACCCACAGGCTCGTTCCCGGCCCACCACGACAGAACACTTTCCGCTTGCAGAAATTGATGGTTTAACCATTGGTTGAGTGTACACTCGGCTGTTGTGGATACTCACTTGGTTGGGTCGGAAATAAAAAACGAAGAAGGTAATAGTTGGATGCCGGAGTTTTCACGTGCGCGAAAGCAGGGAGGGATTGCCGGCGGGGCGACGCAGGAGAGTATGACTAATAAAGGCAATAATTTATCCCGGTTCGGGTTCAGCTTCGAACGCGGGGGCGCTCATACTTCTCGCACCATGATGATTGAGGAGCTGGGAACCTTATTGACCTATGTCGACCGGCCCGAGGCTGAGAAGAGTGATTACCTCCGGGCAATAGACGATGAGAACTGCCTGGGCAAGCGCTCTGGTAAAACCCGCACCCTCACATATCGGCATCTAGTTGATCTTTATTCGCTTGATCGAACGTACCTCCTTTTTCGAGTCCTTCTCTATTTTTGGAATCGCGACATCAAAGGCCGGCCTTTACTGGCTCTGCTCTGCACATACGCCAGGGATCCTATTTTTCGTTCTACCGCACAATTCATTCTGAAATTTTCAGAAGGCGCGACAATTACCCGCGAGTCCCTTGAGGATTTTATTGACTGCCAAGAGCCCGGTCGATTTAGTAAGGCGACGCTGAAATCAACCGCGCAAAATATCAATTCGACGTGGACCAAGTCCGGACATCTACACGGACACATCCGGAAAGTTAGGTCTCTCGCCTATCCTACTTCGGGAAGTGTTTCCTACGCTTTGCTTCTGGGCTATCTCACAGGGGCGCGGGGACCGGCATTATTTCGGACCGAATACAGTAAGTTACTTGATTGTACGTTTGATAGAGCAATTGAGCTCGCTGAAGAATCATCCCGCAAAGGTTGGATCGTGTTTAAACGCGCAGGGGATGTCATTGAGGTTCTGTTTCCGAACCTGATTAATGAAGAAGAAATGGAGTGGCTTCGTGAGCAAGGTTAAACGGCTTATACGATCCTATAGTAAATACATCTCCGTCCCGTGGCGCGACGATGCCGCCGCGGCACAGCGCGTTATCTTCTGTGTCTACAACGAAACTGAAGAACGCTGGCTACGCAACAAAGTCGATGAATTTGAAATCGTCACGCGAGAGGCCGGCCACCAATGGGCGATGTTCGACCTGACTGATACATTTGCAATTTGGCTCGTCTCACAACGATACGCCAAGAGCTATTTCCAGAAGCCACATCTGCTTTCCACGCTGCTGCCGAAGTATCTTGAATTCATCACCGATGAATTCAAGGGCTTTGTCGAGAAAAACGACATTGGATCGGACGCCGTTGTGGCAATTCAGGGGGTTGGTTCGCTTTTTGGATTTCTGAAAGTTAAAGAGGTTGTCGACAAATTAGCCCCAATGGTCAAGGGACGGCTGCTGGTTTTTTTCCCCGGCAGCTATGAAAACAACAACTATCGACTGTTGGATGGATATGACGGGTGGAACTATCTCGCTGTGCCGATCACTGCCGACAAAGAATTTTGAACGCCCAACCAATCAAGGCATGATGATGAATAATCGCGATATATTCCAAAAAGATCCGGCCACCCGAAAACTGGTTAACGAGGGGGTGGCAAGCGTCAACGACGAAAAGACCTGCCAAGCGCTGGAGGTGCTACGGTATGAGCTCGAGACTTTCGTTTGTGACGGCCAATACGAGAAAGGAATGTTGCACATTCTCGAGACTTACCTCAAAAACATCGACCAGGCGCAGCAACCTGCGGTCTGGGTTAGTGGTTTTTACGGATCAGGTAAATCGCACCTCGTCAAAATGCTTCGTGCGCTTTGGGTCGACACTACCTTTGAGGATGGAGCCACGGCTCGCGGCATTGCCAACCTGCCGCAAGGTATTACTGATAATTTCAAGGAACTGAGCACTCAGGCGAAGCGCCATGGTGGCCTGCATGCGGCATCCGGTACTTTGGGTGCCAGCGCGAGCGGCAGTGTCCGGCTGGCGCTCCTGCGCATCATTTTCAAATCGGCCGGATTACCCGAGCAATATCCGGTTGCCCGCTTCGTCATGTGGCTCAAACACGAAGGCATCTATGATCAGATCCGCACCCATGTTGAGCAGAATGGCCTTGACTGGGACGAAGAGCTGGACAACTTCTATGTCGCGGAGGGGCTTCATGATGCCCTGGTTCAGGCTAAGCCCAAGCTCTTTTCATCGCCCGTATCTTGTGTTGAGACCCTGAACAATCTCTACCCTTACGTTCAGGACATTTCCAGCGATGATATGCTTAAGGCCATTCGGCAGGCCCTGATGAAAGATTGCAAATTCCCCCTGACATTGGTGGTTCTCGATGAGGTGCAGCAGTTTATTGGGGAAGACGGTCAACGATCCCATGATGTCCAGGAGGCGGTAGAAGCTTGCTCAAAAAACATTGGTGGGAAACTTATCTTCATCGGCACCGGTCAAACGGCGGTGACCGGCACGAGTAATCTGAAAAAACTCGAAGGGCGTTTTACCGTTCGCGTGGAACTATCCGATGCGGACGTTGATACGGTCATTCGTCAGGTCATTCTGGCTAAAAAGCCGGAAGCAAAGACGCCCATCGAGCAAATCATGCAAACAAACCTGGGCGAAATCTCCCGACATCTGGCGGGAACGACAATTGGGCACAGGCAAAACGATATACAGCATTTCCCTCAGGACTATCCCATTCTGCCAGTGCGCCGTCGTTTTTGGGAAAACACACTGCGGGTCCTCGATCAGACCGGAACAGATAGCCAGCTCCGTAACCAGCTCAGCATGGTGCACAAGGTCATCCAGACCAAGCTGAGTGAACCATTAGGTCATGTAGTGCCGGCTGACTATCTCTACTTCGACTCCGCCGACAAATTGCTCCAGTCTCGCATTCTGCCACGCAAGGTTCACGAGAGGACGATGAGCTGGATAAAGGGTACTGAAGACGAACGACTGGTGGCCCGCGCCTGTGGGCTAGTGTTCCTTATTAACAAGCTTGGCAGCCATAACAACGAAATCGGCATCCGGGCCTCTATAGATAGCCTTGCCGATCTACTGGTCGAAGATCTTTCCAACGGCAGTAGTAGTTTGCGCAGCAAGTTGCCCCGGTTGTTGGATGATTGCGATCTGTTGATGAAGGTCGGTGATGAATACCGTATACAGACTGAAGAAAGCGCAGCCTGGAACGACGAATTCTTAAGCCAGCGCTCCGCCTTGTCCAACGAAGCTCATCGCATTGAGACAGAACGCGATGACCGCATCCGCAATCGATTCGGCGAGATGGTGCGCAAGCTCTCTTTGGTCCAGGGGCATGCGAAAGTCGCGCGCGAGATCCATCCGGTGTTTGACGCTCAGTTGCCCAACGACGCCAATCAGAAAATTTGTGTCTGGGTTCGCGATGGCTGGAGTATCGACGAAAATTCGGTGCGGGCTGATGCAAGACAAGCGGGCAATCAGTCACCGACCGTTTTTGTCTTTATCCCCAAGCGTGCGGCTGACGACCTTCGCCGCCACCTCATCTATTTCAAGGCCGCCAGCGCCACTTTGGACAATCGTGGAGCGCCTAATACTCCAGAAGGCAGCGAAGCCCGAGCGGCGATGGAGACTACCAAGCAGACCTCTGAAGGTAAGATTCGCGAACTGCTCAATGAAGCCCTCTCTGGAGCCCGCGTCTTTCAGGGCGGGGGTAATGAAATAGTTGGCAATGATCTGCAGGAAATGATCCTCGAAGCTTCGGATAACGCTTTGCAACGGCTCTACCCGCAGTTCCATACCGCCGATCATGTCGGTTGGGCCAAGGTGTATGAAAAAGCCCAAAAAGGTGCTCCCGATGCCCTCAAGGCGGTCGGTGACGAGGGGGAACCCGCAAAGAACACTGTGTGCAAAGCTATTCTCGGCTTTATCGCTGGTGGCAAGAAAGGCCTGGATATCCGCGCTCATTTTGATGCCTCACCCTATGGCTGGTCCCGCGATGCGATTGATGGCGGTCTCCTAGTGCTATTGGTGGCTGGGCTGATCCGGGCGCAAGACGAGCGTGGCCAAACCCTCGACCCCAGGGAGTTGGAGCGCAAGGCCATTAGCAAGGTGATGTTTAAAGTGGAATCCGCCACTGTCACCACTGCCCAACGCATCCAGATCCGCAAGCTGTTGCAAAAGGTCGGCCTTTCGGCGAAGCAGGGCGAGGAATTGGTTCACGTGCCGCTGTTTCTCCAGAAAATGCTGGAACTGGCCGGCCAGGCAGGTGGTGAGGCTCCGAAGCCTATTTGTCCGGATACCACATCCGTCGATGAAATTCGCCGCACAGCAGGTAATGAGCAACTGCTGGCCCTCTACAACCGGCGTGATGAACTTTGCAGCAGCATCGATAGCTGGACCGATCTCGCCGAGCGCATCGCCAAGCGCTGGCCCAACTGGATTGTCTTGAAGCGTCTGATGAATCACGCTTCCGGGCTTCAGGACGCTGAAGTTATCCTGGCCCAGGTGATGACTATTGAGCAGCAACGGCTTCTACTTGAAGATCCGGATCCGGTTGCGCCATTGCTTGCCAGTATTACTCAATTATTTAGACAAGAGCTGAACTGCCTGCAAAACCTTTGGAAGCGCCATTTGGATGCTGGAGAGCAGCAGCTTGAAACAGATGCGAACTGGAAACAGCTTGAACCCGAGCAAAGGCATGCTCTGCGTGAACCACAGGGATTAACCAGCCAGGGAGCGCCGCAATTCGATGTGGCCGATACTCAATCAATTCTGAATACACTTGATAAATATCCTTTGCCCTCGTTAAGGGATCGTATTGCGGCTATGGATGGCCGTTATCAATCAATCCTTTTGGAAGCGGCACAGTTACTTGAACCAAAGTCGCAGCGAGCCCGGCTGCCGTCGGCGACGTTGAAGACGAAGGAGGATGTCGAGAAATGGTTGGCTCAGGCTGGAGCGGCTCTAAACGAACAGATCGATCAGGGGCCAGTGATCATATGAGCACACTGGCCTTGCCAATAGCTGTCGACGACCTTTTACATGGCAAGTCTGTCGAATGGGAACGACTTGAGTTTAAGGCAGGGTGGAACCCGCAGGATGTCCTGCATTCGATTTGTGCATTTGCCAACGATTTTCATAATCTAGGCGGCGGTTACATCCTCATCGGAGTGGAAGAGCGCGAAGGACAACCTGTTTTGCCACCGAAGGGGATTGCCGAGAATCAGGTCGATGAGATCCAGAAAGAGATACTCAGGCTTGGGCACCAGGCCATTCAACCGGCGTATCATCCGCTAACTTCGCCGATTACGATTGGTGGCAAGATGATACTTGCGATCTGGGCCCCCGGCGGTGAAACACGTCCCTACAAAGCGCGAGTAAGCCTATCGGAAACGTCCTCCGACTGGGCCTACTACATTCGCAGGCAATCGAGCACGGTACGTGCCAGGAATGATGATGAGCGTGAGTTGATTGGTTTGGCGGCAACTGTTCCATTCGACGATCGATACAATCAAAGGGCGAGCATGGAGGATCTATCCCCGCGGTTGATCGAAGAGTTTTTGCGCGAGGTTGGCAGCGATCTCGCAGATGATGCTTCGACGATATCGATCGAGGCACTTGGCCGCCAAATGAATGTTGTTGGTGGGCGAACCGAAGCCGCTTTTCCCAAAAATATCGGGCTGATGTTTTTTAATGAGCACCCTGAATCATTCTTTCCCGCCACCCAAATAGATGTGGTCTGGTTTCCGGACGGTCCCGGTGGGGATAAATTCGAAGAGAAGGTGTTTACAGGGCCCCTGGCTCGTATGACGCGAGATGCCCTGAGTCACATACAGAGAAATTATCTGAAAGAGACCATTATCAAGCACCCGAACAGAGCGGAAGCTGATCGCATCTGGAACTTTCCCTACGCGGCGGTTGAAGAGGCATTGGTCAACGCTGTTTATCATCGCTCTTACGAAGAGCGCGAACCCATAGAGGTCCGTATCTCACCCGATGAACTGGTAATTCTTAGTTTTCCCGGCCCGGATCGCTCGATCCGAATGGCGGACCTGCGCATGGGCAAGGCAATTAGCCGTCGCTACAGGAATCGTCGAATTGGTGAGTTCTTTAAAGAGTTAGATCTGACTGAGGGGCGCTCAACCGGCATTCCCAAGATCATGCGCGCCGTTGAAAGAAACGGTTCGCCCCAGCCAATATTTGAAACAGATGAAGAGCACAGTTACTTCCTCTTTCGTTTGCCAGTTCACCCCGAGTCACTCGGTATAGCCCATGATGAGGCCCATGATGAGGCCCATGAGTTGAGCGAAATAGAGCGAAAGATCCTGGAGGCATGTGAAGCCTTTCCGAGAGGTTCAACCGAGCTGCTAAGCATTCTCGGTTACTCTTCACGCACTGGGAATTACAAGAAAGCAATTGTTCGCCTGTTAGAGGAAGTGGCCGCTCTGGAACGAACACTTCCCGAAGCACCGCGCAGCAAAAAACAGCAATACCGCCTGACCCGTAAAGGAATGCGGATGCTAAAAGCGATACGGAAGTAGGGGTAAGAAATGCAGCCGCTCGACAAAACATTGAGAAACCGACTCGAACGCACCATCAAAGATGCGCGTGATATTGCCGAGGACGCTGCCCGAGCCGCGCTGGAACAGCTTGCCGTGGGTGAAACCGCGCCCTTTGCGCACCTGAGCGAACAGGAACGGGAGCTGCGCCGTAAGCTGCGCGTTCACGGCCGGCAACTGGGTGATTCACTCAATGGCAGCAAGATTCAAACCATGGATCGCCTGATCGAAGAGGTTGCCTACGAGCACTGGCACCGCATGCTATTCGCGCGATTTTTGGCCGAGAACAATCTGCTGATGTATCCCGACCCGGACGATCCAGTAGCAGTCACCCTCGAAGAGTGTGAAGACCTCGCCGCCGATGAAGGCGCGGCTAACGGTTGGGAGCTGGCCGCCCGGTTTGCTGCCCGCATGCTGCCGCAGATCTTCCGGCTCGACTCGCCGGTATTCCAACTGAGCTTGCCACCCGAGCATCAGCAAAAACTCGAGCGCCTGGTGGCGGATCTGGAGCTTCCGGTTTTCACTGCCTCGGATTCTTTGGGCTGGGTCTATCAGTTCTGGCAGGCCGACAATAAAGAACGGATCAACAAATCGGAAGTTAAGATAGGCAGCAGGGAGTTGCCTGCCGTCACCCAGCTCTTCACCGAGCCCTATATGGTCAGCTTCCTGCTCGACAACTCTTTGGGCGCCTGGTGGGCGGCAAGACGGCTCAGCGAAGCCGACCTTAAAAACGCCAGCAGCGAAGAGGAACTGCGCCGGAAGGCGGCTATCCCCGGTGTGCCGCTGGACTATCTGCGTTTTGTTGTCGCCAGAGCTGGAAGCTCTGGCATCCCCAGCGAGCCACAGACGCATCGGTGCCGCGAAAAGGTAGCCAGACCATCCTGGTCTGGCCTTCTCAGCATCCCGGGATTGGACGAAACTTCTCTCTCAATCACAAAAGGCGAAAATTTACCGCATTGGACCTGCGACCGGGCCATTTACCATGTTTGTTTTCGTCTTGCTGATTCGGTCCCCTCTGCCAAACGTGATGCCTGGTTTGCGGAACGCAAAGCGATCGAAGATCAGGCTATCCTTGCCAATCGCCCCCTCAATGAAGAGGAGCAAAAGCGCATCCAGTTCCTTTATTCCGAACGAATTGAGGCTTTCCTGGATTCGGGAGCTGGCGAATGTTGTCTCGTCAACCCGGATATTGCCGATATGGTCGCTAATGCTTTGCGCTATTTTGATGGGGAGCGTTATCAATTGCACGCCTGGTGCATAATGCCCAATCATGTGCATGTCATTGTGGAGCCCCATCAAGGATGGGAGCTGTCCGGAATTATACATTCCTGGAAGTCTTTCACCGCTAATGAGGCCAATAAGTATCTGGGTCGAAAGGGTCATTTATGGCAGGAAGACGCTTACAACCACATCATCAGGTCTGAGAAAGAGTATTTTTTTCAGATCCAGTACACGTGGGATAACCCCGATAAAGCGGGGTTGGGCGATTGGAAGTGGCGTTGGAAGAGGCCAGACCAAGATGGTCTGGCTACCATAACACCCGGGTCGGAGGAATTTGCTGGATTGGAGGTGCCAGACCAGGATGGTCCGGCTACCTTTATGCCGGCGGCTGGGACCTTTGACAGCTGGCCGGAGCAACTTGCCGATCTGAAGATCCTCGACCCCTGCTGCGGTTCGGGCCATTTCCTGGTGGCAGCCTTCCTGATGCTGGTGCCGATGCGCATGGAGCGCGAGGGGTTGTCGGCCAGGGACGCAGTTGATGCGGTGCTGAGGGAAAACATCCATGGTCTGGAACTGGATCAGCGTTGCGTGGAGCTGGCCGCTTTTGCCCTGGCGCTGACCGCCTGGAAATACCCGAACGCCGGTGGCTACCGTGTGCTGCCTGAACTTCATCTGGCCTGCTCTGGGTTGTCGGTAACTATGAGTCGAGAGGAATGGCGTCAACTTGGTGCTCGGAAGCAGAACATATATTTAGCGCTGGGGATTCTACACGATCTATTTGCTCGGGCACCTATACTGGGAAGTTTGATAGACCCACACAAAACAGAGGCATCCGAGCTTGTCGGGCCTAAAAATAACTTTGGTTTTGGTTGGAACGATGTGTGCCAGGTGTTGGAGCAGGCTGTTGGTGCCGAAGCTCCTTTTGAACATCACGAGACAGCCGTGGTAGCGCGCGGCGTAGCAAAAGCTGTAACCCTGCTCGCACAGCGATATCATTGGGTCATCACCAATGTGCCATATCTGGCGCGAGGCAAGCAAACTGAGGGACTGAGGGATTTCTGCGAAAGACACTATCCGGCGGCGAAGAACGATCTGGCGACTGTATTTCTCGAGCGCTGTTTGGAACTTTGCGTTGAGGGCGGCACGTCCAGCATCGTCTTGCCACAGAACTGGCTCTTCCTGACCAGCTACAAAAAATTCCGCGAGAAGCTGCTAAAGAGAGACACCTGGCATCTGATAGCGCGGTTGGGTGAAGGCGGATTTGATTCGTCAGCGGCAGCGGGTGCGTTCGTAGCAATGATCATCCTCAGCCGTGGCGCAGAAGGTAGCCAGAGCTTCCAGCTCTGGTCTGAAGGCGACAGGCCACACCACGATGCTGCTCCTAACCTGATTCGCGGTGTTGATGTCTCCGAGCCCCGCACCGCTACCGAAAAAGCGGCGCAACTGCGGACGGCAGAAATCAAGAGCGTTGAGCAAGCGAAGCAGTTGGAGAATCCGGATGCTAGGGTTGGCTTTGAAAAGTTTCAAAGTCTGCCTCTACTAGCTGAAATAGCTGACTATGGAAAAGGAAGCACAACTGGGGATGGGCCAAGGTTTTTGATGTACTTCTGGGAGTTCCCCGAGGGCGAAAAGACCCATGTTTATTGGCTTAACTCACCAAATGCTGGAAATCCATGGACTGGTCGCTCACAGCTTTGCAAAGTTCCCTTAGATGATGTCGAGCTAAACACGCAGCTTGGATGCCGCCTACACGGTCAAAGTGTTTTTTGTCGTAGAGGCGTTGTTGTCAACAAAATGAGAAAGTTAGAGCCATTTCTTTATAATGGTGAGGCTTTCGATGACAACATATGTCCGATTTGCCCATCTACCGAGAATGTTATTCCTGCAATTTTTGCTTATGTAGAGTCAGATGTGTTCCATGAAAACGTTCGCGCTGTCGACCAAGCATTAAAGGTTACCGCCGCGACAATAACAAAAGTCCCCTTTGACCTCGACCGCTGGACAAAAGTCGCAGAAGAAAAATATCCGAACGGTCTCCCTAAACCCTACACCAACGACCCCACCCAATGGATCTTCCACGGCCATCCGTGTGGTTCGGTAGTTTGGAATGAAGAAACAAAGCGGTTGGAATCCGCTTCAACTCTGCGCACCGACGCTACCGTGCTGCAAGTCGCAGTTGCCCGACTCCTCGGCTACCGTTGGCCTGCCGAGTTGGATGCCAGCATGGAACTGGCCGAGGAGCAGCGCGAATGGGTTAAGCGCTGCGAAAGCCTATCTAGCTACGCTGATGATGACGGCATCGTCTGCATCCCGCCGGTACGGGGTGAAGCATCTGCGTCCGACCGCCTGCTGAACCTGCTGGCCGCCGCCTACAAGGTAGCCAGAGCTTCTAGCTCTGGTAATTCTTCTGAAAGTCCAGACCAAGATGGTCTGGCTACCGTTCCCCTGGCCGCGCTGCTCAAAAGCGCCGATCACGCGGGCAAGACACTGGAGACCTGGCTGCGGGAGAAGTTCTTCACTCAGCACTGCAAGCTGTTCCAGCATCGCCCCTTCATCTGGCACATCTGGGATGGCCTGCCAGACGGATTCGCCGCCCTGGTCAACTACCACAAGCTCGACGCCAAGCTGCTTGAAACCCTGATATATACCTATCTGGGCGACTGGATCAGCCGCCAGAAACAGGACATCGCCAGTAAAGTGGACGGAGCCCAGGAACGCCTAGCCGCAGCAGAAAGCCTCAAGAAAAAGCTGGAGCTGATTCTCGAAGGCCAAGCGCCCTATGACATCTTTGTTCGCTGGAAACCACTGGAAAAACAGCCCATCGGCTGGGACCCCGATCTCAACGACGGTGTTCGCCTCAACATCCGCCCCTTCCTCAGCGTGCCCGATGTCGGCAAGAAAGGCGCAGGCGTCCTGCGCGACAAACCCAACATCAACTGGAATAAGGACCGGGGTAAGGATGTTGAATCAGCACCCTGGTATCACGTCTTTGACGGCGACCGAATCAACGACCACCACTTGACCCTGGAAGTAAAAGGCGATGCGAGGAAATTAACTTAGTGAGTGGTAATATGAAGCAAGAAGAGCTGAACACCCTTCTAATTGCACCAGTACCTAAAGACGCTGCCGAAGCAGTTGAAGAACTGTCTCTTCCATCTTCATTATTAGATCCAAAACTCGTGCGTCTTCTTGAGGAACGTTTTATTGAAGCGCAGCGTTGTTTGCCACATTCGCCCCTGGCAACCATTATACTTTGTGGCTCTCTATTAGAGGGTCTACTTATTGGATTGGCTAATAAGAAACCTGCGGACTTTAATAGATCAACACAATCACCGAAAGATCAGAGAGGAAAGAGCAAAGACTTTAAAGACTGGAGTCTCGAGCAGTTCATTAATGTCGCACACGATCTTGGAATTGTAAGGCAAGATGTTAAGCAGTTCGGTCAGACCTTAAGAAATTTCCGTAATTACATTCATCCATATCAACAAATGAAAGAGGACTTTAATCCGGATCGATATACGGCGGAAATTTGCCTTATTGTGGTTAAAGCGGCAGTCAACAATATAAACATAACTGCCAATCCAAAAGCAATAGAGATTTCCAGTGTGTGGACTCATCACCCAGACGCCACCTGTCTGACACAAGCAATCCTGATTGGTAGCTGGAACGAAAAGAGTGAATGCGACCGTGAGGCAATAACCGAACTGCTCGGTGTCAGTTATGACGCCTGGCTCAAGAAGGCACGGGAGATATTGCACACCCCTGATAGTCCGTTGTCTCTCAAAAACGGCATCTGGAAAGTTGGTAATCGAGTTGAGCTTTGGAGGATGCTGGGGTCGCGTATTTTGGATAATGATCTCGATACCTTTAGGAGCATTGCTCTGAGGATCATGACGGAGAGTGATCCCATATTTGAGCTGCCGGCTGACGATAGAAGTGCTGCAAGCATTTATGGCAAAGTATTAAAAAGCTCCAAGGACCTGCGAAAGGGTATTGCTGAAGGGTTAGCCATCATTGGGAGTTACCCCGAGGTTTGTAAGCAGTGTTCGCCCGATAAGACAGAGACGATCTGCGCCTCGTTTATAAGAGAGCTTTTCGAGGAGGCGGATTGGAAGAGATGGGGAAGCGTCAACGATTTATTACCCATCTTGGCCGAAGTGGCGCCAACGCAATTTCTCGATGCGGTCGAGTTTGCGCTCAAGCAAAGTTCTTGTCCATTTGTAGACCTCTTCAATGAGGAGGATGGGGGGATTTTTGGAAGGAATTATCTGACCGGCCTCCTTTGGGCGTTAGAGGGGCTGGCATGGGATGAACAATATCTCGTTCGAGTTTGTGTTGCGCTTGCCGACCTTGCCAGCCATGATCCGGGGGGTAATTGGGACAATCGACCATTCAATTCGCTCACCGCTATATTGCTTCCTTGGTTTCCGCAAACGCTGGCAGGGGTTGAAAAGCGCCAAGCCGCAGTGCAGACAATTCTTCGTGAGAATCCTGATATAGCATGGAACTTGATTAATAAGCTTTTACCCGGCCAGCGCCAGATTTCCTCTGGGTCGCACAAACCAATTTGGCGTCAGATAATCCCCGATGATTGGGGGGATGTGACGACGCAAGAATATTGGCAGCAGGCAACTTTTTACGCGGAGCTTGCGGTGGAGACCGCTGGTGAAGATACCGCTAGGCTTTCTGCATTGATTGATCATTTTGATCACCTGCCTAAATCAGCTTTTGATCAACTACTCGATGTTCTTGCTTCCCTACCCATCGCTGCGCTTCCCGAAGAGCAGCGACTTTTGATTTGGGACCATCTTGCAAAATTCACAAACAAACACCGCCGGTTCTCCGATGCAAAATGGGCATTGTCAGATGAGCTGATTACCCGCATTGAACAGGTTGCTGAGCTACTCGCCCCCACCAACCCGTTCAACTTATATCAGCATCTTTTTACGGATCGCGATTTCGATCTTTATGAAGAAGATGGCGATTGGGAGGAACAGCGCAAGAAACTCGATACCCGACGTGAAACGGCCATTTCGGAAATTTTTCAGCAAGATTGTGCGGAGGGTTTGATTCGATTTGCCGAATCAGTTTCTGCTCCCAGGCAGGTAGGGCACGCGCTTGGCGCTATTGCCGACTCAATCATTGAGCGGACCTTTTTGCCCCACTTCCTGGATTCCGCGGACGATAAGCACACGGCGTTGGTGAGTGGTTTTATCTGGCGGAGTCATCTCCTCAAAGGCTGGGAGTGGTGCGACGATATCGATAAATCCGACTGGTCACCAGAACAAGTAGGACAGTTCCTGGCATGTTTGCCGTTTATTCGGGGAGCATGGGATCGCGCCTCTGAATGGCTTCAGGCGAAAGAGAGAGAATACTGGACTCGCACTGGCGCGAATGCCTATCAGGCTGATGGTGATCTTGAGATGGCAGTTGAGAAGCTCCTTGAATACGGCAGACCACACGCGGCGATAGGCTGCCTGGACAAGATGCGCCATGCCAAGCAACCTATCGATAGTAGTCAATGTGTCAGAGCGTTGCTTGCTGCGCTGTCCTCCAATGAGCCGCGCTATGTTATGGACGAGCACGACATTGTCGAATTGATCCAGTTTCTTCAGGCAGAGCCTTCAGTCAATGAAGAAGACCTCTTTAGAGTTGAGTGGGCGTATGTTTCCTTGCTCGACCATCATAGAGGAGCGGCGCCCCAACTCCTTGAAAGCAGACTGGCGAATGACCCCGAGTTCTTTTGTGAGGTCATTCGATTGATTTACCGTTCCAAAAATGAAGATCCGCCATTGACAGACCCCACTGAGGAGAAAAAGGCGATAGCAGCAAACGCCTGGCGGCTACTGCATCAGTGGAAGACACCGCCGGGAACACAGAAGGATGGAACGTTCAGCGAAGAGAGTTTTATAGACTGGCTCAAGAGGGTAAAAGAAGTCTGTACGGAGTCCGGCCACCTGGAAGTTGCTCTCAGCAATATTGGCGAAGTATTGATTCATACCCCACCGCACCCAGACGGATTATGGATACACCGCACTGTCGCTGACGCATTAAATGACCGTGAAGCTGATAATATGCGCGCCGGTTTCAGGACGGGGATATACAACTCACGCGGTGTTCGTTGGGTTGACCCAACCGGGAAGCCGGAGAGAGAATTCGCAGAACAGTTCCGAATTAAAGCCGAGAAAGTTGAGAATGCAGGGTTTCAGCGATTTGCAGCAATCTTAAGAGGTTTGGCGGAGGGATACGATCGAGAGGCTAGGCGAGTTATTGCCGAAAACGAACAGGAGGGCGAATGATTGAGACTTTCAACAATACAAAGACGGGTGACGCATGAGGGTTCTTGATCATCTCCTGAAAGCGGTTCGCGATGCCGCAGTTTTCAACCCGGAGGCTCAGGTCGCACCTGCATGTATTCTGTGGTCGGATCGTGAGCGACAGTGGGAAGCCGTCATTCCCATTCTTCAGGCGGGGATGCCGGAACTGCTGGTTCTCGGCGACTATGCGCCGGAAAAGCGGACGGGGCCCGCTATTGAGGTATCCCCACGAATTGAGCTGATGAATCCAATAACCCCCTACGGCCCGAGCGCGATGGTAGCCAGACCATCCTGGTCTGGCTACACTACGATACGGCGGCGGTTTGTTGGGTTCGTTGCGAATGCCGGAGCTAGAAACTCTGGCTACCTTTTTAATCTTATTTGGTTTCGTTCATTTTTCCTCAGAGCCTGCTATGTCAAGGACGTGGAATCTGCACCCTGGTATCACGTCTTTGACGGCGACCGCATCAACGACCACCACCTGAAATTAGAAGATAAAAAGAATAGCTTGGGAGAGAAGTTATGATTAACAAGATAGGACTCAAAAACTTCGGACCTTTGACCGACCTTCACTGGAATCAGTTAGGTAAAATTAACTTGGTTTTAGGAGGCAACAGTACAGGTAAGACGTTTCTTTTAAAAGCTCTCTATTCCGCAATGCGAACAATAGAGGAGTATAAACGTGGTGATGAGCTCAAGTCCGCGTCAGAGATTCTTGCCGACAAGTTATACTGGACCTTTCAAGCCGACAAAATTGGCGAGCTTGTGACAAAAGGTGCTGACGGATCATTGTCCTTTGAGATGGAATTTGAGCGCAACGGATTCAGCTATAAATTCAGAAAAGACACAACTAAACAGATCGCATCTCTGGAAAATCACATCCCACCTAGAAGCAGCAATTCTATTTTTTTGCCGGCCAAAGAGGTGCTGTCGCTGCATCAGATTATTCTTAAATCTCGCGAGCAGGATAAATTATTTGGCTTTGATGATACGTATCTCGATCTAACTCGCGCGTTAAGACAGTTGCCACAGCGTGGTAAAAATTTTAAGGAATTTTCCGATTCACGAAAACGGTTGGAAGATATGTTTGGCGGCAAAGTTGAATACGATGAAGTTTCAGGACGCTGGCAGTTTAAAAAGGGTAATCAGAAGTTTCCTATTGGTGTAACAGCGGAAGGCATCAAGAAGATTGCCATTCTGGATACCTTGCTGAGTAACCGTTACCTGGATATCCACTCGATTGTTTTTATTGATGAACCGGAGTCGGCGCTCCACCCGACAGCGATCTCCGAGTTGCTAGATATTATCGCCGTACTGGCGGAGCGCGGCATTCAGTTTTTTCTCGCAAGCCACTCGTATTTTGTGGTGAAAAAGCTCTATCTTCTGGCCCAGGAAAAGGGAGTGTCCATTCCTGTTATCTCATCCTCCACTAATAAATGGGAGACCTCTGATCTGAAGAGCGGAATGCCTGATAACCCGATAATCGATGAGTCGATTCGTCTGTATAAAGAAGAAGTGGGGTTGACGCTCAAATGACGACCCAACCTATTATCGAATCTGATATGACATTTGGTCCTTACCCGGATGGCTATTGTTTTCGTGTAGAAAAGAGTAATTGCTATGCCGCAATTAAAGATCATGTCCAGATGGCGGAATTTCTGCTGTTGCAAGTAAGTAACGGTAAATCAGTTATTTGGATTGTTGAGGCTAAATCCAGCACGCCCCACCCTAAAACTCAGCCGAACTTTGATGATTTTATTGCCGAAATCCGAGAGAAACTCGTCAATGCTTTTTCTTTGGGATGGGCAGCAATTCTTAGACGGCATCCGCAAGCTGCCTCGGAATTACCCGATGAATTTAAGAAACTCGATTTGTCACAAGCGGATGCGAAGTTTGTTTTGGTCATCAACGGGCATAAGGATGCATGGTTGCCACCGTTGCATGATGCTCTTTTAAAAGCCTTACGATCGACAATAAAGACCTGGGGACTTTCGCCAGTCTCTGTAGCTGTTATTAATGATTCACTGGCCACAACATATGGCCTCATAGACAGTGCACAGGAAACGTGACGTATGAGAGTACTTGATCATCTCCTGAAATTGATTCGCGATGCCGCAGTTTTCAACCCGGAGGCTCAGGTCGCACCTGCATGTATTCTGTGGTCGGATCGTGAGCGACAGTGGGAAGCCGTCATTCCCATTCTTCAGGCGGGGATGCCGGAACTGCTGGTTCTCGGCGACTATGCGCCGGAAAAGCGGACGGGGCCCGCTATTGAGGTATCCCCACGAATTGAGCTGATGAATCCAATAACCCCCTACGGCCCGAGCGCGATGGTAGCCAGACCATCCTGGTCTGGCTACACTACGATACGGCGGCGGTTTGTTGGGTTCGTTGCGAATGCCGGAGCTAGAAACTCTGGCTACCTTTTTAATCTTATTTGGTTTCGTTCATTTTTCCTCAGAGCCTGCTATGTCAAGGACGTCGCATCCGCCCCCTGGTATCACGTCTTTGACGGCGACCGCATCAACGACCACCACCCGAGTTTGAAGGAAAAACGCGCTGCAAGGGAGGTCGCCGAATGAGTGCAGCAGTCAAGATCGCAAAATGGGTTCAGAAGAAACCCCTGATCTTGATTCGCTTCGATGAGGCTATGTCTGAATCCTTCCAGAATTTGCAGCATGGGTTCGAGCTCCTTACTTTGGTAAAACCACATTCTGTACTTCTGGCTATCAAGCTGCCAACGCTTTGTTTGCTGGAAATGCAGGAAGGTGATTCAACCAAGTGCTATATGGCCACTGCCACTAAAAAAGCGGCGGTGAGCACCTTCGAATCTCGTCTAACTATTAAGAAACTGCGGGCCTTGAACCCCAATTCTCTTCAGTCGATAGAGGCGTTGCTCACTGATTCGCGAATGAAGCGTTTGCTGGGCAAACGACTACCTGCTCAAGGAGCGATTACAAGCCTCTCACCCAAACTCAGCGTTCGTCTGGTCGAACTTCTGGCGGCGGATTCCGACAATCAATCTGCCCTGGATACAGCTCTTTCCCTTTTGCCACGGTTGAGGCGCGTGACGAACACCTTCTGGGCACAGGAGGATGCCATTAAGTCGGCAATGGCAGCTTTTGGAATTCGGGGCAGTGCCATACCGGATCAGGTTACCCTCAAGAAGGGCGCATCATCTGGTCTTGGTCTTATCGGAGCTCACCTCTTTGAGGACAACGTAGTGCATTCGGATTCATTGCGCTTCCCCGGATTCGATGCGATCTCCGCTGATGTGACCGGGCGAGCCGTCTTTCAAAGGGCTGACGAACGGCTGGTGATTTACACCGCTAACAAATTGCCCTTGGAGCAGATGCTGGGCGTTGACCTCATCTACATCAACGAAACCCGGGGCAATATTGTTATGCTCCAGTACAAGATGCTTGAGGAAGACAAGCAAGAGAGTGAAAACCGTGATTGGTTGTTTCGTCCTGACAAGCAGTTGCGCGATGAAATTGCCCGCATGAGACTTCCTGACTTTGATGGTTCTTTGAGTGACTACAGGCTGAGCCGCAATCCATTTTTCTTCAAATTTGTGAAGCGCAAGATCGTAGACGATACGCATCAATCGTTTCTTGTCTCTCTCGACCATCTGAACCAGATCCTTGCTGCCCCTGAGGCCAGAGGCCCTAAGGGTGGCGTTCGTCTCAGTTACAAAGCGTTGGATGGAACCTATCTCCGAGAAGCCGACATGCTCAGTTTGATCCGTTCCGGTTATATCGGAACGCACAAAGCCGAAACAGCAGCATTAGCAACAATTATTCAAGAGGCGGCTAGGGGTAGCAAAGCCCTAGTGCTGGCGTGGCAGCAGAAGGTCCAGGAGACGGCATAATGAGCAAACGGCTTCGGCGTGTCGGTGCTATCAAGAGCGAACTTCTCAAGAAGTCTCGAGAGGCTGCTCTTGCAGCAGTACAGATATTTAACAACCCTAACATAGGCTTCAAGTCTGAATCTTATGTGGTGCTGATGATTATCGCCTGGACATATCTGCTTCACGCCTATTTCCGTGATCAAAAAATTGAGTATCGATATTGCCGCCAGAGCGGTAAACGTCGTGAATTCGATAGAACCAAACATGGCGCATACAAGTACTGGGAGCTTGAGCGTTGTCTGAATGATGCTAAATGTCCTATTGATAAGGATACGGCCAATAACCTGAGATTCCTGATAGGGTTGCGGCACGAAATTGAACACCAAATGACAACCCGAATTGACGATATATTGAGCGCTCGTTTTCAGGCCTGCGGACTGAATTACAACGAGTACATCAAAAAATTGTTCGGGGTCAACAACGGAATAGAAAGGCATCTCTCGTTCAGTCTACAGTTTTCAACGATCTCGACCGAGCAAAAGGAACTGCTCGAGGAGCATCCCGGGTTACCAGTTAACATACAAGGTTACATTAAAGATTTTGATACTGAATTGTCGGACGATGAATTCTCAAATCCGCGCTACGCCTATCGCATATTGTTCGTTCCTAAAACAGCCAATCATAAAGGCCAGGCGGATCGTGTTATCGAGTTTGTACAAAGCGATTCGGCTTTGGCGGAGGCGGTAAACAAGGAATACAAAATAATCAAAGAGACCGAAAAGAAGAAGTATCTGCCAAAGCAAATTGTAGATTTGATGAGATCCGAGGGATATTCGGGCTTTTTAATGCATCATCACACAAAACTCTGGCAATCTCTTGACGCAAGAAATACTGTCAAGGGCTACGGCTCCCTTGTGGCTGGCACGTCTTGGCATTGGTATGAACGCTGGGTTGATGTTGTCCGGACGCATTGCCAGGAAAATAAAGAAAAGTATTTATGATTAGATTACGGCGAGGGTATCGCCCATGAGAGTGCTTGATCATCTCCTGAAATCCATTCGCGATGCCGCAGTGTTCAACCCGGAGGCTCAGGTCGCACCTGCATGTATTCTGTGGCCGGATCGCGAGCGACAGTGGGAAGCCGTCATTCCCGTTCTTCAGGCAGAGCTGCCTGAACTGCTGATTCTCGGCGACTATGCGCCAGACAAGCGCACTGGGCCGGCGATTTGGCTGCGCTGCGCGATGGCTGGTTATGCCGAGGGTGTTTCTCTGCCCAAGGATCGGACACCGATTTTTTATCTGCCGGGCGTCAGCCGACAGGACCTGCGGGCTATTGAAAGTTGCCCGGACAACTTGAAGCCGCTTGCTGAACTGCAATACCGGGGCGTGATCTGGTCACAAATAAATGCGAAGGATTGGACAATCCTGGCCTATTTGAAATCCGAACAAGGTGGTCTTGGGCTGGACGTGGCCCAGGATAACGATGCCAAGAATGCCATGCAACTCGCGCTGTATCGCCTTCTCGATGAGGATGTTTCGTTATTGAGGGGCAAGCGTCTGGATAAAGATTACTTCAACACCCTGTTGACAGGTGGCGACCCGATTCGAGATTTGCTGCAGTGGCTTGATCGGGGGGATGCGTTTCAAGCGAGCCGTGGTGAGAACGAATGGAAAGCTTTCATTGAGGTTTGCAAGTCACAATTGATTTTTAACCCTGACAACGACGGTCTGTTAGCTGGTGCGACCCGCCTAGCGAACCACGAGGGGCCCTGGCAGGCAGTTTGGGAGCGTTATTGCGAAGCGCCTAAGCGCTATCCTAATATCCCTTCACAGATTAGAAAATGCCAGCCCCCTAGCAAGGATCTATTTTGGTTAAATGATGATGGAACTAAAGATGGCTGGCCTCAATGGAGTGATGATCAGGAGAATTGTCTTCGCCGCGATCTAATGGCGCTGGTCAATGTCCCTGCGCATGACGCGAGGATTAAAATCACCGAGCTGGAACACCAGCATGGGTTAAGGCGTAATTCAGTCTGGGCCGAATTGGGTGCTACGCCCTTGGCCTGCACATTGGAATATCTGGCGATTATTGCTGAGAACACGAAAAGTGGACTTGCCGCAGGTTCGGTTGACGAAATCGCGGCTGGTTATTGCAGTCAAGGATGGCTGGTAGATGACGGATTGATACGGGCATTGGCTCAAGTCGATATTCCTGCAGACTTTGAGGCCGTGACGACAGCTATCCGTTGCGTTTACCTGCCGTGGATTGAGGATTCGGCTCGCTATCTTCAGAAGTCGGTCGATGGTGCATCCTATCCTGGCGGCTCCTGCCTTACTGCAAATACGGAAACATTCCGCACTGGTGATTGTATCCTGTTTGTTGATGGACTCCGCTTTGATGCTGGGAAGCGACTGGTCGGGTATTTGGAGGGGCGAGGGCTTGATATTTTCGAGGAGCCTATCTGGGCCGCCTTGCCGAGCGTAACGGCAACGGGTAAGGCTGCAGTTACTCCGGTACGAGACAAAATTCGGGGAAAGGATGAAAGTCCTGATTTTGAGCCGTCCGTGGTCGACACTGGCCAGTCATTAAAGGGCGGCTACCACCTGAAGAAATTATTGACCGATGCGGGGTGGTCAATTCTGAAACCTTCTGCCGATGGCCATGGCCAGGGCATGGCCTGGTGCGAGTTTGGTGATATCGACCACGAGGGTCACAACCGAGGGTGTAAACTTGCCAGGAACATTGATGCCCTGATTCTGGAGATAGCGAACCGGATCGCGGAGCTCTTAAAAGCTGGATGGGCACGTGTTCGGGTCGTTACCGACCACGGTTGGTTATTGTTGCCGGGTGGATTGCCCAAGATCGATCTTCCCAGTGCCTTAGCGGATAACAAGTGGGGCAGATGCGCCTCGTTAAAACCCGGGGCCGTTTCTAACGAGCGGCTTTATCCATGGTACTGGAATCCGGAGCAGCATTTTGCGCTTGCTGATGGTGTGAGCTGTTTCAAAAACGGAGAAGAATACACCCATGGCGGCCTTAGCCTGCAGGAGTGCCTGACGCTGCAATTAACGGTCACGCGTAGCGCGGTGTCGGGAATTGTCGGATTTACCAACGTGGTGTGGAAGGGGTTGCGCTGCACTGTGGCAGTGGATGGTAATTTTTCAGGTTTATCACTGGATATTCGTCGCCAAGCTGGTAACTCATCGTCCAGTGTGATCTTAGGCCGCAAACCGCTTAAAGATAACGGCACGGCCTCCGTTGTTGTCGAAGACGAGGACATGGAGGGGGCGCAAGCAACAGTGGTGCTGATCGATGGTGGTGGGTCGCTGGTTGCGCAAATCGCCACAGTAATTGGTGGAGGTCTTACATGATTGAAATGGATCAAATCGACAATAAAGCGGCATCCTCTTTAGAGGGCTACCTGGTTCGCAAGGATCTGGTTCGGACGTTTAGCCGCCAGTTCCCTGTGCCGACTTACGTCGTTGAGTTTTTACTTGGCCGATACTGCGCCAGCGTAGACCAGGATGAGATAAATGAGGGCCTTGAAATTGTCGAGAGGCAACTTAAATCCAGAACGGTCAAGGCGGGAGAGGAGGAGCTTTTTAAGGCCAGGGCGCTTGAAACGGGTGAGGTGAAAATCATCGACCGTATTACCGCTCGTGTCGACAATAAAGGGGAGTATGTCGCGACTTTACCTAGCCTGCGCTTAAACGAAGTTCGTATAAGCGGTGCATTGGTTAACCGGCACGAGCGTATGTTGACTGGCGGTTTTTATGCCGAGATTACTTTAACCTTTGATGTCACTATTGCACAGGAAAGTAAGGGGCGACCATTTGGAGTCACGGGCCTTCGGGAAATTCAGTTATCTAAGCGAGATGTTCTTGATGTGTTAGCTGAGGCCCGTAAGTCGTTCTCCACTGACCAGTGGAAGACATTTTTGTTGCGGTCTGTCGGCATTGAACCAGGCGGATTGAGCGAGCGACAACGCGATGCGCTGTTGTTGCGAATGGTGCCTTTTGTCGAGCGTAACTACAATTTGGTGGAACTCGGACCCCGGGGAACAGGGAAAAGTCACCTATTCCAGCAAATCTCTCCGTACGCGCACTTGATTTCTGGGGGTAAAGCAACAGTTGCGCAGATGTTTGTCCACAACGCTACTGGTCAGCGAGGATTGGTCTGCCAATACGATGTAGTCTGCTTTGATGAAGTATCTGGTATCTCTTTTGATCAGAAAGACGGCGTGAACATCATGAAGGGCTACATGGAGTCCGGCGAATTCAGCCGCGGCAAGGAAAGCATCCGAGCCGATGGCAGTATCGTGATGGTTGGTAACTTCGATGTCGATGTGGAACATCAGCAACGCATCGGACATTTGTTCGGGCCAATGCCGCCGGAGATGAAAGATGATACTGCATTCATGGATCGCATTCATGCCTTTTTGCCCGGTTGGGATGTGCCAAAAATCAGCAAGGAGCTGTTAACCAACCATTTTGGTTTAGTTAGTGACTTTCTATCCGAATGCTGGAGCCAGCTTCGCCGCCAGAGCCGCATTAGTATCCTTCAGAACCATGTTTTCTTTGGGGGGTCCCTTTCTGGTCGGGATACAACTGCGGTCAACAAGACAATCAGTGGTTTGCTAAAACTTCTCTATCCTGGAGGTGGGGATGTTGCAGAGGATGACCTCGAATGGGCAGTTCGTATCGCCATGGAGTCAAGACGTCGGGTTAAAGAACAGCAAAAACGTATTGGTGCCGCCGAGTTTCGCAATACCCACTTTAGTTACGTTATGGGTGCCAATGGAGTTGAAAAATTCGTCAACACCCCCGAGTTGAATAGCGAAAATTGTGTCGGCGGGGACCCTCTTGAGCCAGGACAGGTCTGGAGTATCAGCCCGGGGGGAAATGACGATCATCCCGGACTTTATCGTATCGAGATAAATGAAGGCCGAGGCTCGGGGGTTAAGATTCTCAACAAACCAGTCCCGCCAGCATTCAGGGAGAGTCTTGGCTATGCTGAGCAGAACCTTTACGCGCGTTCGGCACAACTTGTTGGTGACAAGGATGCCCGTCAACATGAGTTTACAGTACAGCTGCGAGCATTTGATGCCTCCAAGGCCGGTGCAAAACTGGGAGTAGCGGCATTAATCGCTCTTTGTACATCTCTACTGAAAAAGAGTGTGCGAGGTGGGCTGATAATTGTTGGGGAAATAAATCTTGGGGGCTCAATTGAGCCCGTGCACAATCCGGTTACTCTTGCTGAAATCGCAGTTGAAAAAGGAGCGGCTGCGTTACTTATGCCGGTCTCATGTCGCCGCCAGTTGATCGATTTAACAGATGATATGGCAACAAAGATCGATATTCAGTTTTACTCTGACGCAAGGGATGCTTTGCTTAAGGCAATTATTGACTGACGGTAAAGATGTAAATCCATTCATCGCTGATCGACGCCAAACTGACTCTGATTAAAATACTTACTTGCCCGACTGTCCGGAAAGACAATGACAACAACGATTCGCCCAATACAAGCATAGAACGGAAACCTGCTGCATGCCGATTCCTGATTATCAAACAATTATGCTGCCACTTCTTCAACATATTGAGAATGGTGAGATATACACATTTAATGATTGCGTAGAGGCGATGACGGTGCATTTTGCTCTGGATGAGGAGGAGCGAAAGAGCCGCCTTCCAAGTGGACAGTCAACCTATATGCGCAACAGGGTTGGCTGGGCCAAAACCTATCTGAAGAAAGCGGGGTTGTTGGAGTCACCACGACGCGGGACGGTAAAAATTACCGCGCGGGGTAAGGGGGTGTTGTTGGAAGGGCCGGAGGGGATTGATAATGAGTTGCTCTCGCGATTTTCAGATTTTCTCGAGTTCAAGGTCAAAAGTAATGAACAGGAACCCGTTTCTCGGCAAGCCATCCTCTCACCGTCCGAACGGACTCCAGATGAACAGCTGAGTTACTACTATAAGCAGATACATTCTCAGCTTGCTGACGAAATCCTCGAACAGGTCAAGTCCGCTTCACCGGCATTCTTTGAGAAGATGGTTGTCGATCTATTGGTAGCCATGGGTTACGGCGGAGATCTGCAAGGTAATGCCGAGGCGACATCTTACTCCAACGATGGCGGCATTGACGGAATCATTAAAGAAGATCGTTTGGGCCTTGATACAATTTACATTCAGGCGAAGCGCTGGGAGCAGTCAGTTCAGTGACCGGAAATTCAAAAGTTCGCTGGTACTCTCCAGGGTGTCAGAGCGCGTAAAGGAGTGTTTATCACAACTTCAACTTTCAGTCAGGGCGCGCGAGATTTCGCCTCTGGTCTTGATAGTAAAATTGTTCTTATCGATGGCGAACAGCTTGCCCAATATATGATTGATTTTGGTGTTGGCGTGTCTACTAGGAAGACATTTCAACTTAAGGCCGTCGATACAGATTATTTTAACGAAGAGTAAAACACTGGAGCCGGGTCCCACACACCAAATTTCCAGCTGGCAGTCATTTGCCGATATCAGGTATGACAGACTTAAATACATCCGTAAAACGCATATCAACCACGCATGACTTTCAAGTGGAGCGACCTGAGAATGAATTCCCCATTTCGCCCCCCGCTCACGGCTCTGCTACTGCTCTTCCTCATTGCCTGCAAAGGTCCGGCGGAGCTCTCGGTCAGGGTCAGCGGTGATAGTGCCGGAAAGGAGTGCGCTCAAATTGCCGTTGGTTTGACGAGCTATAATCTCCACTATCCCTTGCTTGGTGACATGACTGGCTGGAGTCGCGGTATTCCATCGGTGAGTGATGTGAAGGCCGAGATTTATCTTTATGCCGCTGAAACCAGCAAGTTGGAGCGGGTTGTAGCAATTGCGGCGCCCGCACGCTGGCGCGATGATGCCTCGCGGTTTTCCGTGACACCAAGGCTGATGCCGGGGGATAGTCTGGTGTTCATGCTGCACGGTTGCCCAAAGGAGGAGCCCAATTGTCAGGAGTATAAATATTATCGGCTGGAGAAAAATGGCAGCTATGCCGAAATCTCGGCCTGGCCTGAAGTAAGCGCCGAGGAGTCGGCGGATATCAAAGACTGCACCTCATATCAGACATACGACAACGGCAGTTACGAGAAATCCTTTATCAGTGTCGGGCCAACTGGCGGGCCATGGAAGCCTGTCTTGCAGTTTGATGGAAAGCAATTGAGCATGGTCGGTGAGTAGTTTGGCTTAGTTCGCCTGTTTCAAGAATGCCGGCCCGACCTTGCCCGGAACAATCTCGATCTCCTTCCAGACCTGTTGCACCACGTTCGGTCTGACCCTTGGGCGGGCAGATCCCGGGGAAGGCATGGCGCGAGGTTATCAAAAACAGCAACCCCGTTATTTCATATTGGTGCCGTAAAGTGAAATAATGTTTTCGTTATTTCACTTTCGGTGCTACAAAATGAAATAACAATCTATTCACTTTCAGTTTGCCATCATGGCAACCAAGGTCCTGATACCGAATTATGTCAATAAATTTAAGCCAATACAGCGCCGGAAGTTACGAAAAGGGGTACCAGTATAAATATTTTGTCCCAACCAGGATTAACAGCTCCTGGGAATGGTCGTCGGTGGAGCTCAATCATTTACTTGAGAAAAGTGCGGTCAAGTTGGGTGAGTTGAATGCCTGCGCCCGGTTGGTTCCGGATATCAACCTTTTTATCCAGCTGCATGTGACAAAGGAGGCGGTTCTTTCAAGCCGAATTGAAGGGACGCAGACAAACATTGATGAAGCTCTACTTCCTGAGGAGGAAATCAATCCCGAGCGACGAAACGACTGGAAAGAGGTTCACAATTATATTACGGCTCTTAATCTCGCCATCCAGGAACTCCGGACGCTGCCGATCTCATCGCGGTTGCTGAAGCAGGTGCACCGCATTCTTCTGGACAGTGTAAGAGGTCAACATAAAATGCCCGGTGAGTTCCGCACCAGTCAGAACTGGATCGGTGGAGCCAGTCTTGCCGATGCGACATTTATTCCTCCTCATCCGGACCTTGTGCCGGATCTGATGACTGATCTTGAAATGTTCATCCACAACGACGAATTGCAGTTGCCGGAACTGATTCGCATTGCAATAGCTCACTATCAGTTTGAAACGATACATCCGTTTTTGGATGGCAATGGCCGAATTGGAAGACTGCTCATAACATTATTCCTGGTGAGCGTCGGAATGCTGGAGCAGCCGCTGCTGTATCTGTCGGTCTTTTTCGAAAGGAACAAGCACCTCTACTACGACAATCTTACTTTTGTAAGAACAAAGAACGATATGATGCAATGGATAAAGTACTTCCTGGTCGGAGTCGAGCAAACCGCAACGGATGCCTGCGATGCGTTAAAAAAGATCATTGAGCTGAAGCTACAAATAGAGAATCTGATACAGACCCAGTTTGGAAGGCGCTCCTCCAGAGGCTATGTCCTTCTGCAACATTTGTTCAAGCACCCCTTCATCAATATCGAACAAGCTGCCAAGGTTTGTCAGGTCAATTATGGCCCGGCAAACGAGCTCATTGCTTTGATGTGCAGGCACAATATTTTAAAAGAAACCACAGGACAAAGTCGAAACCGGATGTTCGTGTTCAAGCCCTATCTGGATGTGTTTCGTGAAGGAGACTTGTGAGCTTCTGTTATAGCGTTTCAATTATGAAAAGGCTGAAAATTCTTTGATTATTTCAGCTGAAAGTTAAGACCCCTTTTGAAACGGCATATGGTTTAGTTGTCCGGCGCACATGGGCGCCGGCACATTTCTTGGTCAATCCAGCTGCTTCAAAAACGCCGGTCCAACTTTGCCCGGAACAATCTCGATCTCCTTCCAGACCTGTTGCACAACATAGGGCTCCTCGGCCAGCCAGCGGTCGAGAGCTTCGCGATCGGAAAAATCGACAACAAGCACGGAGCCGTTCATTTGCCCTTGTTCATCAAGAGTTGCCACTCCCATCAGCACGTGGTGCCGATTGTCGGCAATATTTTTCAGGTGGGCTTCACGGGCATTTTGTCTACGATTGGCCGCTTCTGCGTCTGTGCCGTCACGGGCAATAATTATGAAGTGCATTTTTCTCCTTATGGCTTCAGCGTTTATTTAATGACGAGCAGTAAGGCCTGAAATATGAGCGCGCAAAAACATATCGCCCTGTCCTGGTTACGGCCCACATTTATATCTCGACACACTTTTCGGTGCGATGCTTATGCACGAAGTATCACCCACCATTCCAGTCATGGCAATGTGTATAGTCGTCGCACATTAATTTCCCCGATTTAGAACACCTTAATCTCGAGCAGTATAAACCAGTCTCTCATTGCTTTTTTGAGATCGTTACTGTGGTATGGCCCGAAGAACCACATCATTTGAATTGCCACCTACAAATCATGGCCCGAGATATGAAATTGCAAAAATATATCGTCTTGTCCCTGATGCTACTGCTGCCGCAGCATCTACATGCCCAGTCTTCATCTCCGCTGCCGGCGGAATCTCTTGCGACAATTCATGTCGGCACCGGTGCGGGCTATAACTACGGCGTAATTGTTCAGCGAAAGATCGATAACCTCGATCGCGTTCCATCAGGTGGACATCTTTTCAGCTACATCAGGGGTACTCAGGAAATATTTCAGGCAGCTGTTGAGCCACCAGAGATAAGCGGCCAGCGCTGGACGAACGGGGAGAATGGTGTGGTGACAGGCGTTGCGGATGACGGTTCCATATGTGGTTATTCTTACAGTTACACCACTGAGCTTGGCCGTTTGAGTTCATTTTATGGGAAAGGTTCAACTTCTTACGCCTCCATGCATATGCCAACGGCGATAAGTGGTAGCGGGGAGTACGTAGCAAGTGTCTGCTGGGTTCAGTCGGAAGGTTATTATGCCTGTCGCCATCGTCAGGGGCAGACAGAAGCAGGCGAAATCAATATCCAATCGGCCTTTTATCCTGTTTTGCCCTACGGGACAGTTTCCGACATCAACAATAATGGACTGTTGGTTGGCTGGGATTATGCGAATAAATTTATGTTTTACGACGCACCAGCCACTGCTCCCGTGATTCAGAACTGGGTGGGCAATACCTCGATTAAGCCATACGCGGTAAATGATGATGGCCTTATTGTCGGTGAAGTTGGCGAGGGCGAGACATTTTATCTCGACACGGCGGCACAGACTCCGACGGTGGAGAACATCCCCTTCGCCGGCAGTCATGTCGTCGTCTACGACGTCAATAACTCCGGTGTGATTGTCGGCAGCAGCTACCTTGGTAGCGGTTCGGCTTTGCCGCTTGTCGGGACGAAAAGCGGACTGGTGGATCTGACTCCGGCTCTGGTTTCAGGCTCGGCATGGACCATTACTTCGGCGCTGGCGCTTAATGACCACAACCATATTCTCGCCTGGGGTGGTCGCCAGAACGGCAATCGCTATGATCGCGTCGGAGAGGTGATACTAAAGCCATATCCGCTGAGCGACCGTTTGCGCAGAATGAAAGTTACTGCTGAAACAGAAGAACAGGTTGACGAGATCGCCGTCTGGCGCCCGGAAAACGGCGTCTGGTATGTCAGGCAGCCCTTCTCCGAATCGGTGAGCATGGTTCAGTGGGGTCTTTCCGGGGACGTGCCGCTTCGCGGTGATTTTGATGGCGACAAGACCAGTGAGCTCGTTATTTGGCGGCCGAGCGAAGGAAACTGGTACATCCGTCACGCGGACAGCAGTTACCGCGTTGTGCAATGGGGACTGCCGGGCGATGTGCCGATGGAAGGAGATTTTGATGGAGACGGCATTAACGATTACGCCGTCTGGAGACCGAGCGAAGGGAATTGGTATATCCGCTTTGCCGACAACTCATACCGTGTTGAACAGTGGGGGCTACCCGGTGATGTGCCACTCTCACTTGATTACGACAACGATGGCATGACCGACTTCGCCGTCTGGCGGCCGGGGAATGGAACCTGGTACATCAAGGTTCACAAGGAAGGAGAAGAGGCCAGCACATACTCTTACCAGTGGGGCTTGTCCGGCGACCGGCCAATTCCCGGCGATTTTGACGGAGACGACAAGGTTGACCTTGCTGTCTGGAGGCCGGAATCGGGCAACTGGTATTTCTGTCCGTCGCGCACTTCATACGATTGTCACAACAAAAACACTGTCGTGCAGTTCGGTCTGCCGGGTGATTTGCCACTTGCCAGTGATCTGGAAAGTGATGGCCTGGCTGATATCGCAGTCTATCGTCCGT
Organism: bacterium; assembly: GCA_028689495.1. Taxonomy (GTDB): domain Bacteria; phylum Bdellovibrionota_C; class UBA2361; order SZUA-149; family JAQTWB01; genus JAQTWB01. Next base: position 10,126 of record JAQTWB010000010.1, on the reverse strand, counting down.
CATCGGGACAGTGGTATCAGCGCAGTGTCAATGGAGTGGGGCTGGAAGTGTATGAGCAGTGGGGACTTTCGGGCGATATGCCGCTGATGATCAACGTACGAGACAGGATGTAGGTTGCGAGAGTTCCGTCGTTCCCCGGCGCATTTTGGGTCTGTTGAACACCACACCCAAAATGCAGACAGCGTAAGCTGGATGCCTGCGCGCTAAAAAGAATACCAAGCGCAGTAAATGTAGGGCCATTTTGGCCCTACAAAAGAAAAACTAATAGAGGGGAGACTTTTTCGTATCGTAGATGCGAAAAAGTGGATTGACGGAAGTCAATCCTGGCGAAATGCTAATTTCGCAACACTCCCATTTTGAGGTTATGATTTGGGCTCCTTGACGGCCGGCAGTCGCTATGCCGTTTCAATTATGAAAAAAATGAATAATCTTTGATTTTTTGACTAAAAGTTAAGACTATCTTTTGAGGGGGTAGATAACCAGGTGATTTCTTTGTGCTAACTGCATGATTGGCCTGGTCGGAGTGATGGGTAAAAGTAACCCGGTCCCATTTTCGAGTAACCCGGTCCCATTTTCGCCACCCGGTCCCATTTTCGCCCATTTTCGTTATGGGTAAAAGTAACCCGGTCCCATTTTCGCTTTCACCTCATCCAGCCATTCCGATTTTCAAGTCAGGCTCCATTCGCCTTTCGCCAATTTTCTGCTAGAACGCCTCGTCGCATTACCCCTGATCCTTCCAACTATCTTTATTTCGGGCACTTAACCCAAGCTGGCCTCTGCTCAACTCCTGAGCTGAGGCTGGTGTAAACATGTTTTTTGTTTTCCCCCTCAATTTTTTGGCCAGACGATCACATGCGTTTGCAGTATCCAAGGCACTTATTTTCACATTTCACTATGGAGGTTTTATGAGCATTTTTTGGTGCACAGTTTCTGGCAACCACAGGAGCACATTCTTGTTATGAGAGGAGAAAACGTTATGACTTTTTCAGAATATCTGGACAATCTCGATCCGTTTTACTGGATCTATGCCGGCATTGCCCTTTGTGTCCTCGAGTTGTTGGTTCGCGGTCGGATAAGCCTGATATTTGGTCTGGCTGCCATGAGCACAGGAGGAATTTATCATTTGTTAGGCAACCTTGATTTTCAGGGACAACTGATGCTGTTTGGAGCATTGGTTGTGGTCTTTGCTTTGCTCTTTTGGCTCTTTCGTCCATCAAGACCGACACCTTCTATCCCGTCCAACAGAGGAGAGCGTCTATCTCTCAAAACGGATTTCGACTTCTTTGACCATGGTCCGGGAGGCAGCAACGCACCTGATATTTGAGATCTAAATTATGGAATGCAGAGAATAAGGATATTCTCTGCTCCTGAAAGTGGTTTATTACACCAGCATCATCCATACCTAGGCGATTTTTCTGGAGACCAGAAGTCAATTACACGGATTTATTACATAAGTCCGTGGTGAGTTGGGAGCATTACGCTGTTCTGGTTTATGGCTCGGCTGTTTGTTGAAACATCGTGTTGTTGCATGATAAGAAGTGCCCGCAGTTTTGAATGGTTTTTGTTCCCGCAAAGGATCTACTGATGGGATTACTGCTTGTGATAACAGCGGATGTTCTTCTTAGCTGTCCGTTCTTTAAAAGAATTTCCAGTAAAAATTTGGTGTAGTGGGACTTTCCAGCACGGCCTAAGGCAGCAGAGCCTTCGGCCTTGTTGGAGAGATTGGCACTCCATTTTCATTTTTAGTCCTACGGGACAAGAGGTTATTACAATGTCTATAACTAAGCTTTTCAAGTTTATTCCATCGGGTCGACGCGCCCTTGTTTCAAGCCCTTTTTCCAAAGAAGTAATAGTCGATGGGCCAAGATATCTGCCGCCCTGGTGCAACGTAAGATTTTTTACCTTTCAGGCGATACATCAGGAGCAACGGGTTTCAGTCTACGATGAGACAGGCGTAGATACTGTGATCAATGGGCCTGCGGCGTTGCACATTCATCCTGATGGCAACATGGAACCACATAGCCGCTTTCAGCTGGCTGAAAACGAAGCCATTGTTGTCATCGGTGGCGATGGTAAGCAAAATTACTACTTCGGCGGCAAGGTTCCCGATGGTAACGTCGGGGAAGTTTCAAACTGCGTTTATGTGAAGCCCGACGAAAAGTTACACACATTCTGTCTGACTGGCGGTGGGGATAGTGATGGGTTAGGTAAGGAGCCGCGCCATCTCAGGTTTCAGGTGGTCCGTCTCAAACCGACTCAAGCCTATTTCTCAGTTGCCGCTCGGACAAAAACTGATCAAACTCCGCTGATTGTGAAGTTAATGATTTATTTCAAGGTTTCGAACCTCGGCAAATTCACAAACAGCACGGATGACCCGTTTGGCGCTATGTTTAATACAATCATGACCGGAGTAACCAAGCTTGTCGGTACTGTCACGTTCGACGATTTTAAGGCCGAGCCGGGCAGATTAATCGAACAACTCATGGATAATAGCATCACGGAAGAAATGGTTGAGTATGGTCTTGAAATCTCCAAAATTCAGCTGCGTGGCTGGATGCCGGAAGATCGAAGTGTGCAGGAGATTCTCAACCGCGCGGCGACGATCAATACCAAGAAAGCGATTGATCAGGCCGAGCATGAGATTCGTATGAACGCTTTAAAGAATGAAGCGACCGAGCTTCAGGAAAGTGGGAAAAACAACGAGCTTCGTCGGCAGATGGCGGAAGAAGAAGGTAGCAAAGAAGGCGTTAAGATTGCCCGTTTGATGACAAGCTGCCTCAGCGCCTGTGGTGCCGAGGTGAACAAGGATGTTGTTTTACAGGTGATCAAGCTTTATCTGGCCGGTAAAAGCGTTGGAGAACATGGGGGAACATTGTCTGTGACCCCAGCCATGTTGAGCGACTCCACCGAAGGGTAGTGTCAGCTCATCCCATATAACAGCAGTCAGAGTGCATTTTTTGAGGTTGTTCAAACTGCATTGGCCATGAATGAGGGACCACCTGGTCTCTCATTTATGGGCTTTTTATCAGCATTGAAATGCCCTTGCCGAACCTGGTTGTCTGCACTGGTCCAGACTTCAACTGAAAGAGACTGTCATGACGCCTTGAGATTAAAAAAATCTGCCCACGGATACCTAATCTTGACTTCATTAGCCAAACATCCTAATAGTTCCCTACTATTTTGCTCGCCTACGAGCCCTTTGGGTAGATATTCCGAAACCGTAATCAAGAATGGTTGGTAGTTCACAGTTGTCATCCCTGCGACTATTTCTGATTACGGCATCACAGACAAGGTTTGCAGCATACACTCAACGACAATTTAAGTGTTCTACTTTGCTAACCATTACTGCGGCAATGCGTTGCCTCGGTAATGGTTAGCAAAGAACCCGGCATGTGACGGGTGTAAGCAACCAGTTTTTTTTCTAACTCCACGGGAGAACGCAATGAGCAACATTTTAAGCTACACCGAGCTGCAGTTTATTTTTAAACGGGCAAAAGACGGAGTTTTGAATCGCTCTGAATTAAGAGGCTATGTCGATGATTTGAACTACACTGCCGCAAATAGTAGTGAGGACAGGGCGTGCCTGTTGGCAAGTCTTATTCTGCTGAAATTTTTGCCAGTCGAAATCAAACCCGATAATCGTCGACGTTTGCAGTCAGTTCGCTATAACGGTTCGTCGGCCAGTACATTTCGCACCGAATATTACCGCTATCTCGAAGATGAACCATCCAACCTGGCAGATCATTTGTTAATGATGTGGTGGATGATAGGCAACGATCCGCAGGACGCGCCCGGACTAAGCAGTCATTTTGAAACACCGACGCCGAATAACATCGATAACAGTAGTAGTGATTGCAGTCCTGCTGCCAAACACGGCAGTGTTGGCAATGATGCACCGACCCATACGGGCAGCGCTCAGCACAGCACAGCTAACAATAACGATGTTGATACCGGTGGAGGAGACACCTCAAGTTGTAGCAGTTGTAGCAGTTAAACATGTTCTACTGGTTCGAGATCTTGCTACCGTAGCCATTCACAAGATATTCGGGCAAAACTTGTTTCAGTTGTGAAATTACGTGCAATTGCTTAGACAATTTTGCCGATTGAGATGTCCGGGTCGACAGTCGACCGGACAAGATAACCACGATGAATACGTACAAGGTTCAGGCAAATCTCTGGTAGGCATGGGAGTTAAAAGCCTTGAACTTCCAAACAGATTTGCCTTCACCACATCGTGAAGTAAATTTTTTGGAATTCAAGGCGTTCTGACAGTGTCTGTCAGGTTAAGTCTGAGATGGTACAATTGAGAAGGGATTCTCGGTCGGATTTTGCCCTTTGCGCATCTTCCGGACATTATATTTAGTTTTATAAAGCGTTTTTCTGTTGATGCCTCATCTTTTGCCATTGCGTTTTAATAAATGAGAACTTTCCTCACGCAGATCTGCAGATTGATATTGTCGCTGATGTACGACTTGTTCGACAACGGTCGTTGTGTTTGGTGTATATCAATCACAGGCACATTCAAATTGCTGTTGTCTATCGTAGGGCGCGGGCCTTGTGTCCGCCCGTTTGTGTTGATGTCGCCGCTGAATTACGAATTGCGCGACGACGGTCGTTATGCGATCGATCGGCGATGACAATGTGTTTGTTGCTGAATTCAAGTCCTTAAAATGAAAATCGGGACAAGTTTTTCAACTTGCCCCAGTGGCACTACTCGGCGATTAGTTTTAATTTACCTGGTGCTGCCTCTCGAACCAATGCACGAGCAAGGATATTCGTGGCATCGATAACAGGCACATCTTCAAAAAATGGTTCGGAGAAGAAAAGCGGCAGTTCCGTGCAACCAACAACAATGCAGCTTGCCCCCCGATCGACCAAGTGACGTGCTGCCGCGGACAGGTAGTTTATTGCGACAGCGCTTATTGGATAAGAGTGCCCTTTAATACCGAAATCCGCGTTGTAAATAGCATCATAGACTTGCGTTTGAGTTGTTTCGTCAGGGAGTAATACCGAATATCCCGCCGAGTTAAGGTGGTCTTGATAGATTCGCGATTTGATAGTTCCCGAGGTTGCCAGTAGACCAATCTTCGCATCATCTTTGTTTATAGGGATACTACTCCGTTTTAAGAAATCAGTTACTTCACCTATCATGTGCAGTAGTTTGATTTTTGCTCCGGCGTCTTTTAGGACCCTGACAATTTCATCAAAGATGATAGGGGCGTGAATAGTATTGCAGGCAACTGCCGCAATAGAAACATTCATCGCCTCCATAGCCAGTAATGTTTTCCCGATTCGCGTGCCAGGATTGACTTTCATTTTTCCGCCGAGAAAGTCACTTCCTTCAGGTGGGACAGATAGTAACATGACAGGCAGGTGCTCTTTATCCTCGTTGACATTAGTGTTGGCGATCACCTTGCGGAGTAAGTCGGTACCTGCCATCGGACCAAATCCACTGACGATACCCAGGACAGGCGAACCCGCCAGTCCTTCCAAGTCGTGATGTGCATTTAACTGATTCATTATACTTACCTCTTTTTAAAAAACTCGTTGAAAAACCTAACGTTTCCGATACAGCGAACAAACGTCGACATCGTCATGTGAAGCTGAAACGATAATCAACAAATTCCAAGGAATTGGATCTTCCTACGAATGAAAATAGTCAGTGAAAATGGAGTCGGGTTATTCTCTGGCCTGTTTCTCGATGGAGATCGAGGTCGAAGAATATGCGAAAAATGCTTGGAGAAGTAAAACGAGCCCATCTCGATTTGGCCTTCAAAATGCCATCAATTGGGATTTGTTAAGTATTCCCCATAAGCTTCATGATTCGGAAAAGTCCCCTTTGATATCGGGCAAAGAGGTTAACTTTTAAAATACCCCAGTAAGCCCAGATCGGTAGTTTTGTGGGGTATTGCTCCGATGATAGCTTGGAAATAGTTCGATCAAACTCTTGATCGTCTATCCTCTTGATATTGTCTTCACGGCCCTTTTTCTGGAATACAAGGCAAATTGACGTAAATTTGGACCGCATGAACTTTAAGTTAATGTGAGGAAGTGAATCTAAATTATCTTTTAACATGTCCAATAATAGGCCCTGAGAATCAGGCGATATGTAAAAATCAATATCTTCAACCAACTCCAACCCACTTTTTTTGACCAGCCGTTTGATTTCAGCGGGAGAGAACACTTGATCGCTACTGGATCCATCAATAGAACAATCAGTAGTTACGATGACTAAACCACCCGGACGAACAACATTTCCCATTTCAGAAATGGCAACAGCAGCATTAGATACACCGCCAAAGTGTTCAATTGATGAAAGACAAAAAGCAAAATCAAAAAGATTTTTTGGGAAATGTAGATTTAATGCATTCATTTTGAGAGCACTAAGTCGCTCTCTTTCATATTCGTATGGTCTGTATTTCTCGGGATTGATAAGAAAGTCCCCTGTTGCTTCCAAATCTATAAAATCACCTTCGCCGTAAATATCTGTGGCAACAATTCTTCCTGTGAAATTTGTCATATAGTAAAGAACTCTTTCGAACCCTGCTGCTACCGACAAACCTCTAGAGTCTCTATTCCAGAGTCCATATCGCTGAAGGGCCTTTACTGTAATTGTGAACTCCCAAAGTTTTCTGTGATGCAGGGCTGAAATCGCAGGATCTCCAAAAATATCAACTGCCAATTTCCCAAACTCAGGATCCTCGAAATCATGGATATCGCATAATTTGCAGACTCGTTGATCGATAAATTGGGATGTTCTTTCTTCTTCGTTTCGAATCATGTTCAATATGCATCCCATAGGTTCATGTGCAATATTTATTGGAGAGTAGCCCCTTAATAGAGTTAACTATCAAATTTTTATCTCTTATAAAACAACCTAAAACCAAGACTAGAATTGGATTACTCTCTGAACTTTACCCGGAGCTTCACATAGTCAACCTAAAACCTTGGATGTTGCCGTTTTTTTCTTCAATTTGCGCAGCTCTTGCGGTGTGCCGGAAAAAACGAGCTTGCCACCGGCAGGGCCAGCGCCGGGGCCCATTTCGAGGATATGATCTGCCGCCTGGATAACGTCGAGGTTGTGTTCGATGACAAGGACTGTGTTGCCACGTTCGACGAGGGCCCGAAGCATGTTGAGTAGCAGTTCGACGTCACTCATGTGCAGGCCCACGGTTGGTTCGTCAAGGATGTAGAGTATCTCGCTACTTTGCGATGAGGCGAGTTCGCGGCAGATTTTCAGTCGCTGGGCTTCTCCACCGGAAAGGGTGAAGGTGGGCTGGCCGATTTTTATGTAGCCCAGCCCGAGGTCGCAGACCAGTTTCAGTTTGTCCTTTACCCGCCGATGCGTGGAGAACAGTGTCAGTGTGTCGCTGAAGGTCTGGTTGAGAACTTCACCAATCGACAAGCCCTGGAATGTAACTTTGAGGATTTCACTTTTATAGCGAAGTCCGAGGCATTCCTCACAGGTAGACACAGCATCGGGCAGAAAGCTCATTGGCACTTTGACAAAGCCTTTTCCGCCGCAGGTCGGGCAGCGTCCTTTCGCCGAATTGTAGGAGAAATGGCCGGCGTCAAAACCGAGAAGTTTTGCTTCGGGAAGAGAGGCAAACAGTTTTCGCAGTTCGTCAAATACGCCAAGAAATGAAGCCGGAGTCGAGGCCGGAGTCTTGCCGATTGCCGACTGGTCGATCTCAATCAGTCGCTTGATTGTTTCCGGCAGGATAAGCTCGCTCCAGAGTTGTTCGCTCTTTTTTGATTTCTTCTTGGCCAATGTTTGCTCAATTGCCGGTGTCAGGACTCCATGAACAAGCGAGCTTTTCCCCGCGCCGGACAAACCAGCGACGACCGTCAGGGCTTGAGCCGGAAATGAGGCGTCAACGTGCTGGAGGTTATTGCAGCAGGCGCTGTTAATGGTGACCAGTTCAGTCCCGGTTGTTTTTCGATCGGACCCCGAAGTCTGGGCTCTGAGCGAGCGTTTCTGCAGGCACAATGCCGTGACAGACGAGCCGTCTTTTATAAGTTCCGACGGTGTTCCAGCGGCAACGACGTTTCCCCCCTGGCTTCCGCCTCCGGGGCCCATGTCAATCAGATAATCGGCACTGAGAATTGTGTCTTCATCGTGTTCGACGATAAGCAAGGTGTTGCCCATGTCGCGTATCTTGCGAAATACGGAAAACAGGTTTTCATGATCACTTGCGTGAAGGCCAATTGTCGGTTCATCAAAAACGTAACAGACACCGGTGAGCGGTGAACCGACTGCTGTGGCGAGACGAAGCCTTTGGGCTTCGCCACCGGAGAGCGAGTCGCTTTCCCTGTCTAGGCGCAGATAGTCCAAACCGATATCTTCGATTAACTTGAGGCGTTGAACAACCTCGCTCATGATTGGGGCGATAACAGGCTGCAGTCGCAGGTTGACTGGTGTTGATTGCAAGGTATGCAGCAGTTCGGAGGCATTCATTGCGGTAAGTTCATGAATGCGTTTTTCAGCGTAGAGAACATTTCGGCCAATAGTGCCGAGGCGCGAGCCTTCACATTCCGGGCAGGTGACAGTTTTGCCTCGTTGTTCGATGACGCCTCTTCCGGCGCACTTGCCACATTTTCCGCGCCTTGAGCGAAAGGAGAAATCCTGTGGGTCGAGATCGTGAAATCCTCTCAGGCACTTGGGGCAGACGCGTTTGGTGCTGTAGATGGCGGGCTCGTCACCACTTTTTTTCAGGCAGACTTCAACAGTTCCATCGCTCAAGACAAGTGCCTGGGAAATTGCTTCGCTGAGAATGGACCGTTTTGTCGGAGCTACTGCAATATTGCCGACCAGCAGGGAAATCCAGTGCAGCTTGTGTCGTTCGAGTCGAGTGTCTTCGGCAAACGAGCTGAATTCACCGTCAATGCGGCCGCTGTAAATTTCGGCATTGACGGCGCGGCGGAAGACTTCGTTGTGGTAGCCTTTGCGTCCGGAAACAACTGGCGCAAAAATGTAAACCTGTTTGCCGGAAAATCGTTCAACGAGAGAATCGGCGATACCTTCAGCCGAGAGATTGCGCACCGGTAAATTGTGGTCTGGGCAGAGTTGCTCACCAGCTTTGCAGTATAGCAGGCGCAGATACTGGTATATTTCAGTAGTAGTTGCGACCGTGGAGATCCCCGAAGATACAGCCGTCTTTTGTGAGACGGCGATTGTTGGCGGCAAGCCTTCGACCCGATCAACATCGGCTCGTGACAACTGCTTGATATATTGCCTGGCGTAGGGTGAGAGACAGTCGATATAACGCCTTTGTCCTTCCTGGAAGACGATATCAAAAGCCAGACTGGACTTACCGCTCCCCGAAACTCCAGTCAGCACGTTTATTTTGTTATGCGGAATGTCGAGGGCAATATTTTTCAGGTTGTGGTGTCGGGCTCCGGCTATATGGATTGACCGGGTTCCGGTGAGAGAATGGTTATCCTGGGTCAAGGGAGTTTTTTTCGATGACTTACCGGCAATCTTTTGGACCGATTGACGTGGTTTGTCTCTCAAGGAGTGCAGGGCTTTCCATGTGGGCAGGTTTTTGTTGGCCTTGCGATTTTTGAGATAGTCTGGAAGTGCGGTAGCAGCGATAACCTCTCCACCATTTTCACCACCACCGGGACCGAATTCGACGATCCAGTCGGCGGCGCGGATAACATCGAGATTGTGTTCGATGCAGACAATGCTGTGACCTCTGTCGATTAGCAAATCGAATACATTGAGCAGTTGCTGCACATTGTGTGGGTGCAAACCTGTTGTTGGTTCATCCAGCAGGAAAAGAGTTGGTTCCGCATTGTTAAGCAGGTAAGAGGAGAGTTTGACTCTTTGTGCTTCGCCACCGGAAAGGGTGTTGAGCGGCTGTCCCAGGGTGAGATAGCCGAGTCCAAGAGCGTCAAGGGGCTCAAGCCGTTTAAGGATTTCCAGCGAACTTTTGTTCTGTTCTGACGATTTGAAGAAGTTGACAGCGTCGCTGATTGTCATTTTCAGGAAATCGATAACGCTCAAGCCTTCATAGCGAACAGTCTGGACCGCTTGCTGAAAGCGAGTTCCCTGACAAGCTTCGCAGGTGACGAAGACATCAGCGAGAAATTGCATCTCGATGCGCTCTTCACCGGCGCCTTT
>JAQTWB010000066.1 GCA_028689495.1 bacterium | reverse complement strand
GAAACAACTAGATGCTAAATGATACATGAATTTATCCGAATCGGTAAAGGGCATATCCCGGCACCCGCCGGCTTGATCTGAATGAATTTTGTGTCGAAAAATTTTACACTCGGCCCGTCGGACTTCCCTCGATGCTGCAAGTGCAAAATCCATATTACATTCCAACATGATGAATTATTGTGAATAGTTAGGTAATTTTGCACATGAAAAAAATTCAGGCGTGATTTTTGCATCCTCATTTTCATCACATTTTAACCGCGCTTTTCAGCTCAGCCATCATGCGTAAAATTCTCTGTTCATTTGTTGCAGCAGCGGGATTCTTAACGGCAGGGGCAGCGTGGTCGGCACCCGGCGACGTCCTGGGGGCGGCCACCATGGTTCCCCAGGCCAGCCTGCCTTCGGTACATGGTTTGATGCCGGCCGTTGATTTTGGTGCCGGCGCCCGCGCGGCAGGCGGCAGCACGTATCGTCGTGCGCCCGAAGCCGGCGCCACGTCCCCGCAGGCCGCCGCGCGCACGCCCACCGAAGAGCCGGACGGCGGCCTCATGCTGCTGGCCGGTGCCGTGGTGATTGGTGCGCTGATTGCCAAGCGGATTTCCAGCTGAGCTTTCTGCCCGCCTGCGCCCGTTGCGTACGGAGCGTGCCATTTTTGGCGCCATGCCTGTAGCCGGGCGGCGCCCGGGTGCAGTTCACCCGGGTCGGCATGGTAGGATTCCGGCGGTAAATTTCTGTTTCCATGGCGCTTTATGGCGTTTCGGATCTGAAGTGGATGATCACTCGGTCCGCAACAAACCTGTGCCTGTCACTTTCGAATTGGGGGCGTTTGCAGCAAAAAACGCCCCCCTTAACTGAACTTCGAACCATGACCGCATCCCGACACCAAGCCGATTCAAGTATGTCCCGATCTTCCAGCAGCAGATTCTCCCGCGGTGTGCTCGTGGCCGGCCTGGCTTCCCTGCTGGGCGCCTGCGCCATCGTTCCCGGTGACCGCGCCTATTCCATGCGCGAAGAGTCGGCCGTCAAGCTGCCGGTAAGGCAGGAGGGCGCCGCCGAGGCAGTGCCCGACAACGTCAAGATCAAACCCATCAACGCCGAACTGATCATCGAGCAGTTCAAAAATGCCCAGCCTGCCCGCGCGCGCCTCAGCGCCAGCGCCGCTGCCGACGCCGCCAAAAAAACGCAAAACAGCAACACCCCGGCGTTGGACTACAAGGTGGGCCCCGGTGACATCCTCACCATTGTTGTGTGGGATCACCCCGAACTCACCACCCCGGCTGGTCAATACCGTACGGCGGAGCAAGCCGGTACCGTAGTGGCCGAAGACGGCACCATCTATTACCCCTACGTGGGGGTGCTGCCGGTGGCCGGCAAGACCACCCGCCAGGTCCGTGACCTGCTGGTAACCCGCCTCTCCAAGTACATCGAAAAAGTGCAGCTCGACGTGCGCATGGCGGCCTTCCGCAGCAAGCGCGTGTACGTGGTGGGCGAAGTGGCCAAGCCCGGCCTGCAGGATGTGACTGACATTCCGATGACGGTGCTCGAAGCCGTCAACCGTGCCGGTGGCTTTACCCCCGAGGCGGACCATAGCCGCGTGCTGCTGACCCGCAAGGGCACCACCTTCCGGGTAGACATCCAGTCCATGTACGAAGAGGGCGCCACCGAGCAAAACGCCCTGCTGGAGCCCGGTGACATCCTCAATGTGTCCGACCGCAGCTTCAACAAGATCTTCATCCTGGGCGAAGTCACCAAGCCCGGCTCGCTGGTCATGACCAAGAGGCGCTCCACACTGGCCGAAGCCCTGGCCGACGCCGGCTACATCAGCCAGGACCGTTCCAACCCCAAGTGGATCTACGTGATGCGTGGCGAGAACGAAACACCGGAACTCTTCCACCTGGATGGCAGCTCGCCCGACGCCATGCTGCTGGCTGACCGCTTCGCGATGCGTCCGCGCGACATCATCTATGTGGATGCCGCCGATGTGGTGCGCTGGAACCGCGTGATTACCAACATCCTGCCCACCGCCCAGACCCTCTACCAAGCCGGAAACGCCAAGTATCCGCTGTTTGGCGGGCGCAACTAAGCGGCAAGCGAGCATGTGGTCTGCTGTGTAGCGCAGGCCCGGTCACAGACAAGACATAACGGACTTTCCATGGATAACGATCAATTGAAACCCGCAGCCCCCGCACACGGAACCCCGATGCAGGGTATGGTTCAGCAGGATGATCAGGACGACGAAGGCCTGGCTCTCGGCGAAATCATTGCTGTGATCTTTGAATACCGCTGGCTGGTGGCGGCGATCACTGCCGCCGCAGTTCTGTTGGGCCTGGGATGGACCTTTGTCGCCAAGCCGGAATACCGTGCCAGCGGCCTGCTGGAGGTGGAGGAGAAAGCTTCCGGCGCTCTTGCTGCGATGAAAGATCTTGGTCCCCTGCTAGGGCTTGGGGGGGACACGACAGTCGCCGCCGAGCAGGAAATTCTGGGTTCGCGGATGGTGCTCGAAAAGGTCATCAACAAGCAGAAGCTCAATATCGAAGCGGTGCCGCGCCATTTTCCGCTAATTGGCCGGGCCATTGCCCGTCGCTACAAGGATGAAGGCCTCAACAGCCCCCTGTTTGGTCTCACCAGCTTTGCCTGGGGGGGCGAGATGATCCAGGTGGATGCGCTGGACGTGCCGCGCGACATGCTCGACGAAACACTTTCATTGGTGGTGGGCGAGGGCGGCGCCTTCCAGGTATTTGCCGATGGCGATGAGCCCGTCCTGAAGGGGATGGTGGGCGCCCGCGCCAGTGCTGGCCAGTATTCCCTGTTTGTGGCCCAGATCCAGGCCCGGCCGGGCACGCGGTTCAAGCTCACCAGGCTATCTCTCGACGAAGCTCTGGCGGCGCTGACCAAAAAATACGCCATCAAGGAGCGTGGCAAAAAATCCGGCATCCTCGAAGTCAGCTTGCAGGGCAATGACCAGGACAAGATCGGCGTCATCCTTGACGATATCTTGAATACCTACTTGCGCCAGAATGTCGAGCGTCGCTCCGCCGAGGCCGAAAACACGCTTCAGTTCCTTGAAAAACAGTTGCCCATCGTCAAGCGCCAACTGGATTCCGCCGAGGCGGCCTATAACGGCTACCGGCAAAGCCGTGGTTCCCTCGATCTGAACATCGAAACCCAGAGCGTGCTGGGCTCCATCGTCGAGATCGACAATCAGATCGTCGCCCTCCGTCAGGAAAAGGACGAACTCCGCCAATACTTCACCGGCGAGCATCCGCGCATCCAGGCTGCCGATGCCAAGCTCGAAAAGCTCAAGGCCCGCCGCAGCCAGTTTGACGGCGCAATCGCCAAGCTGCCGGATACGCAGCAAACTGTCTTGCGCCTGGCGCGCGACGTGGAGGTGAATACCGCGCTGTACACCGAACTGTTGAATACCGCCCAGCAACTGCGGGTGAGCAAGGCGGGTACGGTGGGTGATGTGCGGATCATTGATGCTGCTGCCGTTACAACCCAGCCTGTCGGCATCAAGCCGGTGGCTATTCTGGCCGTTGCCGGCTTTTTGGGTTTTATCGTAAGCCTTGGGGCCATCTGGGTTCTGCGCACCCTGCGGGTGGTAGTCGAAGATCCGGAAGAAATTGAATCCCGTCTTGGTTTACCCGTGTATGCCTCCATTCCCCACAGCAGCGAAGAAGTGGCGCTTGGGCGACGCGGCAAGGGTGGCAAGGCCACTAGTGGATTGCTGGCGGTTTCCAATCCAGAGGATGACGCTATCGAGAGCTTGCGCAGCTTGCGCACCACCATCCACTTTGCCTTGCTCGATTCACAGCAGAACTCGCTGCTCATCACTGGCGCCAGCCCCGGTCTGGGCAAGAGCTTCATTTCCAAGAACCTGGGCGCCGTATTGGCTCAGGCGGGCAAGCGCATTGTGATCGTGGATGCCGACTTGCGTCGTGGCCATATCAACAAGGAATTCGGTCTCAAGCGAGAAATCGGTATTTCCGAATACGTTGCCGGCGATGCGAGTATTGACGATATTGTCAAGCCAACGGCGATTCCTAATTTGTGGGTCGTCACGACGGGCCAGATTCCGCCGAACCCTTCCGAGTTGCTGATGCATTTGCGCTTTGAGGAATTGCTTGAACAACTCGGCGACAGGTTCGATACGCTAATTGTTGATGCGCCGCCTGTATTGGCGGTGTCGGATGCCGCTATAATTGGTCGTCATGTTGGCGCCACGCTGATGGTGGCCCGTGCCGGGCGTCACCCTATTCGTGAGCTTGAGCAGGCTATCAAGCGCCTCAATCAGGCCGGTGTCCAAGTCAAGGGTTTTGTCTTCAATGATTTAGATACTGATCGGCAGCGCTACAGATACGGATATAAAGGTTATGTGTACAGCTATAGGTATTCAAACAAGTAGATATATTTCCGGGATGCGATTTTGGATAAGTCAAGTTTTCGCATCAGTTTTTCTTATCTGCTTTTATCTTTCTGCAGCTGTCGTTCCGAATTTGGCCGTCGCAGCAGAACGGTCTGATTTAAAAATAGGTTTAGATAAGTTTCAGTTGGCAAGGGATTATTTAGTTCAAAAACACTCCTATCTTTCTGGAAAGTACGATGCACGCTCTCTTGTCGAGTCGATGCAAGAAGACGGTAGCTGGGTGGACGTAAATTATTCAGGGCAGTCCCTTGCTCTTTGGGAGCCTATGTTGCACTTAAACAGGCTTTCTGCGCTAGCTATCGATCATATTAAAAATAGCAGAAATGCAAGTGTCAATACTCAAGAGCTTGATTCAATAAAGCGCGGACTACAACTATGGGAAAAAAAAGCGAGCCAATCCAGAAATTGGTGGTATCGCGATTTAGGGGTTCCTCAGCAACTAATAATAATCCTACTTGCCTGTAAAGATAGCTTAAACGACTCAGAAATAGAAAGCATCAAGGAAAGTTATTTCCCTAAGTTTGGAAAAGTACCGTCAGTGCGGCTAAAAGGCCAAAATATTATTTGGTACGCCAATGTATTTTACGGGATGGCTGTTTTGTTTGATGACAGCGAACTGCTACATAATAGCAGGTCGCTTTTTTTAAGTGCTCTGAAAGTCGATGATGATGAAGGTGTGCAGTATGATTTTAGCTTTCATCAGCATGGCAAGCAATTTTATAGCGGTGGATACGGGCTGGATTTTCTGATTGACTCTGTTGAACTTGCTTATGCATATAAGCTTGTTGGTATAGGAATTAATAAAGATAAAGTAAATTTTTTACTCGAATACGGATTGAAGGGAATATATCCAATAGTTCGTTCTGGATGGATTGATTGGTCGGCGAGGGGAAGAGAGGTCGGTCGACATAATCCAAACGAAACGAAAGTTCCCGCATTGGCCTTGGCACTTGAACGGTTAGAAGTTTTGGCTGGAGAGTCATCGCTCGTAGCAGATTTGGCCGCATTCAGACAGAGCTTGACGAGTGGTAGTCTAGAAAATAAAAGTTGGTTAGGTAGTAAGTACTATTGGAATTCAAATTACTTAGTACATCAAACGAATAAATTATATGCATCTGTTCGGGTCGCTGACGCTTTCAGCGTCGCAGCAGAAGGACTAAATGGAGAAAATTCATCCGGTTATTGGGCCCCTTTTGGATCGACTTATCTCCTGACAAAAGACCAAGATTATGTTGATGCCTATCCTTTTTTTGACTGGTCTCGCATTCCAGGCGTAACCAGCCTTGATACCTTGCCCGAACTAGTGGGATACTTGACATTGCCAAATAGTTTATCCGTCGGCTTAGCTGATGATGATGTTGGCTTGGTTGGTTTTAAGTTTGATCATTTAGGTTTAAGGGCTAGTCGAGCTTGGTTTTTTTATAAGAACGAGTTCCTGATGATGGGGTCAGGCATAACGTCCTCTAGTGATAAAAAAGTTGTAACAACACTGATTCAAAGAGTTCGTAAAAAAGAGACTCCGACTAGTTCTTCCTATGATGGCGCTAGCCCAATACAGCTATTCTCTGGCGGTATTTTCTACAAAGTCCAGACGGATGGTTTTGTTAATTGGTCACAGAAGTCTGTTGAGTCCAAAGTGGGTAGTGAAGGCTCGGAGATACGGCAGGTTGAGTTCGCGTGGATTGATCATGGTGTGAAGCCTGTTGATGCGAGCTTTGTAGTCAAAGGACTGCTAGATGAGGGTGAGTCAGGCAGCGCAAAAGTTTTGATTAACAGCAAGTCTATGCACGCCGCGTCATTTGATAACGGTCAGTTAGTGGTCGCTATATTTCACGCAGCCGGTGTTGTGAATATGGGTAATGATTACCTTGTCAGCGTAGATAAACCCGCCGCCATTATTTTCAAAAATTATCAAGGAAAAATATCAACGACATTTTCTACGCCCGTTTCAAGTTCAAATGTTAATTTGAAAATATATAAAGGTAAGAAAGTGCTTGTTAGCCGACTCATCCCGCTTGAGGATAACGGCTACAATAAAACAGGCGTTTCATTAAGGCTTGGATTTTCTAGGTATTAATCCGATATGGAAATAATAGCGCGTCCTGCATTTTCAAATAGAGATCAAAATCCATACAATTTCTTGCTCTACTCTAGTCTAAAGAGCCAAGGAGTAGTTGTGCATGAAAAATTAGGTTTTAGTTCATTGCTAAAATCTAAAGTAATTCACGTCCATTGGCCTGAGTCGTTTCTAAATCAAGAGAAAATGATCAGCGTCCTTCTGCGGGCGCTTCTCCTTTTTGGTGTGGTTTTTTCTGCAAAAGTCTTTGGGTTAAAGTTGGTTTGGACCGTTCACAATCTAAAGCCTCATGAACGGCGCCATCCGAAATTAAATGCTTGGTTCTATGAAAAATTTCCAAAGTTATGTCATGGGTTGATATTCTTGAGTGACTTCACTAAGAACAAAGCAATGGTCGAAATTCCTTCGATGAAATCTGTTAAATCCAGGGTTGTTTTGCATGGGCACTATCGGGATGTGTTTCCTGAGCCTAAATCGAGATCATTTGCAAAAAAAGAATTGGGGATTAATCCAGCTACCAAAGTAGTGCTTTTTTTTGGAATGATTAGAAGATATAAAAACGTTCCTTTATTGATTGAGCGCTTTAATGAGTTGAACGAATCGGGCGCGATGTTAATCGTGGCAGGTTCGGTGGTGAATGATAATAGCCTAGAGAGAGAAATTCTCGAGTTGTCTAAAGGGAAAGAGAATATTGTTCTAGATCTGAATAGAATTAGTGAAGAGAAGCTCCATCTTTTAATAAGCGCGTCTGACTGCATTGTGTTGCCATACGCAGATGTCGCGAATTCGGGGTCAATTCTTTTAGCTCTTTCTCTAAATAGAATGGTGCTTGCGCCGAATAAAGGTTCTCTTTCTGAAATACGAAGCTATGTCGGTAACGATTACCTTCATCTATATGAAGGGGATTTCACGAGAGAGTCTTTGGAAGATGGCTTATCAAATGGCGGACGTGAACGTGAAGTGGATATGAGCGCATTTGACTGGGGTGTGCTGGCTAAACAGACGCATGACTTCTATCTTGAGCTCTAGAAATATGTCTTCACTGATCGGTGCTGCAAGATGGGCTAGTGTGGCAACTTTGTTTCGAGCGATGTTGCAATTCATGCAACTTATCGTTCTTGCGCGATGTTTGGGCCCTGAAGATATGGGGGTCGCTGTCCTGACATTTTCGCTAATTGCGATGATGCAAGTCTTTTCAGATATAGGCCTGAATAATATTATTTTGCATCGCCGAGATTTAAGCTCCGAGGAGCTCGCATCTCTTTACGGAGTTGGATTGGTTTTTGGCTTTATCCTTTTTTTAATAAGCGTACCTCTTTCGTATGGCGTTGCTCGATTTTATGCAGATGAAAGGCTCGTTGCCATTGTATTGGGCGTTGGTGGCATATTTCTTCTAAATGCTGTTTGGTCCCAGCCTAAGGTAATCGCGGAGCGTGATTTTTTATTTTTCCCTGTTGCTCTTTGTGAGATGGCGGCGGGGGGGCTTTCTTTTATATTTCTTATTGTTATTTCTTTTTATTATAGAACACCTTTTGCTGTTGTTCTTTGCGCTCTATCTTATAGTTTATTCATGGGGGTGGGGGTTTTTTTAATCGGGAGGTTGAGGCCCAGATATGGAGTGAGGCTTTCTTTTGAAAAAATTCGCCCTTTTCTCATGTATTCCTCCTTTAATTTTGGATTTAGCGTAGTGAATAGCATAACGTCGCAGATTGATGTCTTCATCGGCGCCCGTGTAATCGGTGCAGCTCAAATGGGCGGTTATGGGGTGGCGAAAGATCTTGGGCTGAAGATTGCTTTAGTTATTAACAATACGGCGACAAGGGTTTCGTCGCCCTTCCTTTCAAAGAGCCAAAGTGATCCAATAGAGCTCAAGAACGTCTACTCTCAGATACTTGGATTTATTACGTTCCTTAATTTTCCAATCTACGTATCAATGATTTTCTCTTCGGAGGATTGGATAAGGCTCCTCTTTGGAAATAAGTGGTCTTCGTCATCTCAGATATTTGTTATTTTTGCTCTTTGGGGGATGGTGCGATCAGTTGGGCACCCCAGTGGTGCGCTGCTATTTGTTACTGGAGAGTCGAGGAAGGCGTTCATTTTTGCAGTTTTTACTGCATTGGCATTCATCCCGATACTTTACATTGGGGCTACTTACGGCGTCGTTGAGTTGGCTGCTAGCTTGTTGCTTGTTTTGGTTGGCCAGCAAGTATTTCCTGTTTGGTATTATTTGGTGCGGCCACATACAGCAATGAGTTTTTTAGAATATTGGCGACTACCAATGAAGGCCTTTCTTTGTTCCACATTGGCATTTGGAGCTGCTCATTTTATTTATGTTTTGAGTGAACCAAGCCTGCTTCTTTTCTTTTTGACACAGATGTCGGCTGCACTTTTGTATTTATTAATTTCATTTAAATTTAATAAACGACAGTGCGAAGTTTTTCTAAAGGCGATTGGTCTTCGTTCATTGTTGTTGAAGCCATGATTAGCAATCGAGAGAGAAATATGCCTGGAAAATCTCTACTTCAACCGCTTCTTTTTTTTCTTGTCATTGTGGCATCTGGATCTATTTTTCCTTTGTGGAAAGACGGGGGCGCGCGCTCAGAAGGAGTTGATTCGTTTGTCGAATATAGCGGTCCCCTTAGTTACGTCCCTTTTGTATGGTCTTTTTTGACAATTTTGGTTTGTATTGCGTTTATTGTTTTCTATAGACGGCTGCGGAATATAAATATTTATTCTGGAGAGTCTATTTTGTTTGTTTATATAATTGCATCCTTGGTTTGGTCGCAGGATTTTTTTAATGCATTAAAAATAGTTTTTCCGATATCAGCGGCTCTTTTTATTACGTATGTGTCTATTCGACAATGTGGTACGCATTTTGTTTTTCGTACTATGAGCATTGCCTTTTTGTTTGTTGCATTGCTGTCTTTTTTATGTGTCTTATTTATTCCAAGCTATGGGGTTTCTGTCGGCATCCATAATGGGCTATGGCAAGGCGTCTTTAATCATAAGAACCATCTCGG
This sequence comes from bacterium, assembly GCA_028689495.1. GTDB lineage: Bacteria > Bdellovibrionota_C > UBA2361 > SZUA-149 > JAQTWB01 > JAQTWB01. Next base: position 4,413 of record JAQTWB010000066.1, on the reverse strand, counting down.
GAATAATATGGGGCTCGCTGTCTCAGTTATGTTGGTTGTTGCGAGTTACAGTAAGTCGCGATTCTGGTTTTTTGCAGCGCTTTTTCCCTTTGTGTTAACCGTGCTTTCTGGATCTACAACGTCAATTTTTTGCTCGTTGTTATCGTTTTTTTTCTATAGTTGGCTAAGCCGTTTTAAAGGTGCAAGAGTTAAGCTTTGTCGAAAAAACGTACTAAGGTTAAGTTTAATCTTTATTTTTTTGCTTACGCTTTTTGTATTCCTCCTTTCATTCTATGCATCAAGTTTTGATATTCTGGGCAAAGATGCCACTTACTCTGGTCGAGATAGAATCTGGAGCTATTTCACCCTCGTTAGCATGAACAATCCTATTTTAGGAGTAGGGGTTGGGCAAATTGCTTTGGCTGATGAATTTCAAGTTTCTGATTTAATAGACGAGATTGGATTTGCTGCGGCATCCACTCACAATGGATATATTGACTTGCTGTATTCTCTTGGGTTTTTAGGTGTTTTTTTATTTCTAAGGCTTGTGTTTACTTCTCTTAAAGCAGGTGGAGATGAGGCGGGCTATTTAATATATGTCGGGTTGATTCCATTGTTTGTTCTAAATGTTTTTGAGCCACGTTTGATAGGCTTTAACGTGTTTTTTATCTTTATTGTCACGACGCTGTATGAATTGAGGAGTGTCGGGAATAAGCGAGGCTCTATCACTTTAAATTCAACCAAGGGGCTGATGTGGAAGTGAAAAAGGATATTCTTGGTTCGATAGTTATTCCAGCAAAGGGGCGCCTGGATTTGGTTGAACGCGCAATAGATTCAGTTTTGTCAATGCCAGGTTCCGAAGCAGTAGAGATTATTGTTGTTGATGATGGTTCAGAGTTTCCACTAGCCCCCACGAACTTAAGATCGTTTGATCAGCTTATTCGATTGAATGGCTCTAAGGGGGCCGCAGTTTGTCGGAATATCGGAATACGCACTGCCCAAGGCCGAGTGGTGCATCTTTTAGATAGTGATGATTTAATCCTTGATAGAGATTTTTGTGAAATCGCTGAATCTTCGGAAAGCGGCGTTGTTTATTACACGGAAATTGAAAGTCAGGGGTATAAGTCTAGTTATCCTGACGAGGTTTTTACTGCTGATTATTTTGAATTCATTTTCAAAAGGCACAAGTTTATTGGACAAACATCCAGTCTTTTTTTCTTGAATGACGGTAAGTTTTATTTTGACGAGACGCTTCCCAAACATCAAGACTGGGATTTTGCCTACTGTCAGGTTTTATTAAATGGTTTTTCATTTCGTAAAAGCAGAGGATCCACATTCTTTGATCGATCCGACCAACTTTCACTTTCGAGGATTCAAGATTCCGTTAAGTCAATTCCTTGGTTGTCCAAGCTCGAAGGTTTGCAGACGTTAAGCATAAGGGAATACGAGTACGTACGTTTTAATCTCTTGGCTCGGACAAAGGCCTTGTCATCGAGCTCCGTTTTGTGGAAGGGAATAAACTACTTCTTGCATAGAAAGATATATATTGGTGAGCTTGCACGTATTTTTTATAGGAGAGTTTTTTCGTGAGCTTTTTGTGCCGCGTGTTACGTAAGGAACGGCTAAGAAGTTTGCCTAGCCTGGATACGTGCGCTCTTGTTACTTTCTTAAATCCATATTCATATCTTCTCGCGCGGAAGAACTCTGAGCTTTTTGAGAGATTCGATAGAGTTTATCCTGACGGAGTTATTCTTGCGAAGGCTCTCGGCGTTATTGGTTTGCCATCAAAACGTCTTAGTTTTGATATGACATCACTCGCTCCTGTCGTTTTTAGAGAGTGTTTAGATCGAGGTGTCTCATTAGCTGTGATCGGTAGTGAGCTAGGTGTGGCGGAGAAGGCTGTTGCAGTATGGAAGACAAAGTTTGGTCGTCAGCTTGATGTTGTTTATGTACGTAACGGCTTTTTTTCTAATTCCTCGGATGTTGACGATTGCTATCGTGATATCAGTTCGTCAGGTGCTCGTGTCGTTATCGTGGGCATGGGGACGCCCGTCCAAGAGCAATTTTTAGTCGGACTCGTTGACAGCGGGTGGCGAGGAGTTGGCTTCACCTGTGGCGGATTTTTACATCAAACCGCTTCTAAAGGTCAGACTTATTATCCTTTATGGATTGATAAGCTCAATTTGCGGTGGCTTTATAGAATGTTCGATGAGCCGAAGTTGATTAAAAGATATCTGATGAATTATCCGATATTTATTTTTGCTTTTGTTTCTGACTTGTTTCGGCGTTGATGCAAATTTCGTGGGGAGGGGGAGGGGTGACTGCTTTTTTGAGTAAAGAGACAGGGACTGTGCGTCTGCCTTGTTTGGATGGGCTGCGAGCTTTGAGCATTGCTATCGTTCTAATAGGTCATTTCTTTTTTTCTGGTCGTGGCGGTGGCGCCGCGTTGGGTGTATATATTTTTTTTGTTATCAGCGGCTTCTTGATTACAACTCTTTTGTTCTATGAACGTGAGAAGTCGGGCGCTGTTGATGTAATTGGGTTTTACGTTAGGCGGATTTTTAGACTTTTTCCAGTTTTGGCTCTATATGTAGCTGCGGTGATCTCTTGCGCAATTTTTCTTAAGTTGGATTTTTCTAATCTTGAGATTGTCTCTGTGGCGTTGTACTTTACAAATTACTACATGAGTTATTTGGCCCTTCATGGCTCCGAGCTTGTTTTGCCATTTGGTGTTCTTTGGTCGTTGGCAGTAGAAGAGCATTTTTATCTATTTATGCCTTTGGTTTTTTCTTTTGTAAAGACTCCAAAGGGTGTGTTGAAGGCTGCTGTTCTCGTTGTCTTGTTCTCTTTGCTTGTCAGGGTCGGGTATGCAAGTTTTTTTCCTGAACTTTCTGGGAAATTGTTAGCCTATAGAAATTCAGAAACTAGGTTTGATTCCATAGCCTTTGGCGTAGCTCTGGCCGCTGTTTTTCAACTGCGGAGCGCGGATTTCTTGGCGAATGTGTTTGGTATGTCATGGGTCTTTTGGTCTGGCGTAATCCTGATGGTTATTGCTGGTGTTGTGCCTGGTTCTTACTATAAAGAAACAATCCGATTTACGATTATTTCGGTTGGGGCTCTTGTGGTGGTTGCCGGCGCCGTTTTTGGGAAGGGCGATGGTGTCGTATTTAGGTTTTTGAATCTGTCTCCAGTTGTGCTTGTAGGTAAAATGAGTTATTCGTTATATATATGGCATGGCGGTGTTGATTTGTTTCTTAGTGCATTTGGTGGTGAAGTTGTTGAGCATTCAGGAATTGAGAGGCTGTTTTTGACTTTCTCGCTGGCCTATATCTCATTTCGATATATTGAGACTCCGATGATTGCTTTGGGGCGTACTTTTCTAAAAAGAAGATCTTCGCGAGAAGCGGTTGCTTAAGTTAAATGGCTCGCTGAGAGTGTTTAAATAATTTGGGATTTGTTTTAATTTTTAATAAAAGCTTACGATGAAAATTGCTATTGCCGGCACCGGTTATGTAGGTCTTTCCAATTCTATTTTGCTGGCTCAGCACAATGAAGTTGTGGCGTTGGACATCGTTCCCGAGAAGGTGAACATGCTCAACCGGAAGGCGTCGCCGATCGAAGACAGGGAGATCGAGGACTACCTGCGTAACAAGTCTCTCAATTTCAGGGCTACGCTGGACAAGCAGGAGGCGTATGTCGGGGCGGAGGTTGTCATCATTGCGACGCCCACCGATTACGATCCGGAGACCAATTACTTCAATACCAAGTCCATCGAGGCGGTGATCAAGGATGTTATGGCCATCAATCCGGATGCGCTCATGGTCATCAAGTCCACGGTGCCGGTGGGGTATACAGAAAAGACCAAAGAGCAGTTCGGCTGCAAGAATCTTATTTTTTCTCCGGAGTTTCTGCGGGAGGGTAGGGCGCTTTACGACAACCTTTATCCTTCGCGGATCGTCGTTGGTGAGCGCTCCGAGCGGGCACAGGTTTTTGCGGATCTGCTCCGGCAGGGCGCTGTGAAGAAAGATATCTCCGTTCTGCTTACCGACAGCACCGAGGCGGAGGCGATCAAGCTGTTTGCCAACACCTTTTTGGCGATGCGGGTTGCCTACTTCAACGAGCTGGATACGTACGCAGCAACTCACGGGCTGGATACCCGCCAGATTATTGATGGTGTGTGCATGGACCCGCGTATCGGTAGTCACTACAACAACCCCAGCTTTGGTTACGGCGGCTATTGTTTGCCCAAGGACACCAAGCAGTTGCTGGCCAATTACAGCGAAATTCCGCAGAACCTCATTCACGCCATTGTTGAGTCGAATACGACGCGCAAGGATTTCATTGCTGACGAGATCATCAAGCGCAATCCGAAGACGGTCGGGATCTATCGCCTGATCATGAAGGCGGGTTCGGATAACTTCAGGGCCTCCAGCA
>JAQTWB010000194.1 GCA_028689495.1 bacterium | reverse complement strand
AACATATTGTTTTCTTGGGGGATTTCATGTCGGTCGGTTCTTCAACTCTCACCTCAAAAATAAGAGTCCTTGTCGCCAGAACCTATAAAGCTGAGAAGCTTTATGCCTCCATGAGAGGAATGCGCGACATCTCGACCGCCGAAGCCGAACGGGTACTCAGTCAAATGAGCAACGATATTCGCTCACGAGAATGGCAGGGCGCCCACCAGGAACTGCGCCATCGTCTTAACGAGATCCTGCGCTTGGGTGGTTCTCAGCGTTCAATCGCCCTGGAAGAACTTGGCAATGTTTACCAATCTTTTATTCGCCGACTCCGTGAAAGTGAGCTCGCATTACAACACGGGGCAACCGTTGTAACGGAATCAGCAAAAAGACTGGAATATAGCGTTGTCCTGAAAATGGCCTTTGAACTTGTTCGGCACAAGGCCAGAGCACAGGCCTGTCAGGCAATAGTCGACGAACTTGAATCCGTGTTAAATTTCGCCGGCAAGAAACAATTACCCACCACTGATACTTCGGGTGATAGCACTACAAGCGAAGACAGCAAGGTAATCTCGTTCTCCCCGTCACTGATGCGTAAGAAGCGTGTTGGCCTGTAAGACCTGCGAGATATCAACGTAGTCTGATACCTCCGGGTGGCAAATCCTGCGTGAAGGCTGGCTTGACGTAGTCAAAACCATAATCGACAGAAAGTGCTTGATCCAGTGTATCTGCGACGTAACCAGCATTGACCTCAACATCGATAAGCTTTCCGTCTTTGTCCGGAACTTGAAAATGCATATTCTGCCCCTCCATCCGACGCCAGGGCTGCCCATCCTTATCAAGTGCAAACACCATAATGTCTACATCTGAGGTATCCTGCGCCAGACGATTATTTTTCGCGGGACTACTCGACCTGCCACTGGCGGTAGAGCCATAATGAAATGCAACAACTGAATCCGAATCTACTCCCTCTCTGGCGAGAAACTGATCAAGCGCCCCACCCGGCAGGGCCAGCTCAGCAGCCAGCTCTCTACGCCTTTCCACCAACGAAACCACTTCTGCTGGCAAATCAGATTTCATCGCCACCGGGGCATCCTCCAATTGCGACATATCCTTTATCAGATGGCCAGATAAAGTTAAGGGATCAACAGTCGTCCCTTGAGTGGCGGCCGCTTTCTCCCGAACTGCAAGCTCCCTATTGTACTTCTCCACACTGGGAGCCAAATGTTCGCGCTCGGCTTGGCGCACACCCTGGTCAGTGAGATGAAGGGTTTCAACGACGGTTCCACCTGGTTTAATATCTGTCGCTGCCGCATAAATGCCAATCCCATCCTGCGAGCGGTCGTTCTCCCACTTGGGATGTTTCATCGTCGCAAGTCCATTAGCCACAGCATATTCTGCAATCTTGACTTCAGCAGCTCTGAATGCAGCCTCCATCTCTTTACCAGATACCCCAACTGCTGCCACTTCAAAGCCAGGGCCCCCACGGCGCATCGGTATTACCTGAGCATCAACACCCTGTGCCTTAACTTCATTAACAACAATATCGGCAATATTTTTAAAATGCTGATTTGCGACCTCTGCCGCTTCCTGCTTGTTCAGACCTGCCATGTTACGTAAATCTATTCGACCCACACTGGCCGTATCATCAAGCCCCAATTTTGCCCGCTCATCAACGAACCCCTGTAACCTCTCGTAGGTTGGAGCCCGTTCTGAAGGGGGGGCGAACCCCGTTACCAAATCCTTGTCCACTCTATGTGACGCGGCAAATTTTTCGATAGCTTGGTGCTGTCCTTGACTCAATCCAAATATTTCAGCCCTTGCCGCCATTGCGCTCTTCTGGAACTCATCCGGAGCAAGAAACTTCCCATAAGGGTTCTGCACTCCCAGCTCGTCAACTATATCAGCCATTCCCTGTTGCATTTCAGCGCTTTTCCGAATCTGCTCCTTAGTAGGTGAGATAACCTCAGGTGGGAGATCGCGCTCAGCTTTTGTGCTCTCTACTTTTCCAGTCGCAGCTGCATGAGATTTCTTGGCATCCTCCACTTGACGTCCTGCCGAATCAAGAACTTCAGACATCTTGCTGTTAGCTGTTATCTGCTCAACTCCGATGTATATCCCAACTCCCGGCTGTCCATCTTTTGGATGGGGTATAGACGATATACCGTTTACTTCAGCTACGCTGTTGGCATTCTGATAAGCTTCGGCAAATGCAGCATTAACCTCTTCGCCTGTGCGATTTCCTTTTATAACAATACCAAACTCATCACCGCCTTTACGCACTAACGCTACATTATCCGCGCCAAACTGCCGTTCCAAAGGCTGCCGAACCGCATCAGAGATCTCCCCCATAACGCGGTTAGCTTCGTAGTATCCACTGTTTGCGCCTCCTCCCACCCGCTTATCCATTTCAATATTCAAACCTGATACGTTTCGAATATCGATCTCTCCGTAAAAGACTCCAGTATCTCCGGCTTTAGCCGCTTCCAGCCCCATATTGTAAGCCGGCGTAAGGTACTCGGCCCGGCGATAATCAGTCACCGCGTCCGTCGGAACAAGTGGATTCATCACTTCGCGCACAGGCCCCTGAAGACCAATACTATCAGCAAGCTCGTTGTATTCCTTGTTTATCGCACTCTGCAGCGCATCCTCATGCTGCAAACCCTCCCTCACTTGCTTGGCATCAAACGGCAATTTCCCCGGCAATTCTTTGCTTGCCTCTTCTCCAGCTATTGTTGTGTCCACTCCAGCTGAAAGATCCTGCTGGACATCGTCAGCACCTGTTGGAGCGTCAACAGTGACTGCATCTATTTCAGATCCACTCCCGGATTGAGGAACATCTGTATCGACAGAGGCATCTTGCAGCTGGTCGCTACTCGGGTCTAGTTCTGGATTAGTGTCAACCGTTGCGCCATCCAATACATGTGATTCGGTGTTATCAACGTTATTGCTCCCAGCATTGCCATCAAGAGAATGTATGTCACCATCAACAACCGCCGGGTCTTGGGATCTGGAGTTCCCACCGGTTCCTACCGTCACACTATTTGCGTGTTCTCCACCCTCAGGAGATATCGCGGACTGAGAATGATTTTCATCCGCCACAATCTGATTCTTGGCAGCGCGAGCCCCGGCAATTGTCGAACCCATATTTGTCGCCAAGTCCTTCGCCAGCCCTTCGCCAGTCAGCTCTTCACCATTAACCACCCTCTGTCCAGCGGTAACAAGAGTAGCCCCACCAGCATCGGCAACAACACCTGCCGCCTTTTTTACCAGCTCATCACTCTCAGTAAATCCATTTGCCTTTGCCCCGACTCCTCCAGTAAGACCCCCTGCCACACCAGAGGTAACAATTCGTTTTGCGTTGTCGACCAATGATTCGTTATTTTTACCTTGTGCG
>JAQTWB010000009.1 GCA_028689495.1 bacterium | reverse complement strand
AAAAAGATCCAGATAATCCCGAGAAAGAAAATCCAGGTAATCGTTGGAGGCAAAACTGAGAAATTCCCGACCGCCAAGGCTCAGCCGACTACCCCCGGCAGGGTACACGGCCATCGTCCGCCGATTAGGCGGCTCACTCAAGTATCCCGCGGTTTCTTCCTCCAGCCATTTACGGAAATTCATCGTTCAACTAATCCACTATCAAGATTTTATGAGACTGTTTTTCAACCGCCCCCGTATTTGCTACCTTCACGACAGCCAGTGGTAACTCTCTCGCGACAAATAAACAAACAATCAGCCCTGCAACTAATTACACGTTATCAAACAAATTACCCAGTATCGGACTATGAGCGCATTGCCGGATAAAAGACCCCCGATTTCTTCTCTGAATGACCGCGAAGCCGCCGCCGATGACAGCAAGCCATCGAAATCATTAATGAATGCTTTCATTGCCCAATATCCGGGCCTAGCAGATGTCGAGACCCTGATTACCTCATCTCTCGGCTCAGACGCCAAGATGCTGACCGAAATAGGGTGTTATCTGCAAAAGCTTGGCGGCAAACGTATTCGCCCGCTCTTGACGCTTGTCGCCGCCCGTCTCTGTGGCATGCCCTCACCTTCAGCTCAGCTGGTCACCGCAGCCTCCGGGATTGAGCTTATTCACATGGCCACCCTGCTCCACGACGACATCATCGACGAGTCCCCGACACGCCGATCTCAGGAGTCGGCATATCGCCGTTACGGCCTGCCGGCAACTCTGCTCGCGGGAGACTTTCTTCTGGTCAAAGCCTTTGGTCTCTGCGCCACACTTGACCGGTTTGTTATCACCAGCACCGAGCGGGCCTGCATCGAACTGACTGAGGGTGAACTGCTCGAAGGACACATGACAGCCGAAAGCGGATTTGCTCTGGAGCAGTATCTCGACGTTATCCGCAAAAAAACTGCCTCACTCTTTCACCTCTCCTGCTCGGTTGGCGCCCACATTGCCGGTGCCGAGGAAAGCCGTGTTGCCGCCATGGGAATGTTTGGCGAGCAGGCCGGTATCGCCTTCCAGATGATTGACGATATTCTCGACGTAGTCGCCGACGAAGACCTGCTCGGGAAACCCGTCGGCACTGACCTTCGTCAAAAAACTCCATCGCTTGTCAACCTGATCTGGTTGAACTCATTCCCCGAAGAAGCAAAGAAGTTTTTCTCCATTCCGGAGCCAAGCGCTGAAGACTGTCGCCTGGCTGTAGAATGGCTACGCAATTCAAGTGTCATCAGCGAGGCCCGCGCCATGGCAAGACAGTGGGCCGACGATGCCAAAGCGTCACTTAAAACGGCGGCGACCGGAGCAAGTGACACATCTCCGGCAACCCAGCTGGAGTGGCTGCTTGAATATACACTTAACCGCTGTCTTTAATTGCGGTCTCGCTTGTCAGATTATTTAGCGTGATTAATTACTTCACGAGATTACTTCTCAGCCCAGCCAGGAGTTGAAATGCCCGCAAGAACCCCAATTGAAATTCGTCGATTGAAGAAGCTGCTCCCCGAAAAAGAAGTCGGCAGTGGCCTGCTGATTCGCCTTAGCGACAATAGCGAGCATATCCTGAACAGCGAAATATTACGCCGCTTTTGCCCCTGTGCCGAGTGCCAGGAAAAACGTGGCAACACTTCACACGCAAAGCCACTTGGTGGAGGAGGACGCGCAATGCTACGAATTGTAAAGTCTACTATCGACAGCGAGACAGATCTCAGAGACGTTTTTGCCGTTGGTCAGTACGCCATCGGTCTACGCTGGGACGACGGTCACGACAGTGGCATTTTTTCTTTCGATTACCTCGATACGCTAATCTCGCGCAAAGATGACCTGCTAAATGCCTCCTGCCTTAACTGACAACGGACAAGGCTACCATGAAAAAAGTGATCACCGGAATCGAAGCACTGAAAAGAAGTGGTTTTGCCGCAGTGAAAAACAAGCGGCTTGGCCTACTTGCCAACTCTGCATCCGTAGATAGCTCGTTTAACCACCTCGCAAGCCTCCTGGAAGAACATTGCCAGTTCAAGGTAATTTTCGCCCCGGAACACGGCTTTCGCGCCGCTCGTCAGGATATGGCCGATGTCAAGGATCAGAACGACCAACTGAGCGGCAGACAAGTAATAAGTCTCTACGGAAGCTCGGTTGAAGATTTGCATCCCAAAATCGAAAGTATGGAAGATCTTGATGTCGTCCTGGTTGACCTGCCGGACATCGGAAGTCGTTATTACACATTTTCCCAGACGATGTATTACCTGATGCAGACTGCGGCAAAATGTGGCGTAAAGGTTATTGTCCTTGATAGACCGAATCCGATCTCGGGGAACCGTATTGAAGGCTCGCCTATCCTGTCCTCCTGTCGTTCTTTTTGTGGCGTCGGACCGGTTGCCAATCGACATGGCCTGACGCTTGGCGAACTCGCCCTGATGTTTAAAGCGGGAATCGACATCGACGGAGAGACCCTTCCGCCCTGCCCGGTAGAGCTACAGATTATCCCCGTCGAAGGCTGGTCTCGAGCACAGTATCATGACGAAACCGCTATTCCCTGGGTCTTGCCATCACCGAACATGCCCTGCCTGGATGCGGCTATCACTTATCCTGGCACCTGTCTGTTTGAAGCAACCAATATCTCCGAAGGGCGCGGGACGACCAAACCGTTTGAACTCCTCGGCGCCCCCTTTATCAATGGCTCTGACTGGATCGCCGCGACACGAGAAGAAGGAATCCCTCTTGATGGAGTGGCTTTTCGCCCGACTGAATTTGAACCACAATTTCACAAGTGGCAAAAACAGACCTGCGGCGGAATTCAGATGCACATAACTGACCGCAATGCCTTTTCGCCATACGCCGTAAGTCTGGCACTAATCTCAGCCTTGTACCGCCTCTATCCAAATCAGTTTGCTTGGAGAACCGAACGTTACGAATTTATCGATAATCCGATTGCCATTGACCTTCTTTATGGCTCGGACAATTTCCGCAAAAATGCTGAAGCAGGAAATCCGGCAAGCCATCTGCTGCCCGAAATCGCTTCTTTCAGCGAAAAATATTCGGCAGCAATCGTACCGTTTATGATTTATTGAGCGGGGAGCGCTACCCCAGAATGGTCTATACTCTGCCGTAAAGTTCGAGCCTTGTGGAAGAGCATCGTGAAAGAACATCGTGGAAGAGCCTTCCAGGCTCTTTATGAAACACCGCCAGACTTCGGAGTTCACCTTACAGGCACCGCACTCTGAAATTCTACGCCAGAAGCAACTTCAGCCTCTGGCTCATTGAGCTCACCGCGCACCATGACATACGCTCCCCCTATCGTGCTTGTTGACAGGAAAACCTATCATTGCTGTGTGTAAAGAATCATGCGAGACCGTACAAAATGCATGCTAACGCCACTGAAGTGTCTCACATGATCCTTTACACCTTAGCCTCCGGAAGGTGCCTCCGGAAGGTAAGGTGCCTCCGGAAGGTTCCAGGTTACAATCGTACCGTTCATGATTTATTAAGCGGGGAGCACTACCCCAGAATGGTCTATACTCTGCCGCAACAGTTCGAGCCTTGTGAAAGAGCATCGTGGAAGAGCCTTCCAGGCTCTTTATAAAACACCTCCAGACTTCAGAGCTCACCTTACAGGCACCGCACTCTGAAATTCTACGCCAGAAGCAACTTCAGACTCTGGCTCATTGAGCTCACCGCGCACCATGACATACGCTCCCCCTATCGTGCTTGTTGACAGGAAAACCTATCATTGCTGTGTGTAAAGAATCATGCGAGACCGTACAAAATGCATGCTAACGCCACTGAAATGTCTCACATGATCCTTTACACCTTAGCCTCCGGAAGGTTCCAGGTTACATATTACCCACCTCCCAACTGAACTTTTATGCCACACCCTACCGTTATTCACGCACAACATTCACCTGATATATGACCGCGTCCGAAATATTTTTGAAGCAACCTATCTTCGAATCCCGACTTGGGAGAGTAGGCTTTGCTGTTTTAAACCCTAGATGGCACACGGATTTATCGAATGGATATTCGGTTTTTGTTCTTTATGCTGCTCGCTCTCCCTCAGATCCTGGTCTTGCCGGGCCACTCTGGCGCCGAGTCTTACAGCATGCCATTTTCGGTAGTTTCTCCAATTATCAGCGGCCGTGTCAGCAGCACTTTTGGCATGCGCAAGCACCCCATCGAGCGGGTCTGGAAACACCACCAGGGAATAGATTTCGCCGTCCCCTCCAACTCCCATGTCAGAACTGTTGCCAGCGGAACAGTGGTATATGCAGACTGGTACGCAGGCTACGGAAAACTCGTAACTATCGAACATGGCGAGGGTTTTGTCTCGCTCTACGGCCACCTTAACGAAATTAAAGTAAGCCCCGGGCAAAAAATCAAAAGCGGTGACATCATCGGCGCAGTCGGTAGTACAGGCAAATCAACCGGAGCCCACCTGCACTTTGAATGGCGCTTCAATTCCAAGCCGCTCGACCCCCTGAGATTCTTCCCCTATCTTGTCGCTGAACCCCAAGGCTGAGTCCCTGAATCTATCACTTTGGTACTTTAAATTTCCCGATGGCTATCGCTCATGATAGACAAGCCCTGTTTTTAATCAGGGTTTGTTCTTTTTACACTTCATTAAAATGGAGCGGTTATGAGACGAGAGTGCGAAATATCTATTCAAGGGTCAACCGAAATGCAGGTCCCCGAGCGATTCATCTGCGACCACACCTTTTCCGCAGATGGGCCCCTGCTTATCTGCGTGGGCGGCCTCCATGGCAACGAACCGGCTGGCGTGGAAGCAAGCCTGAGAATCAGCCAAGCCATAGAACTTGGAAAAATTACTGGCCTCCGCGGCCGCATTATCTCCATCCTTGGCAACCGCTCAGCGCTGCGACAAAAAGTCAGGTTTATCTCAACCGACCTTAATCGTCTCTGGATACCCCAAAAGGTCAACAAAATTAAAGATGCACTGATTAACGGCGGCGTTAAGACTCTTGAACCAGAGGAAAAAGAACAACTTGAGCTTTACCAATGCCTTGAAGATATCCTGGCTCAAGAAAAAGATCGTGAACTTTATTTCATCGATCTTCACTCCACCTCATCTCATGGCTCCCCATTTATTATCTGCGCCGACTCTCCTGAGTCTAAATCTTTTGCAACAATGTTCCCGATTCCTATCGTCTCGGGTCTCGGCGCTCTTGTTGGCACATTGCTTGAACACATGACAAGCCTTGGAGCGACAAGTTTTGTCTGTGAAGGCGGACAGCACGACTCCAATGAAACAATCATCGCTCTCGAACAACTCCTGCTGTCGGTTATGCTCAAACTCCGCATGATTAATGGAGGTGAAGACGCAAGCGCCAGAGAAGTTCTCAGGTCACTGACAAACGGCGTCCCAAGAAGACTGCACATCACTTATCGCCACGCAATCACGGAAAAAGACCAGTTCCGTATGAAACCCGGTTACCGAAACTTCACTGCCGTCAAACAGGGTGAAGTTCTGGCGACCGATGCTCAGGGTGATGTTTCCTGCCCAAGTGACGGCCTGATCTTTATGCCGCTCTATCAGGCGCGTGGTGAGGACGGGTTTTTCCTTGTCACCCCATTTGATGAAGCAAACTGAATTTCTAAACCCCGGCTCTCCAGTAGAGCCGGGGACATAGCCGTTCACCGGAATTTTTTAACTCGGTATAGCTCACCGATGCTCTCGATCTCAATCCTCAGCACCCATCTTCAACCCCCACCTTGTCATCTGCTAACAGTTCTGGCACCATTCCACTTCGGTTTTGACAATCAATTTGGAGGTTTTTATGAGTTTCGAATCATGGGTAGAAGAATTGCTGGACGACAGTCAAGATGCACGCGAAAAAGAGCGCATAGCAACTATGGGACAACATGGCGGCGGAACAACCGACCCAGGTTGTTCCACAGTTCTGGTTGGCTCAAAAGAGCCCCCCGATCAACAAAGAGGAATGGATAAATAGCATGTCCCCTGCTGCTTCACTGACAGCTAATTATGTCAGTGAAGCAGCTCTCTCATCCTTCTTCATTCAAGCAATCTTCATTCCCCAAATGTCGACCTAAGGTTACATCACGGTTTGCAGTCAAAGCCGAATCTTTCCTTAGCACAGCATCACTCACACCTATCAAACCATCAACTTGCCAATTTCGTTCAACTCCCTCGTCAGTTCGTCAGGCGGCATCGTTTCCAACGGCAGTTCCAGCATCCTCTTGACGCGCAACTCCAGAGTCGCAAAGGTCTGTTCAAACGCAGCAATTATTTCTTCCTCAGTTCCATCAACATGGCCAGGATCAGACACTCCCCAATGCGCCCGCAGCGCATTACTCAAATAGACCGGACAAATTTCAGCATTGGCGCTATCGCAAACAGTAATCACGATATCCATTGACTGATTTTCAAAGTCCTCCCAAGACTGACTTCGATAACCCTCAGATGGCAGTCCGTGACGTTTCAGTGTCTCCAGCGCACCCTGATTAATCCGTCCAATGGGGTGACTACCCGCTGAAAACGCCTGTATGCGGCCCCGGCCGTGATAATTCAACAATGCCTCACCCATGACACTACGACAGGAATTGCCAGTACAAATAACAAATATATTCAACATACCCGATTCCCGGTTAGCCCAGATTTTGCAAAATCGCCTTAATTTCTTCGGGCGATGATGTCTTGCCAGACATCACCACTTTGCCATCAATCACCAGAGCCGGAGTGACCATCACACCCATATCAATAATGGTGTTAAGGTCAGTTACTTTTTCAATTTCACAAACCAGGCCCAATTGCTCAGTGGCGGCTTCAACATGCTCGGTCAACAAAAGACATTTTTTACATCCCGTGCCTAATATCTGTAATTTTTTCATTTTAACCCTCCATCAATAAACCATAGAACATACCGGAAGCCGTCGCCATGACGACTACCAACGCCAAAAATACCAGAGTTTTCGCATTGCCCATCACCGTCCTGAGTACAAGCAGATTAGGTAGCGATAACGCAGGACCAGCCAACAACAACGCCAACGCCGGGCCCTGCCCCATGCCGTTACCGATTAGGCCTTGCAGGATTGGCACTTCTGTCAAAGTCGCGAAATACATGAAAGCACCAGCAAAGGATGCCAAAAAGTTCGCCAAAAACGAATTACCTCCAACTGACCGTGTGATCCATTCAGATGGAATCATCGCTTCATGACCTGGTCGACCAAGCAAAAATCCGGCGACCAGCACACCAATCAATAACAACGGAAGAATCAACTTGGCGAACTCCCAGCTGGACGCAAACCAATCGCCTGCTTCATCATCAGCCGAAGAAGTCAGCAATGTAAAACCGGCGACAGCAACACTGAACGCTGCCAACGGTTGCTCGGGAAAGAACAAAGCAAATATTGCCACCATCACAACAACAGGGGCCACCATAATGACTCGCAAATTGAACCAACGGGTCAACAACACCGCAAAAAACAACCCGAACACAGCTGTCAGCTGCCATTTGGCGGCATACAGTTCATACCAGACACCACTAGTTTCAACGGGCCGACCCCAGTTGGCAAACACCAGAATCGCAACCATGACGAAAAAAAATACGGCGTTCTGCCAAAGTGCCCGATTCTCATTCTCCTCTGGCATGGCCAGTCCTGCTGCGGCTTTAGCCTGTTCCTCCTTTCGGAAAATCACACCCATCAACAAACCAATCACAACACTGAATACAATAGCGCCAACAGCTCGGGCGATACCCAACTCTGGTCCCAAGACCTTGGCGGTCATGACAATTGCCAGCACATTTATCGCTGGGCCTGAATACAAAAAAGCTACGGCAGGACCCAATCCTGCACCACGCCTATAAATGCCCGCAAACAGCGGTAGCACAGTACAAGAACACACTGCCAGCAACGTTCCAGACACCGCGGCAACCCCATAAGCCAAACTTTTGTTGGCCTGGACACCGAGATATTTCATCACCGCGCCCTGACTGATAAACACAGAAATGGCGCCAGCAATGATAAAAGCCGGAACAAGGCACAGCAACACATGTTCCTGCGCATACCAGCGAACCAAATACAAAGCCTCCCAGATCGAATCAAACAGTCGCTTCGATTCCTGCATCTTTTCGACCGGCAAGTAAAAACACAGAATGAACACCACAATGATTAACGTGAGCGACTTCCACTCGGACCGCCAAAATCTATTCACTTCAATTACCCTTCAGTTAAAAATTGACGCGGGCTTACGGGCATCCGTGCTACGCTTCGCAGGCGCTCTCGATCAGTTTCAAATTGTTCACTTGATTGTACCGCCGCCAAAGAATCATTTAAAAGGACAACAGCCCACTCGGGCAAATCAGGATTCACCTGATAAAGTACCCATTGCCCATCACGACTATCTATCAACAAACCAGATTGACGCAGTAACGCCAAATGGCGAGAAATTTTCGGCTGCGACAAATTCAGTGCAGCGGACAACTCACAAACACAAAGTTCACCTTCCCGATGCACAAGCATAACGCAGCGCAAACGGGTCTCGTCAGAAAGACATCTAAAAAATCGTGATACTGTCAGCATGTTGACCTTACCTATGGACATACGGATATCCAGATATCCTCCTTAAACCAACAACTGTCAACCAATATACTGCTCGCCTTTTAATTCACTGGCCTCAGCAACAGACCTCGGGCTAAAGCCGAATCTTTCTTTAAACTTTACAACTTCCTAGCTGGGAAAGTTTATTTCAAATAACTTAACACAAGGTCTGGCCCCTCCAGATAAATGCTGCTATTAGAAGCGCAATTCGCTGAGAGAACTCTGTGCCCGGTGGTCTGATTAGGTGGTTGTCTGATTGATCACGATCTTACTGGTGAAGATAAGTTCGATTAATTTCGCAACTCATTGCAAACCAACACGACAAACCGACTAAACAAACCAGCACAGCAAAACAACACAGCAATCAACTGACTCATCATGTCCTATCTATACATTCCCCTGTTCGCTCTTGCTGGTGCCCTGCTGGTTGGCGGTGGTGTGCTGGCCTCGCATCTTCTGGCCCCAAGTTCACCTAGTCAGACCAAGGGTCTGCCATACGAATGTGGTGAAGAAACCATTGGCTCCGCCTGGATGCAATTTAACGTTGGCTATTATCTTTTTGCCCTTGTTTTCCTGATTTTCGAAGTCGAAGCCGCTTTCCTTTTTCCGACAGCAGTCGTCATTAAACAAGCCGGTGTCATCGGGCTTGTTGAAGTTGGCATCTTCCTTCTTGTCCTCGTACTGGGACTTGTTTTTGCCTGGAAGAAAAAAATTCTGGAGTGGGTATGACAAACGAAGATTCCAGCGCAAATCCAGCTGTTGAAACCCCAACCTTTGTCGAAGGGTCACCGACACCCGAAGTCCCTGGCGAGCTGTCAAACTCGGTTTTCATCACCAGCATCGACGAAGTAATTAACTGGTCGCGCTCGAACTCGCTCTGGCCATTGGTATTTGGCACCTCATGTTGCGCAATCGAAATGATGGCCACAGGTGCCGCACGCCACGACTGGGCCCGTTTCGGCGCCGAAGTTGCCCGCGCCACTCCGCGCCAGGCCGACCTGATTGTTGTCGCAGGTACGGTAGTCTATAAACTCGCACCGCGTCTGCGTAGGCTTTACGACCAGATGCCCGAACCCAAATATGTGATTGCCATGGGCGCCTGCGCCACAAGTGGTGGGCCCTTCTTCTACGACTCATATTCGACTGTCAAAGGGGTAGACAAGGTCATTCCTGTTGATGTCTATGTTCCAGGCTGCCCGCCACGCCCGGAGGCACTGCTCTACGGAATCATGCAATTGCAGAAAAAAATTCAGGGAGAATCCATTCTTGACAAAAGAGAGGACAAGCTCCCTCTGGAAAAGGTGCACCCACTTTTACGAATCATCAACGAGTAAATGAATAAATACCAGGGGAACCATGCCGGTAGAGGACATAGAAAAAAGTCACAGACATCTGCCTCAAGCTTCGTCGCTGAAGCCGCGTGCTGCGCGCCGTGGCCTCGTTTCCCGTATCCTCGCTCTGTTGGGACAAAAAGGAATTGACGGCAAATGGGAGGCAAAATCTCCCAAGGCGGTAAACTGGCAAAGCGAACGCGGTTCATTTGATCCCGAACTTCCCTACGCTCCGGGCAAGCCACAGAAAAAGGGAAAGTCGGTAACAAACACTCCGGCCGCTCGCGAAGCAGGCGAGATCGCACCGCTCTTAAACGAAGCCCTAAAACACGAATTCCCGGAAGCCGAAGGGCTGGCAGGATTCCAGCATGCTGCCTGGAAAATTCCAGCCAACAAAATCCCGGCCGTTATAAACTGGTTCAAATCAGTTTCGATTGGCGAGTCCTCAGACAACTCTGCGTGCAAAACGTTTTCTTTACCGCTGCACGTCAATGCTATTGACCGCATGAGCGACGATAAAATTGAAGTTATCTACGCTCTTCGCCGGGCTGATGGCTCAGAGCAGGTTAACATCCACACCGAATTGGAGCGTTCAGCGCCGGTTATCCCGTCTGCGGCAGAAATCTTTCCCGCTTTTAACTGGCACGAACGAGAAATTGCCGAACTTTTCGGCGTGACGTTTACCGATCACCCCGACCCGCGCAAACTCCTGCTCGACAGCACATACACCGGCTTCCCGCTTCGCAAAGACTACGAAGATGCGGAGCACGAGTTCATTAAAAAGCCTGACTGAAAACGCGACCATGGAACAAAACAGCCACCCATCACAGTCTGCCGCATCTCACTCTCCGTGCACTGCGCCACGTCCAATGCGGATACAGCAACTCGACAGCGAGAAAAACAGCAGTAGTGACAACACTCAGCCGCGCACTGAAGAATACCTGATAAACATGGGTCCTCAGCATCCCTCAACGCATGGAGTTTTGCGACTGGTACTGCGTCTTGCCGGCGAAACTGTTCTTGAGGTCACACCACACCTTGGCTACATCCATCGCTCAATTGAGAAAATTTGCGAAAACGAAACCTACACGCAAATTACCCATCTCACTGACCGCCTTGATTATCTCTGCGCCCACACCAACAACTGGTGCTGGATTGACTGCGTTGAACGAGCAATGGGTCTTGAACTTCCCGACCGCGCTCAGGTAATCAGAGTCCTGATGGCCGAACTGCAGCGCATTCAATCGCACCTTCTTTGGTGGGGTGTATTTGGCATGGACCTTGGCGCTTTTACTCCTTTCCTCTACGGCTTTCGCGATCGGGAGAAAATCACTGACATATTCGAAGAGACCTGTGGCGCCCGACTGACAATGAATTACTTTCGCATCGGCGGCGTCGTCTGGGATTTGCATGAAAATTTCATCCCCCGCGTCAACGAATTGCTGACGACATTCCCCGCCCTGATAGACGAATACGAACGCCTGCTCTCGAAAAACGTCATCATCCAATCTCGTTGTCAGGGTGTCGGCATTCTTTCCCCTGAAAACGCCCTTGCCTATGGCTGCTCCGGCCCGGTTATCCGCGGCAGTGGTCTGGCCCGCGACGTCAGGAAAGATGCTCCATACGGTATTTACGATCGTTTCAGTTTCGACGTACCGACCGGCACAACTGGTGACTGCTTTGACCGCTACCAGGTAAGAATCGAAGAAATGCGCGAATCGCTGAAAATCATCGACCAGGCAATTAAAATGCTCGAGCCCGGTGATTTCACAGCGACTATTCCGCGCAAAATCAAACTGCCTGAAGGCGCCCACTACTCACTAATGGAAACAGCCCGTGGCGCATTTGGCTGTTACCTTTATTCTGATGGCAAAAGCGACAAACCAGTCCGTGTGAAGCTTACTTCCCCAAGCTACAACAACCTGCAGGCGGTAAACTGCATGGCGCGGAATCTGAAGATTGCCGACCTTGTGACCATAGTTTCAACCCTGGATCTTGTGATCCCGGATATCGATCGTTAGGAGCGGCCGTTTTTATGGAAAATGTTCTCTCTGCCAGTCTGATAAGCAACGCTGTTCAAATGCTGCTCGTTACGCTGGCGATGCTGGCCTTCGTTAACCTCGTCGCTCTGGTGCTGATATACGCCGAACGAAAGGTCTGCGCCCACTTCCAGTGCCGCCTCGGACCAATGCGTGTGGGCTGGCACGGGGTGCTGCAACCAGTGGCTGACGCTGTAAAACTGCTTTTTAAAGAATCACCAATTCCGGCCGGAGCCGACAAGCTGCTATTTATTGCCGCGCCTTTTATCCCCCTTTCCGCAACCTTTGCCGTCTTGGCCTTTATTCCCTGGCCTGTGCCGGTTGAAATCGCCAACCTCAATACCGGCGTGATTTTCATCGCCGCAATATCTTCGCTTGGCGTTCTCGGACTACTGCTCGCCGGCTGGAGCTCAAACAACAAATATTCTCTGCTCGGCGCTATCCGCACAGGTGCCCAGCTAATATCCTACGAACTGACTGCCGCACTTGCCGTAATGGTGATCGTCATGCTCAGTGGAACACTTAACCTGCAGGAAGTAGTGCTCTCCCAGGAACATGGCTGGTGGATCTGGCGTGGACACCTTCCAGCATTTGTAGCTTTTATTTTGTTTACCATCGCCGCAACTGCCGAATGTAACCGTACCCCTTTTGACCTCGCCGAAGGCGAATCGGAACTCACCGCTGGCTTTCATACTGAATACGCCGGCATGAAGTTTGCCGTATTTTTCTTGGCCGAGTTTCTCAACATGTTTGTCTTCTCGGCACTTTCAGCCACTTTCTTTTTTGGTGGCTGGTTACCTTTTAATATCGCCGGACTTGATACATTGAATCAACTGATGGCGATCATTCCGGGCGCCGTATGGTTTCTCGGCAAAACATCCCTGCTGATATTTCTCATGATGTGGTTTCGCTGGACGTTCCCACGACTGCGCATTGATCAGATGATGCAGCTTGAGTGGAAAGTTCTACTGCCAATCGGGCTGGTTAATATTGCTGTGGCTGCTATCGTTGCGGTCAACAATTGTTACTTCTTCCCATAAGAGGATAGACCAAGGTGAGTGTTATTTCTTTTTCAAAACGCCTGTTCCTCGGTTCCCGAAGCCTGCTTTCAGGCATGGGGCTGACTTTCGGCTATTTCATCAATCCGCGCACGGTTGTCACACAACAATATCCGGATAACCGTCAGTCCCTGCAGATGTTCCAGCGTTTTCGCGGCAAAGTTATCATGCCGCACCAGACTGACAACACCCACAACTGCACCGGTTGCGGCATCTGTGAATCGGCTTGTCCAAACGGAACGATAACTATTCTCACCAGAAAAAACGAAGAAACAAAAAAGAAGGAACTGGAGCAATTCGTCTATCGCTTTGAAACATGCATTATCTGCAATCACTGTATTGAAGCTTGCCCCTTCGACGCGATCGCCATGTCCAACGACTTCGAAACTGCAGTATATGACCGACGCGAACTGGTGCAGCAGCTGAATCAACCAGGCTCTCATCTGGCCACTGGCGACGAGAGCAAAACCGAGAATAAGACCGAAAAGTGAAGGCAATTATTATGGAACCACGGTTATGATTGAAGCAATTGCCTTTTATACCCTGTCAACCGTTGTGCTGTTTTTCGCACTACAGGTTGTCAGCTCGGCCTTGATAATGCGCAGTGTGACATCGCTCATCTGCACCTTGCTGGCAGTTGCCGGACTATACCTGCTACTGAGCGCGGAACTCGCAGCGGCAGTTCAGGTGCTCATATATGTTGGTGGAATTGTCGTTCTCGCAGTCTTTGCTGTGCTCCTCACATCACGCATCGGTGCGATGCAGCCACATCTTTCACCGGTCGGCAAACTGGCCGGTGCTCTGGCCAGCACATCAATACTGATCATCACCCTCTCGCTAATTTCGATTGCACCTTTTACTGACAGCATCAACCGGCTAACGGTCGATACCGGACTCCACTCTGCGCGCGATGCCGGCCTGGCCCTGCTTTCTCCTGCGAAAGGGGGGTATTTGGTTCCATTTGAGATGATTTCCCTGCTGCTGGTTGCCGCCCTTATCGGAGCGACTGCGGTCGCCCGGTTTGCCAGTCACAGCACCGAATCCGAGCAGTCTGAAGGAGGACATCAGTAATATGGAAATTACACTTTATCACTGGCTAACTCTCAGCAGCTTTCTTTTCGCGATTGGCATTTATGGTGTGCTGACCCGCAGCAACGGTCTGATGACTCTGATGTCTCTGGAACTGATGCTAAATGCTGCAGCACTTAACTTCGTCGCTTTTAATCGCTACCTGGCCCCATCCGCTATTTCCGGGCAACTTTTTACAGTATTTGTTATCGCCGTAGCGGCTGCTGAAGCCGCAGTCGGCTTTGCTATCATGATCCGCCTTTATCGTTCCCAGGGCAACATTGAGCTGGGTCAAGCAACATTAATGAAGAACTAGTTGGGGCACATGTTTTCATCACTGTCATTTCTCATTCCAATTATTCCGCTGCTTGGCTTTGCTGTCGTCGGTCTTTTTGTCGCACCGGAAAAAACAAAGCTTGCCCATCGCCTGACACTATCAGCAGTCCTGACAAGTTTTGTCATTGCCCTTGGAGCAACCCGCGAATACTTTCTCAGCGAACAGGCATTGCGCGCGACAGGAAAAGTGCCGCTCGAACTGACCTGGATACCTTTCTCCAGCGGGCTGACTGACACAGGAGTCGCAGAACTGACAGCAAAATTTGGTATCCTGCTTGACCCGATAAGCTGCGTCCTGACCCTTCTTGTCTGCACCGTCTCTTTTCTCGCCCAGCTCTACTCCACTGGTTACATGGAAGGGCACCCCGGATATCGCCGCTTTTTTGCCTGCATGTCGCTTTTTACCGGTGCCATGCTTGGCCTGGTTCTCTCAAGCAATATCCTGCAAACTTTTGTTTTCTGGGAACTCGTCGGATTGGGTTCATTTACCCTGATCAGCTTTTATTTTGATAAACCGTCGGCTGTAGCAGCTGGTAAAAAAGCCTTTATCGTGACTCGTTTTGCTGACCTTGGCTTTCTACTCGGGGTGCTTATCCTCACTTTCGAAGCCGGTACTTTCAGTTACAGCGAACTTGCCGCAAATCTCGCTGAGGCACCTTCAGCAACGGTCGCGCTCGGCTGCGCTCTTGTTGCAATCGGAGCATTTGGCAAAAGCGCGATGTTCCCACTTCATATCTGGCTCCCGGACGCAATGGAAGGCCCAACTCCTGTCTCAGCGCTGATTCATGCCGCAACAATGGTCGTCGCTGGTGTTTATCTTATTGCCCGTTTGATCGGCGTATACCTGCTTGTACCGGATGTGCTTTACGCCATTGCTGTCGTCGGCGCATTCACTTCACTCTTCGCCGCTATAATTGCCTGCACCCAATACGATATCAAGCGCGTTCTCGCGTTCTCTACACTTTCACAGATTGCCTATATGATGCTCGCACTGGGCAGCACTTCAGCTGACCATACACTTGGTTACACTGCCGCGATGTTTCACATGACAACCCACGCTTTTTTCAAGGCACTGCTGTTTCTCTGTGCTGGTGCGGTAATCCACGCAGTCCATACAAACGACATTCGCCAGATGGGCGGACTGGCGAGAAAAATGCCCGTCACTCACCTGACTTTTCTCATCGGTTGCCTGGCGATTACCGCCATGCCACCTTACCTGGTAAGCGGATTTTTCTCCAAAGATGAAATTCTGCTTTCACTGCAACAGTCGGGGCATTCCTGGCTGCTGACAATTGCTTCCTTTGTCGCCATGCTGACAGCATTCTATATGTTCCGTCTTTACTTCCTTGTTTTCTGGAATCATAAAGCCGATGCCGACTGCCATGCGCATGACCCGGTGGCTTCGATGAAAATCCCGCTTCTGGCACTAGCCATTCCCAGCATCGCCGCTGGCTGGTTTCCCTTTGCCGATTATGTCTTTGTCCCTGAATCACTACCACATCATGCCCACGCACCTCTGGGGCTTATTGTTATGGCGACACTGCTCAGTCTCACCGGAGCCGGAATCGCCTGGGCCTTTTATGCCAAGACCTCGACCATTCCCGGCCGCATCATTTCCTCGACCGGATTTTTGGGCCGAGCAGCACAAAACAAATTCTACATTGACGAGGTTTATCTCTTCGTTACAAAGAAAATTATTTTCCAGCTGGTCTCATTCTGCTTCGAATGGTTCGACTCCCGCGTAGTTGACAAAACTATGGACCGGATCGCCGATGGAACCCATGATGGAGCTATGCGCTCCGTGAAAATGGGCACTGGATTTGTTCAGCATCAGATTGTTGGCTTAGCCACCGGATTTGTCTTGCTGGCCGCTGTTATTATTGCATCATTGTAAACTCAGGAGTCTTGCGGTGGATCTTCTCACCCTGATTGTTCTCGTTCCCTTTATTACGGCTTTCGTTATCGCGGCACTCCCAGTGGAGCGCACGGACCTGATGAAACGCTCGGCTTTGTTTGGCACCAGCCTCGGACTGGGTCTTGCCATTCACCTGACGTTTACCTACCTCGCCCACATGGCCGAACAAGCTGCTTTGGGAGCGAATGAAACATATATCCTCAAACGAACTCTGGCTTGGTTTCCTACTCTCGATATTAACTACAGCATTGGTGTCGACGGTGTATCTGTTGTCATGACGCTTCTGACATCAATTGTCATTTTTGCCGGGGTGCTCGCTTCCTGGCACATGAAAAACCGGGTCAAAGAATTCTTTGCTTTGCTGCTGCTGCTTGTTGGCGGAGTTTACGGTGTGTTTATCTCAATCGACTTTTTCCTGTTATTCCTGTTCTACGAGATCGCCGTACTTCCAATGTATCTTCTGATTGGAGTCTGGGGCACAGGCAAGAAGGAATACTCGGCGATGAAACTGACCCTGATGCTGATGGCTGGTTCGGCTTTTATTTTCGCTGGAATTTTTGGCCTCTATTTCATTTCGGCAAAAATCGGCACAACTGGCCACGGTTCCTTTGACATACTAGAGCTTGCAACACTGCATTTCCCCAAAGAGGCGCAGAACTGGATCTTCCCCTGTCTCTTCGTCGGTTTTGGCGTAATTGGCGCCCTTTTCCCTTTTCACACCTGGTCCCCTGATGGCCACGCTTCTGCTCCCACTTCCGTCTCCATGCTACACGCTGGCGTTCTAATGAAGCTCGGTGGCTATGGCTGTCTACGGGCAATCTACATTCTCCCGGAAGGGGCAAAACACTGGGCGATGCTCTTTCTCGTGCTGACAACAATCAACATTTTTTATGGCGGTTTGATTGCCGTAAGAAAAACTGACCTGAAATACATCACAGCCTATTCCAGTGTCAGCCACTGTGGCATGGTGCTTTTCGGCTTAATGGTGCTCACCTTGCTCGGCATGGAAGGGGCGATTTTGCAAAGTTTCTCCCACGGCATCATGACCGCTCTTTTCTTTGCCCTGATTGGCGCGGTTTACGAGCGCACCCATACGCGAGATGTAGCAAAGCTGGGCGGCTTGATGCAGGTCATGCCCTATGCCGGTGTTTGCTACTTCATCGCCGGCTTTGCCGCTCTTGGCCTGCCCGGGATGTCGGGATTTGTCGCGGAAATCACTATCTTCATCGGCAGTTGGGGTACAGCGGATCCATTCATCCGCCTTTTGACCATCTTCACCTGTGCCTCGGTAGTGGTCGCTGCCGTCTACATGCTGCGTACAGTCACCAAAGTCTTTTATGGCAAGCTGGAGGACGAACACTTTCTTCATCTACCGGCAATTACCTTTCAGGAGAAAGCGGCTTTCACTCTGCTTTCGTTCGTTCTGATTTTTGTCGGTATCTTTCCGGGTTGGGTAATGTCGATACTCGAGTTCTCCCTTGTCCCCGTTGTTAAAAACCTCAGTCGCATTGGTTAATCCGAGATGAACGCTTTAAGACTGGAACTCTATCTCTTTTTCGCCTTTGTCACAGTGCTGCTGCTGGACCTCTTTTATCCCTCTTCCTGGGAAAACAAAGGACTCGGCAAGGCCAAGGCACTTGGCTGGATGACAGCAATTCTCATTGCCATCGGCGCTTTTCTCGGCAGCTCGCTTTTTGCAGTGCCGGGTGTGGCGTTCGGCGGTGCTTTGGTCAAGACTCATCTCAGCGTTGTTTTTGCCGAGCTATTCCTCTTCTCTGGTCTTCTGACGGTGCTCTGTTCTATCGACCGCGTCTCCGGCAACACAACCTTTCCCTGGGCCAGATTCAGCGGCGCTGGAGAATTCTACAGCCTGATACTGCTTTCACTCCTCGGCATGTGCCTTATTCCACTGAGCCGGGAGCTGCTGACACTTTATCTGGCGCTGGAGCTTGCAACGATTCCACTCTTCCTGCTCTCCGGATTTGCTTTCTGGGACAAGTTAGGCAGCGAAGCAGCAGCGAAATATCTGGTAAACGGCATCTTCGCCAGCGCAGTCATGCTCTTTGGCTTGAGCTTTATCTACGGCGCCATGGGCGGCAATACATTTTTTGGCAATAATGGCCTGCCCTTTTCCGCTCTGAGCCTGCTCGGCCTCATTTTCCTCCTCGCCGGTTTGCTTTTTAAAGTGACCGCCGCCCCTTTTCACTTCTGGGCCCCGGATGTTTACCAAGGAGCGCCAACGTCAATTACAGCCTTTCTTTCACTGGGTTCAAAGGCTGCCGGACTGGCATTTCTGACTGTCATCTTCCACAGCCTTTTTGCCGATTTCGCCGATATCATCGTTCCAGTTTTTGTTGTCCTCTCAGTAACAACCATGACCATTGGCAACCTTGGAGCGATGAAACAAAGCAATATGAAACGCTTTCTTGCTTATAGCTCCATCTCGCAGGCAGGATATATCTTTCTAGCTTTTCTCGACTACTCTCCACTAGGACTTACATCTCTACTGTTCTACATCTTCGTTTATATCGGCGGAAACATCGCCGCGTTCTCGGTGCTGACTTACGTGGAAAATGAATCCGGATCTGTTGAAATGGACGCCTTCTCCGGCATGCATCGAAGCCATCCACTACTGGCACTGATTATGTTACTTGCACTTTTTTCTTTGGCCGGGATTCCCCCGCTTGCCGGATTTTTTGGCAAGTTCTGGCTTTTTGCCGCCGCGGCTCGTGCCGGTTTTTACTGGTTGGTTGTTGTTGCCGCGCTTAACTCAATTATCTCGCTCTATTACTACCTCGGCGTTATCCGCCGTATGTATATCCTCGAACGCGATTCGTCCCAGCCAGCACTGCCGCAAACTGCCCTCTCGCCCGCACTTCGCTGGAGTGTCGGCTTGAGTACAGTGGCGATGGCGGGATTTGTTTTCTATCCAGGGATTATCGATGTAATAGACAAGGCCGTACGGACATTCGTCGGATAGGCAGATTACTTAAATCAGCCGCCGGCTTCCTTGATAGCATTCTCTATCTGTTGCTCGCGGCCCGTTAATTGTCGCCCGGCACGAGATGTCAAGCCACTACCACCCAGCACTTGCTCTTTGAGTGCTTCTTTCAATTTATCGCGATCGACTGAACCATCAGTGCAAAGTTTTTCTTCTGTTTGTTTAGGCAGGACATCACAAATTAAATCTGACATAAAACCTCAAAATCTACTCTTAGGACAAACCGAAACTAACCCATCATTGCGGTTATGGACGCTACATCCTGATACGTGACCTATACGGTCAATTTCCGAGCCAGACATGCAATGTAACTGTGAGGAAATAGACAATACTGACGCAACCGTTTGTCGTAAAAAATGCGTGATTTATACGACTTAGGTCGTCAGGAGAGACGAGCAGGTGCTGGCCGAGAAACAAGGCCACGACTAACCCGGTTCCAATGTAGTAGATAACTCCCGCCCCAATAAACATCCCTAAAGTCAGAAAACACACCGCAGCAAGCAGGTGCGAAAGACGGGCCATGGTGAAAGCACGCTCGATACCGAAACGTGCCGGAATGCTATGAAGATTCTCCGCACGGTCAAAGCTGTAGTCTTGGCAGGAGTAGAGAATATCAAAACCGGCAACCCAAAATATCACCGCAGCCATCAGGAACAAAGGAACAGCTTCAACCTCCGGGCGCAGCACCCACCAGGCCCCTCCCGGAGCTAGCGCCAACGCCAGTCCTAAAACAAGATGAGAGTATTCGGTAAAACGCTTGGCCATGCTGTAGCCAACCAGCACAAAAAACACCAGTGGCGATAAAACAAAACAATGCCAACCCAGGAAATAACTGGAAGCAAAGAAAACCAGCGAAGAAATGACAAACGACAACCAGGCGAACCGCCCTGTCACTACGCCACTCGCCAACGGACGACTCGCTGTCCGCGGATTACGGCGATCGATCTGACAATCCACCAGACGATTAAAAACCATCGCTGCAGTGCGGGCGGCAATAATAGCCACTACGACCAGCACAAGAAGCAGCAAAGGAGTGATTGGCGTATATTTCCCCTCCGCCTGGTTCTTTACATAAGCAATCTCCAGAGCGGAAAGGGCAAACGGCAGAGCAAAGACGCTGTGTGGCAAAACAACAAGATTGGAGAGTTTTCTCAAGGTATTCATTTCTATACCGTTTCAAAAATGGTCTTAACTTTTGGTTGAAAAAATCAAAGATTTTTCACTCTTTTCCGTATTGAAACGGTATTGGTTATCATGCCAGCAACCGACAATGACCATCAATTATTGTTTTCAGATACTCAGTTTATTCTTTTTTGCGCCACTCTCTAACAGCCTGACATCTAAAGGCAATAAGTAGAGAATTCATACTTGTGTGCCCCCAGAATGCCCATTCTAACATTCCATGGCTAAGGGTCTGAAATCTCTCAAATTTTCGTTGCTGCACGCAGGATTAATTGCTAACTTATCTCGGAGTTAATTCACACCGAGTGTATTTCTGGAGCAAATAATGTCGGACATAAATAGCTGTTTGACAAAGGCGGACCTTGTTGAATCGGTTCATTCATCTTTGAACATTGATAAAATTAAGGCTGCCGAGATCATCGAAGATCTGATAGAGCTGGTTAAGACTTCTCTTGCGGAGGAGCACAAAGTAATGATTTCTGGTTTTGGCGTCTTTGAAGTCAAGTCCAAACATGCTCGTCCAGGCAGGAACCCGCAAACAGGCGGTAAAATCACCCTGGCCCCGCGCCATGTTGTTCGCTTCAAACCAAGCCAGTTACTGCGCAAAGTCCTTAACGATGCAGTGGCCGAACAGGAACCGGAAGCCTGAGAACTCAGGCAAAATGGGCGATGTCGGAAGCTGGTTGTAGGGCTTGTCATATTGACGGAATTATAATTTATGACCGAGCCGATTGATCAAAACATCGACACCGTTGAAGGTGATCGCCCGCCCCGAGAACGGATTCTGGCTGCCGCTTTGGATCTGTTTGTCGAACAGGGGTATTTCAACACCAACGTTCCTGATATCAGCAAAAAATCGCGATGTAGTGTCGGCTCAATCTATCACCACTTTCTTAACAAGGAAGAAATCGCCCAGAACATCCATAAAATGGGGCTCGACAAATTCCGCGAGGAAGTTTCATCAGCTGTAGATAGCATTCCCAGCGACAACACCGAGCTCTTCATCAAAAAGCTTGTCATCGCCTTCATGTCCTTCCCCGAACGCGATCCGATCGTCTCGCGGTATCTCTGGCTTTCACGACACAATGAATTTTTGAGCGCTGGAACCCAGCGACCGACTTCGGTTGGCTTTGACAAGCTGGGACGTAAAATGACCAAGGTAATTAAAAAAGCAGTGCGCAGTGGAATTATTCCTGAACTGCCCGCGGAACTTATCTGGTCATCAATTTTCGGCATGCCTGTCAGCTACATCCGCGACTGGCTTGATGGTTTTTCCAAATCAAGACCAAGCGAAGTCGCACCGGCAATTGCCGACGCTTGCTGGGCAGCACTGATGTCGACGAAAGAATAAAAGCCGATGTTCTGTCTCAATCGCACCCAATAAACAGAGAGAAAGAACAAGCAGAACGAGATCTTGCCTGCGCTAAACGATCGGCGACTGTAAGGGCAGATCTTGCGCCTGCCCGGCGACACCCCCCTCAAGACACCTTGGGCTTAGCCTTAATCTGCAAGCCCAGCTCTAACAACTGTTCAACATCAGCGGCAGAAGGTGACTCCACCATCAGATCGACGCCTCGACTGGTTTTCGGAAACGCGATAACGTCGCGGATTGATTCCTTGCCGGTCAGAATCATCACCAAACGATCAAGACCAACAGCAATTCCACCATGAGGAGGCGCACCAAAACTCAAGGCATCGAGCAGAAAACTGAACTTGCTTCGAGCTTCTTCCTCGCTAATTCCAAGCAAGCGAAAAACTTCGCTCTGCATGGCCTGACGATGAATACGAATACTGCCGCCAGCTATCTCCTGCCCATTAAGCACCAAATCATAAGCCCGAGCCTTTAAAGTTGAGGGGTCGGCAACATCAGACAGAGAGACGCCCACAGGAAGGTCCGGTGCCGTAAACGGATGATGCACTGCGACATAGCGTTTTTGTTCTCGGTCATATTCAAGCAACGGAAAGCTGTCGACCCAGGTAAAGGCAAGCTTGTCGGGATCAATCAACCCTCGACTGCGCCCAAGGTGTAAACGCAGGCCAGACAAGGTTGTGTTTGTAACCGACGGCACATCAGCGACAATAAAAATGATGTCACCATCATCTGCAGAAAAAGTCTCGAGCAATTTCTCTTTTTGTTCATCGGTGACAAACTTGACGATTGGCGATTTCAGTTCGCCATTTTCCACTTTCAACCAGGCAAGCCCCTTGGCCCCCATACCTTTGCATAGTTCTGTCAGGGCATCGAGCTCGCTACGGCTAAGCCCTGCTCCACCCTCAAGTTTAAGTCCCTTGATAATACCACCGGTATCAAGTGTTGAGCGGAACACCATAAATTCACTGGCCGCGAGAATCCCCGAAAGGTTGCGCAGCTCCAAACCAAACCGCAAGTCCGGAGCATCTACGCCAAAACGCTCAATAGCTTCATCGTAGCTCATGCGTGGAAACGGCAACGTCAATTCAATCCCTTTGGTCTCACGCCAGACTTCCTTCATCAATCCTTCGATGAGGTCACAAACGTCAGACTCATTGATAAACGACATTTCGATATCAATCTGGGTAAATTCAGGCTGACGATTGGCGCGAAAGTCTTCATCACGAAAACAACGAACAATCTGATAATATCGGTCGAGCCCGGAGCACATCAGCACCTGTTTAAAAAGTTGAGGAGACTGCGGCAAGGCATAAAACTGCCCCTGCGTCATGCGACTGGGAACAAGAAAATCCCGTGCACCTTCCGGAGTTGGTTTGCTGAGAATCGGCGTCTCAACC
Source organism: bacterium (assembly GCA_028689495.1). Classification (GTDB taxonomy): domain Bacteria; phylum Bdellovibrionota_C; class UBA2361; order SZUA-149; family JAQTWB01; genus JAQTWB01. The sequence goes on along the minus strand of JAQTWB010000009.1, from coordinate 40,603 downwards.
TCACAGAAACGCCGACTATCAAGGTAAGCCCGGGTGGAACGATAAACCGCATGACGGAGTCTTAAGACCGACTGCATATCGTCACGACGCAAATCGAGATAACGGTACTTAAGCCTTAACTCCTCTTTATGTTCTTCTCCCTCGTGCACAACAAATGGTGGAGTTTCTGATTCAGAAAGTATCTCCGCTTCCTTGACATCGAGCTCAACTTCTCCGGTCGAAATACCCTGATTGACCGTTCCCGAAGGACGACGACGCACCTGACCTCTCAAAGCAACTACATACTCGGAACGAACCTTTTCTGCCTCAACAAATGCTGCACCGTTATCCGGTATAACAACTGCCTGTAACACGCCTGTGTGATCGCCTAGGTCGATAAAAACCAGGCCCCCGTGATCTCGGCGACGACGCACCCAACCACAAACAACAACCTCCTGCCCTTCATTATCAGCCGTAACTTCACCACAATAATGAGTTCTACTGCCAACCTTACTGTAAGAACGGGACAAACTTTCTTTATTCATAACACTACACATCACTCTGCCAAAGACTTCTAATGATTCTCTGGGGGTTAACTGTCAAAACGGCCCTTAAGCCTGTTTACATTGCGTTGGGCAAGTTCATTGCCCGGTTCTATCTTCAAAACCTTGCGATAAAGCTCTGCCGCTGCCTTGTTATCGCCCTTCGCTTCAAGCAACACCGCCAGGTTGTTAAGTATCGCAACATCATCTGCTCTGATCAGCAAAGCTTGACGAAAAAGCTTTTCGCCTTCCTCCATATCTTTGCAATAAGCAGCGGCAAGCGCAGCCACAGCAAGCACATCAGCATCCTGAGAGGCCAAACGCACAGCATGCTGATAGAACACTCGACTCTTATCGAGCAAGCCTTCATCAGCTAACAATAGTGCGGCCTTACCGAGAGACAACGGAGACGATGCCAAATCTTCTTCGCGCTCCGCCAGAAAATCTGCCGCCCCTTGTCTCTCACCGGCCTTGAACTGTAGCCGGGCCAGCCCCAAAATCGAATCTCCGGATTTTTCATCCAGCAAACGGGCCTTACGGTAATAACGCAATGCTTCCTGTTCCTTACCCTGCTCCTCATACAAACGGGCTATGGCATTTGTAATCCCGGCATCAGACGGCCCAAGCCGCTCCGCAGATTCATAACTGGTTAGTGCTTCAGGCTTTTCCTTCTTCTTTTCCAACACTCGTCCCAACGCCAGATATACCTCCTGCGATCTGGTGTTATGTTGCAATGCCTGACGAAGACTATCCTCTGCCTCAGCAATATCTCCTTTCTGCTCACTTATCACAGCAAGCCCGACATAACCGCGAACATCATCGCCGGAATTCTGCGTTGCTTTGCGAAAATACTCAGCCGCCTCCTTGCTGTCCCCTTGCGAGAGATAAACATTGCCTAATGCAACATAAACATCTCTATCACTGCCGGTATCAAGAGCCGCCAATAACTTCTCTCGTGCTTTCTCGAAATCTTTCTCTTCGTAATAAATCAATCCAAGATTATACAAGGCACTGCGATAACCCGGACAGGCACCAATCGCCTCCTGATAAAGATCCTTCTGCTCGCTTCTGCTCCCCTCAGGCAAAGTCAAAGCCTTGCTAAACTTCTCAGTTGCCAACACGCAGCCACCAGACTCCCCGACTGGAGTATCTGTGCTTTCTTCTCCGACAAGCGGCCTGACCAAGCTGAAATTCACCACCAGCAAGCTGGCGATCCATAAAGAAACAGCTTTTACTGACAATGATTCATTCATAGCCCCGTAGATCTCCCAAGCCCATCAGAACTTTCAAATCCAGCAGAACTTCCAGAAAAGTTCGCCATCCGCTCTACCGCATTTTGCAGAACATCAGGTCTGGCACTGAACGCGATCCGCAGGAACCCCTCCCCTTCAAGTCCAAATCCACGTCCGGGGCAAACCGCCACATGACACTCTCGCAGCAAAGCATGAGCAAATCTCATACTATCGTGTGACAACGGATGGGCCTCAGGTATCTTGGCCCAGGAAAACAGCGTCGATAATGGCGTCTTGACCTGCCAGCCCGCGTTTTCCAACCCTCCAACAAGAACATTTCTCCGCGACTGATAGTCCTGATTAAGTTCATCTACAACAAGCCCCGCCCGATCTAGCACTACACATGCCGCCAACTGTAGCGGCTGCCAGATACCAAAATCAACATAACTCTTTACCTTTTTCAGAGCGGCAACAAGCTTGGGATTACCAACCATAAATCCGACACGCCATCCAGCAATACCAAACCCCTTGGACATGGAAAAAAGTTCAACCGCGCAATCCTTGGCGCCAGGAGCTTCCATAATACTGGGAGTTCGATACCCATCGTAGCCAATCGTCTGATATGCATTGTCATGGACAATCACCACATCATGTTCACGAGCAAAATCGACCAACCGACAAAAAAATTCCCTCGTCGCCACAACACCAGTTGGGTTATGAGGGAAGCCACAGACCAAAAACCGCGGTTGCGGTGTTATCTGATCAAGCGTTTTTCGCAGATTCACAAAAAACTCATCGGACTCGCCTGTCAACACTGGCACACTACCGCCGGGCCGGGAATATTCGGCAATAACAGACTCACCGAGAGAAAAAGAAACACATGTTCCACGAGCAATAAACACCGCCGAATTATGTATGGGATATCCCGGTGTCGGCAATAGCACATGCTCACCAACGCCGAGTGAGGCCAGCATCAAGTGAAAGACACCTTCCTTGGCACCCATTGTCGTAACGATCTCGCTTCCCGGATCCAGCTCCACCCCATAGCGGTTGCGATAATAATGGGCACAGCTTTCACGTAATCGAGATATACCGGAAGATGACGAATAACGATGATTCTCAGGCCTCAGAGCATACTGAATTATCTTGTCCACCCCGAACCGCGGAGGATCAACCTCCGGATTGACCTGACTTAAATCGACAACTTCATTACCTTCATTACGAAGACCAAGTATCGCTTCGGCCAGAGAACCAAGAAGATAAGGCGGTATAGCACCAACATTAAGGGCTCTGATCTCTCCAGCCATCACAGATTGACAAGCTCCTCAGCGTTATAGCTGCTGCGCACAAGCGGTGAACTGGCGACAAAACGAAATCCTTCTGCTGTGGCCATATTGGAAATGCTTAAAAACTCACTCGGCGTCAGATAGCGCTCGACTGGCAGATGATTACGTGTGGGTTGCATATACTGCCCGGCTGTAAAGGAATCGACACAAGCTTTCCGAGCATCCTGCAGCAGCTCCTTCAGTTCCGCAATTTCTTCACCAAGGCCCAGCATCACCCCAGTTTTGGTTATAACACCAGGTGAAGCCTTTTTTGCCGCAGCCAGCACCTCGAGTGAACGTCGATAAGAAGCTCCTGGACGCACCCGGCGATACAATCTCGGGACTGTCTCAAGGTTGTGGTTAAAAACATGAGGGCCAGCTTCAATTACCCGTTCAACACTGCGCATGTTACCTTGAAAGTCAGGAACGAGGACTTCGACCTTTACTGCTGGAAGCTCTTCGCGTAACCGGGTAATCGTCAGGTAAAACCCCTCAGCGCCGCCATCTTCAAGATCGTCACGGGCGACAGAAGTCACAACAACATGCCGCAATCCCAGCTTGCGAGTCGCCTTTACTACCCCCTCAGCCTCATCGGCAAATTTGTCTGGAGAGAAATGTGGTTTGCCTGTTATCACCGAACAAAAACGGCAACCGCGTGTACAGACATCACCAAGAATCATGAATGTCGCGGTCCCGCGACCAAAACACTCAGCTATATTCGGACAGCGCGCCTCTTCACAGACTGTATTAAGCCCCGAATCGCGCAACATAACCTTCATCTCACGTGAGGCGCTACTACTACCCGGGGGGCGCTGCAACCAGACAGGCAATCGTCCAGACGATAATCGGGTTTGTGCGTCCATTACTCGCTTACCGGTCCAAGCACTTCCTGAACCAGAAGTGCTTTTCTGACATCCCCTGTGATCTTTACTCGACCTGCGAGAATCGCCAACTGAGGATTTATCTCTCCATTCACCATATGAAGGAAATCTTTTTGTTGCATGGTAAACACGACGTCAGCCGGTTCACGTCGGTTAACAACCTGAACTCCATCCTTGAGACTCACAGTCCAAATTCCACCCTGATAACCCTTCAGCTCAAAACGATAATCGCCAGAGAGGATTTTCTGTTTCTCAGGCTCAACAATATCGTAACGATAGAGAATCTCCGATTGAAAAAACTCTTTTGCTGTTTCGACCCGCGCCCGCCATGGCAAAACTTCCTCGACAAGGGCTGATGAGTCAACACGCTCACCTTTATCCAGATCGTAGATTTCACTCAAATCTTCAGGCGAATCATCGCCACCAGAAACAACAACGGCATCCTCATCGTCGTCGTCATCATCACCATCGTCGTCAGATACAACTATCGCTGAACCGGATGGCTGGGCGACATGATGTCCCCCAGGCACTGCTGGAACTACAGCAGTCTGAAAGTCCCCCCGTTCCACAACCTCATCAGCAGAAAAACTGTCAGAGACACTCTCCGCACCTTCAGAAGAAACACCTTCCTCAACTTTCATAAAGGAACTCCACCATTTTCTCGGTAAAATCGCCAGGACCATGACCAGAAGATAATCCCATTAGTAATTTCTGCTTCTGCCGTTCCCCTCCAGGACCTCATATTTCAGTGGACCTAAAAACGACATTTCGCATTTATTTGATAATTCTTTGGCTTTCTCAAACACTTCGAACCTGCGATACAGTAGCAGAGTATTTTCACTTGCTAAAGCCTACAACCTGCCCAATGACCGAGAATTCTCCTAGAAATACCGTAATAGGCATCACCGGCAGCAGTGGCTCTGGTAAAACCACAGCCTCAGGAATTCTGAGGTCTTTTGGTGCGACAGTGATCTCGGCAGACGAATTGGCACGACAGGCCGTGGCGCCCGGAAGCCCGTGCCTGAAAAAAATCATTGACGTTTTCGGCCCTAATCTTATCGATAATTCCGGAAACTTGGACCGCAAGACTTTAGGGACAATTGTCTTTAATGATCCGGTTGCCCGAGAAAAGCTAGAAGCTATCGTCCACCCGATCGTTCAGCAAAGCGCCCGAGAAAAAATAGCATTACATAAATCCTTAACACCAATTGTTGTCTACGACTGCCCCTTGTTGTTTGAAACCGGGCTTGAAAAAAGTGACCTGCTCGACTGCACTCTGCTGATCCTCGCCAATGAGCAAAATAAAATCGCACGTCTGATCAAACGAGATCAAACCACTAAAGCGAGTGTTGAAAAACGCCTCGCCTGCCAGATGAGCGATGATGAAAAAGCGTTACTTGCCGATTATATAATCACCAACGACGGCACAATTGAAGAGTTGACGGTAAAGCTACGTGAACTTTGGACCACACTGTCGAGAAAGCTAAATGACTCACCTTCAAACACCCACAAGTAGCAACCAGTGAAATTCTCCCCTCACAACTGCTTCTTGAGAACACATTACAAATGCCGATTGTTTTATGTAACGTGATGACAAACATTAGATCCTCTCGCTTACAGAATCCTGCATATAAAATATTCAAATCAAAAACTTTATCACTCGCCTTTTAAGCGAAAGAAATGTTTTCGCAGTTCAAACTAAGTGCTAGTTAACTCTTTGGTAACGTCGATTCACTCCTCAAAAACAACAGATGGAGAAAGGTAATGAGAAGACATTTGGAACTTAAAGTAGCGACGGCTGCTTTACTACTGTCGGGGCTATGTGCCAGTCCGGCAATTGCTGACGAAGGTGGGGAAATCAAGGCCCTGCAGGAAAAAATCTCCAACATGAGTAACGAGCTCAACGAACTTCAATCACGTGTCGACCAGACAGAGCTACATACCCAAACCGACAAACTTTCCTGGGGAGTAGATCTGAGAGTGCGCGCGGACAGTATTCACTACGACAATATGCTGATGGCACCTCCTGCTTTAACCGGTGCATTCTTTGTCCCGGCGGCCCAAGGAGGATTCAATGGAGCAACCGTACCACAAATTCAGCAGGGCATGGGCGGAATGATTGCGGCTGGTATGGTTCCCCCACCCGATCAAAACGATGTCGACAACGATACCATCATGACAAACCGCCTACGGTTGAACATGAAGGCCAAAGTCAATCAATACCTCGATTTCGCCGGTCGAATCTCCTCTTACAAAACCTTTGGTGACAGCACGGGGGTCAAGGTTTTCCAGGGCATGAACGACGTGACTTTCGACGGAACGACAACCAGCCTGCCTCGTGGCGATCAGCTCCGCCTTGAACGTGCTTATTTTAATCTCAAGGGAGATTTGGGCCGTGTCCCGGTGAATTTCTCTCTTGGCCGACGCCCATCAACCGAAGGCTCACCTCTGGAATATCAAAACTACGGCATGGTTGGCGGCTCTCCTCTTGCTCATATCATCAACTGGCAGTTCGACGGCGCCTCCATGGCTTTTGCCCTGGAAGACCTGAGTGACATCCCCGGCTTCGCCCTGAAACTCTGCTACGGAATAGGCTTTGAAAGTGGTTGGGGAAACAGCTACTCACTGAGCAATCAGGTTGAAGACGTCCATCTGACCGGGTTCATCACTACTCTTTATGATGATGGAAGCTCGGTTGCCACAGTCAACTACGCTCACGCCTTCGACATCACCGATGGATTTGCCGGACTCACGGTTCAGCCGTTCACTGCTGCGAAAAATCCGGATGGAAGCGTTTCATTCGCCCCCAATACCGGCTCATTCATCAGCAGGATCGAACCGGCGACCAATATCGGCGACTGGGACGCTTTAAACTTTCTCTTCACGCAAAATCTTGAAGAAGCGATGGAGCTTGATATTGATACATTCGTATCACTCTCTTATACCCACACCAACCCTTCGACGATTTCCAGAATCCCATTCTACGAAATCATGGGCGATGGGCTCCTCAGCTCTAACGGCGATCTGCAGAACCGCAACGGCTATGGAGTCTACGCCGGAGTGATTCTGCCGGTTTATGAAGGCAGCAAGCTGGGCTTTGAATACAACTACGGTTCAAAATACTGGTTTAACTTCACCGGAGCGGAAGATTCATTGGTAGGGAGCAAACTCGCAACACGTGGCTCGGTATACGAAGTTTACTTCAACCAGCCAGTCTATAGTGACAATTTCTTTGTCACAGTCGGCTCACGTCTCTACGACTATCAGTATACAGGAAGTGGTAATCCACTTGGTGCGCCCGTTGCCATTTCAGACCTTTCGGCTCTAGGTGCAATCAATCCTGTTGCTGACAAAGTCTGGGATTATTATCTCTCGGCAACCGCCAGATTCTAGTCTGGCCATGTCAAACTGTCTTTGCCCCCAACAAGGAAAAAGGCAGTTTGACAGCATCAACTCTTGTTCAAACTACTTTTTAAAAACATTAAAAGGAATATCATGAAAAAATTTAAAAAGATCTCAGCCCTGGCATTACTGTTATCTCTATCGCTGATGGTGGCTTCCTCATCCGCCATTGCGGAAGGTCCAGGCGGGAATGCACGAAAAGGAAAGTTCAACTATCGCAAAATCTACAAAATGTGCCAGGAACGCGGTGAAGTACAATCGACCAAGCCTGTCTTGAACCCTGATGCAAAAACCCAGAGCCAATGGAATCGCTTGTTTGAAAAAAAGGATTTTAAAGATCTGGGCTGCCCCGAAGAGTGGAATGCCCTGACGGAAAAGGATTTGAATAATATTCATGCCTATCTGTATGAGCATGCAGCCGATTCACCAACACCGGCAAAATGTGAATAAAGACTCCTGGCCTAACGGCATAAAGTAACCTTTGTGCCGTTACTGTCGAAATTTTGATTCTAAAAACCTTGCGGACGGATACTGGCAAATGCGAATTAGGTCCCGGAAAATTCACCTGCTACTTACATTCACTGCTTGCCTGACTGCGGCTATATCAGTCGCGGCCCATGCTGACGACAAGCCTGCCGAGAACAAACCACAAAACTTTCAAGGTAAAGAAATCACTGCCGACCACTCCCTTTTCAAAGAGCTGCAGAGAGATTTCGCTAATGGCGATGAAGTGACAAGGGCTTGCTCCGGCTGCCACAACAGGGCATCAGATCAAGTAAAATCTACTTTGCACTGGAACTGGGAATCGCACTACGACCACAACCTTGGCAAGGGAGGACACTCTCTTAACAATTATTGCATCTCGTCCAACAAGCTGGGAGACAACGCATGCGTTGCTTGCCATGTCGGCTGGGACGGCAAAAAAGGCGAAGTGAATTGCCTTGTCTGCCATAGTCAAAAAACAACAAACTGGAAAGAAAACTTTACTGATGTTGCCGAGTTTGTCGCGGAGGGTGACGAGGAATCTCTGGAAATCGCCGAAGAGATTCGCCAGGAGCTCCGTGCATCATATCAAGCTATTGGCACACCAACCGCCAAAAATTGTGGCTCCTGTCATTTCTACAGTGGTGGCGGCGACGGTGTAAAACGCGGCGACATGGACGCTTCTCTTGTCAATCCATCACGAGAACTCGATGTTCACCTTTCAAAGGATGGCGCAGGCTTTACCTGCGTCGACTGCCACGAAACGACCAATCACAACATTGCCGGTCGAGAGTATGCCCAGTCAGCAAAAGAGATGCGCGAGAACGAGCCCCACCGGAAAACAAAATCACCTCTTAATTGCGAGACCTGTCACTCCGAGAGACCGCACAAGGAAAACTCCCTGCTTGACAGCCACACAAAAAAAATTGCCTGTCAGACTTGCCACATCCCATCTATCGCTCGCGGACATCCGACAAAAGTCTGGTGGGACTGGTCAAAAGCGGGAAAAACAAAAAGCGGCAAACCTTACTACACTACTGACGACCTCGGCATGAAGAACTACATGTCAATCAAGGGAGAGTTCAAATGGGAGAAGGATGTTCGACCAGTTTATGAGTGGTATAACGGAGCAATGAAAAGCATTACTCTTGACGACAAGATCGATCCGAAAACCGTCGTTGAGGTTCAGACCCCACTGGCCTACGATCCCAAAAAAGGCAGCCGCCGCCGTCAAGGGTACAAGATTACCCCATTCAAACAACATCTCGGTAAACAACCTTATGATACCGAGAACAGCTCCCTGCTTGCGCCAATGCTCTCCGGCGACAAGGGATATTGGACAACCCTTGACTGGGAAGAATCGCTGGCTGAAGGAATGAAAGTAATGGGCCTTCCTTTTTCCGGTAAATACGATTTTGTAAAATCCAGATTCCTCTATTCGGTAAACCATACGATTGCGCCGAAGGAACAGGCTTTGAGCTGCGATGCCTGTCATAACCGCACAGATAGCCGGATGGCGGGCGTCGCGGGAGTTTATGTTCCAGGGCGGGGAGATTTCTCGGTCTTCACAAGGTGGGTCTGGGTGCTACTGGGACTGATGGTCATCGGAGCCGTCTGTCATGCCCTGTTCCGAATTATCGTCAAAATCCGTTCTAGGGAGGACTAGGTCGATGGCAAAAATGTATCTGTTTACCGTTTTTGAGCGCCTCTGGCACTGGTTTCAGGTCATAGTTGTAACGGTGCTGCTGCTTACCGGCTTCAGCATTCACGCCAGCATCAACCTCATGCCATTTGCTGATGCGGTGAGAATTCACAACATCGCCGGCTTGGCCTGGGCGGTGGGAACCCCTTTTTTCCTTTTCTGGCTGGTCATTACCGGCCAATGGAAACACTACATTCCAACGACTAAAAAATTCTTTGCCGTCGCCCGCTACTATGCCTGGGATATTTTCTGGTCAACAGATCATCCCTTCGTCAAAACAGAGACCGAAAAGCACAATCCAATTCAACGACTGGCCTACCTTTCGCTATTCCTCTTTATCGCCCCTGTGCAGATAATCAGCGGCGTAATTTACTGGCAGTGGCATAACCTCGGCCTTGGCTTTCTCGGACTGAGAAATCTCGCCTTTGTCCACATCCTCTTTGCCTTCGCCATCCTCGGCTTTGTCCTTGTCCATGTCTATATGATCACAACCGGCAAGACTCTGCTCAGTTACATAAGAGGAATGATTCACGGATTTGTTGAGTAGGAGACATTTGGCAAGCGGAGGCTTCGAAGAACACTTGAAATAACAGGTGCTGAACAAGCACCTGTTATTTTTTTTCGGTATTCATCTTTGGCGCGACTTCCTCATTTTTGGACTCCTCCTGGATAGCCTGGCGGATAAGGCCAATCTCCAGCGCCAGTGAGCTCGGGCCAAAACGCGGAATCAACGTCGGCCGTCTCTTTCTCTTTCTTCTACGGGCGTCTTGCTCCATATATTCCCCCTGTCCCTATCCTGCTCCAGATGCTAATCACTAACATTGAGTTTATCCTCCGCTATACACTAAATGTGCCCTAATTGACCGCATTTTTTTGCTGGACGACTTGGCGGGGGGCTTTTGATGACCAGCTCGAGATCACAACCTCCCGAGCATAACCTCCTAAAATCAATGACAGAAAAGAAAAAGCTGCTCCTCACACCGACCCGCCAGCAAATCCCGGAAGAAGTAACCTGGAACCTTTCTGCGATGTTCCCCACCCTGGCCGACTGGGACAAGGACTTTGGCGAACTTGCCGGACAGGTGGAAGATATGAACCGTTACTGCGGACGCCTCGGAGAAAGCGCCGCGGTATTAAGTGAGGCTTGCCAGACCTTTCTCGCGACAAGCCAAAAGTTGGAGAAGCTGTTTGTCTACGCCCATCTGAAGTCGGACGAAGACCTGACAAACTCCGACAGCCTCGGCCTGCTGCAAAGAATCAGCTCGCTGGCGACCCGTTTTTCTACTGCCTCAAGCTACTTTTCACCCGAACTTATTGCTATCGAACCCTCGCGCTTTGAACAACTACTGGCGGACCCGGCACTTGCGTCATATGCAAGAATGCTGCGAGAGATCGCCCGTTTCAAGCCACACACCCTTAGTAAAGAAGAAGAGGCGATACTTGCCGGGAGCGGCGAAATTCTTGCCTCGTTTCGGCAAATCTACTCCCAGCTCAACAACGCCGATTTTCAATTCGGCGAGATTGAACTCGACGGGGAGAAGCTAGCACTGACTCACAGCACCTTCGTCACTTTTCTGAAAAAAACAGACGCCAAGCTGCGCGAAGAAGCTTTTAACAGCTACTACAAAGTCTATGACGAGCACAAAAACTCCCTCGCCGCCCTTTACACCTCATCTGTCAAAAAGGATGTTTTCCTCGCTCGAACAAAAGGCTATCCCTCAGCCCTTGAAGCATCATTGTTTGTCGACGATATTGAACTTGCCGTTCATGCCAACCTGATCAAAACAGTCTCGGCCAACCTGGAACCTCTTCACCGCTATTACGAATTGCGAAAAAGAATCCTCGGCCTTGAGAAACAAAGCCTCTACGACACCTATGTGCCACTTGTCGCCGATGTCCACACATCAATCCCCTACGAGAGCGCGGTGGAGATCCTCTGCCAGGCGGCCCATCCACTAGGCGAAGAATACACAAGGGAAATGCGCCAGGGACTGACAGCCGACCGTTGGGTCGACCGCCAGGAGAATATCGGCAAAAGAAGCGGCGCATATTCTTCAGGCTGCTACGGAACTCATCCTTATATCCTGCTGAACTACAAAAAGGATGATTTAAACGACCTCTTCACTCTGGCTCACGAGGCCGGGCATTCAATGCACAGTCTGTATTCCCGTCGTCACCAGACATATCAGGATCACGACTATGTGATCTTCGTCGCGGAGGTCGCCTCGACACTGAATGAAGAATTACTACTCGATCACCTGCGTCGCATTTACTCTGATGACAAGCGCATGCTGCTCTATCTGCTCAATCACCAGCTCGACGATATCAAGGCAATTTTTTTCCGCCAGACGATGTTCGCCGAATTTGAGATGATTATTCACGAACTGGCTGAAGCGCACGAACCGCTGACCATAGACCGCTATCGCAGCATTTACCGCGGCTTGCTGGAGAAATATTTCGGGCCAGCAGTTGAAATCCCGCCGCTCGGTGATCTGGAGTGTCTGCGGATTCCTCACTTTTATTCTGCCTTTTATGTCTACAAATATGCCACCGGCCTTTCGGCCGCTGTGTCACTTTCGGAAGACATACTCGCCGGCAACCTCGTCCAACGGGACAAATACCTTGATTTCCTCAAAAGCGGACGCTCGAAATACCCACTGACCCTGCTTGCTGATGCCGGAGTCGACTTGCGCAAACCGCTCGCAGTCGAGAGAACCATCGAGCTTTTCGCAAACTTGCTCACGCAGCTTGAGGAAAATCTGTAAGACCGTTATCTTGCCGGCACAGCTGTAATCCGGGTGGCCTTGTCATAATCACGATCAAGGCCACCACCTTTGTAATTTTGTGCTTACTTTGCCTGATTTATTCAAGCAAAGCGCCCTCTTAGGGTCAGAATCCCATGTCCGCAGACACAAATATAGTCAAACTCGCCCTTCCCAAGGGGCGAATGAAAGAAGGTGTATTCACCCTGCTCAAGGCCGCCGGAATTAAAGTTTCCCTCGGCTCACGAGAATATCGGCCGGGCATTAGCCTGCCCGATTTTGAGGTCAAGGTCCTCAAACCACAAAATATTGTTGAAATGCTACACATTGGCTCACGCGATATCGGCTTTGCCGGAGCCGATTGGGTTCGCGAACTTAACGCCGACCTTGTTGAGCTGCTGGATACTGAAATGGACCCCGTGCGCATCGTGGCAGCGGCACCTGATAACCTGCTCAACAATGGGGAACTTCCCACAACACACATGATTATCGCTTCCGAGTACCAGGTGCTGGGCAATGAATGGATTAAAAAACTTGGGCTGAACGCCACTCTTGTCCGTTCATACGGCGCCACCGAGGTGTTCCCTCCAGAAGACGCCGACTGCATTATTGACAACACAGCTACAGGCTCCACGCTACGTGCCAACAACCTGACAATTGTCGATGAACTGATGCGTTCCTCAACCAGGCTTTACGCTCACCCGCGCAGCCTGGAAAACCCGGTCAAGCGCGAAGCCGCCGAGAAACTTGTCCTGCTCCTTTCTTCAGTCCTCGAAGCCAGAAAACGGGTGATGGTCGAACTAAACGTCAGCAAGGAAAACGTCGAAAGCGTAATTTCAGTCATCCCCTGTATGCGCGAGCATACGATGGCCGCCCTGCACAATGATGCTGGCTTTGCCGTCCGCGCCGCTATTCCGCGCAAGGACCTCGCGGCGATTATCCCTGAAATCAAGGCCCGCGGTGGAACTGATATCGTCGTCACTGAAATTTCCAACATTATTCCTTAGAGCCGATCATCGTCTAAAAAAACACACATGAACGAAAACAGGACGGCAGTAGTAAACGCAAAAGTTGTCATCGTTGAAACAGGCGTGGCCAATATCGCCTCAATGCTCTCAGCTTTTCATCGCCTTGGTGCAGACTCGACCCTGGCGAACGAAAAGAGCGATATCTACGACGCTACACATCTGGTTATTCCCGGCGTCGGCACTTTCGCCGCGGCTTTCCGCCGTCTGGAAGAGCTCGACCTTGTCGAATTGCTGCGTGAGCGCATCCTCGGCGGTGTGCCAACCCTCTGCGTCTGTGCCGGAATGCAAATCCTCGCCGAGTCCAGCGATGAGTCTCCCGGAGTAAAAGGATTTGGTATTATCCCAGGGCACGTCTCTCGTTTTCCCGAAAATGTTCGTATCCCACAATTTGGCTGGAATAAAGTCGAAGCCAATGACGACTGCCGGTTTCTCCAAACGGGTTATGCCTACTTCGCCAACTCCTATCGCCTGAGCAAAGCTCCCGACGGATGGCATACAGCACTCAGTGAACACGGTGGAAGTTTTATCGCTGCCCTTGAACGCGACAATCTGCTGGCCTGTCAATTCCACCCTGAACTTTCCGGCCCTTGGGGACTGGCACTACTTAAGCGTTGGCTCACCCAGGCTGGCCACGAACCTGAGTCGAAATAAAAAATCCGGAGGAAGTTCATGCTTACCAGTCGTATCATTCCCTGCCTCGACACAAGAGACGGGCGCGTCGTCAAAGGTGTGCGCTTTCAGAACCTGCGCGATGCAGGTAACCCCGCCGAACGAGCGCGGTTCTATGAAGACCAGGGTGCCGACGAACTTGTAATGCTTGATGTCTCAGCCACTGACGAAGGACGAGCCACGGCAGTCGAAACGGTGCGCAGTATTCGCGCCGAACTTTCTATTCCACTGACCGTTGGCGGCGGAGTGCGCAGTCTGAAAAATGCCTGGGCCCTGCTTCAAGCAGGGGCAGATAAAGTCGGCATCAACACTGCAGCCGTCGATAACCCAGCTCTTCTTGGTGAGATCGCCGAAGAGTTTGGTCGCCAATGTACTGTAATTGCCATCGACGCCGCACGCCGCCTTGATGGAGATGGTTGGGAGGTAGTAACCCGCGCCGGAAAATATAGAACCGGACTTGACGCACTGGAATGGGCAAAAACAGCCACTGAAGCCGGAGCCGGGGAGATTCTGCTGACAAGCTGGGACCGAGACGGCACACGTAGCGGTTACGATCTTGAGCTCCTTTCGGCAACCGCGGCGGTTGTCCGCACGCCAATTATTGCCTCTGGAGGAGCTGCGACTCCTCAGCACCTGGTCGAGGCAATTCAGGCCGGTGCTGATGCAGTGCTCGCTGCCTCAATTTTTCACGACAATGAACACACTGTTGCTTCGGTAAAACAGTATCTCGCAGACAATGGAATTATGGTGAGACTATGATCGTTCCATCAATCGACCTGATGAACGGCAATGCCGTACAACTAATCGGCGGCAAGGAAAAATGCATTGATGCCGGTGACCCCATGCCAATTGCCGAGCGCTTTGCCGTCGCTGGAGATCTGGCGGTCATTGACCTTGACGCGGCGATGAGCACAGGTATCAACAACGAAGATACAATTCGCAAACTTACCCGGCGCTATGCCTGTCGCGTTGGCGGCGGCATTCGCAGCGTCGACGCCGCTATCCGCTGGCTCGATGCTGGCGCTGAACGAATTATCCTCGGCACAAAAGCCGTTCCCGAAATTCTTTCGCAACTGCCAAAAAGTCGATTGATGGCCGCAGTTGACGCCGACCACGGTGAGGTCGTCGTCGAAGGCTGGAAAAGCCGCACCGGCGACAAGATGACCGATCGCTTGCGCGAACTGCGCGACTATGTTGATGGCTTTCTCGTTACCTTTGTCGAGCGCGAAGGCCGTTTGCAGGGACTTGACTTCAACACAGTCAAGGAGGTGATTGAAGCGGCGGGAAACACAAAAGTCACCATCGCCGGCGGAGTAACAACAACTGAAGATATCTGCCAGCTCGATGCACTTGGCGCCGATGCCCAGGTCGGCATGGCCCTCTACAGCGGCCGCATGGACCTCGGTCAGGCCGTAGCTGCACCGCTAAAAAGCGACCGCGCCGATGGACTGATTCCGACCATTGTCGCCGATGAGCACGGAGTTTCACTCGGCCTGTGCTATTCATCAAGGGAAAGTATCGCAGAGGCGATTAACTCAAGGACAGGAGTCTACTATTCACGTAGCCGCGGCGGACTCTGGCACAAGGGGGCAACTTCGGGAAACCGGCAGGAGTTGCTTAAAGTCCGCGCTGACTGCGACCGCGATGCCCTGCTTTTTACGGTCAGACAAAGCGGTGCCGGCTTTTGTCACCTCAGCACCAGAAGCTGCTTCGGTGATATCGCCGGCAACCACGCCGATCTCGGCGCCCTGGAAAGGCTTGTCAACGAACGCCGCCTCCTGGCCCCCGAAGGCTCGTATACCGCCCGTCTTTTCGGTGACTTGCAGCTTCTCGGAGCAAAGCTGCGCGAAGAAGCATCTGAACTGACTGAGGCGGAGAATCCGGCAGAAGTCTGCTGGGAAGCTGCGGATGTAATTTATTTCACCCTGGTTCGCATGGCCGCATCAGGCGTCAGGCTAAGTGATGTCGAAGAAGAATTGAGCCTGCGCAGCAAAAAGGTCACGAGGCGTCCAGGCAATGCAAAAAATTAAGCCGTGTCAATCATGAAAAAGTGAAAATTCTTTAACTTTTTCAACTCAAAGTTAAAGCCATTTTCTGAAGCGGTAGAATGAGCGAATTTAACGATTATCAGCCAAAAACTCTGGAAGAATATTCCCGTTTCATCGAGCAATACGAAAAAGCAAATGACTTTCTCGTGTTGCCGGAAATGTATCTCGTGCTGCGAGTTGATTCCCATCGCTTTGGGCCTCTCTGGATTGAACACGACGATGCGGAATACCCACTAGGAGAAAAGTTCGCCCAGGCCTATGTCTCCACTGCCGCCGATTTGATGCGCTCCGGATTCCGCTATGTCTTTGCCCTTTGCCATGGGGATGAAATCTCTCTCCTCTTTCACGCCAGTGAAGCAATTAATCCGCGCCGCCGCAGCAACCTGCACTCGCTTGTCTCAAGCGCTGCTGCTTTATCTTTTAATCAGCACTACGGGTTACCAGTACTTTTTCATTCCAAGCTCAGCGAGCTGCCGACAAAGCGCCATGTGCTCGACTATTTCTTTTTTATGCGTCGCACTTTTTACCGCAACCTGCTTTCACAGGCCCTATTGCGCGGCCTGGCCAGTGACGGACTCAGCCGCCAGGACATCAACAAAAAGATTCAACCGCTGACCAACCCCGAGCGCCTCGCACTTGCTGAATCGCTGGGTTTTCGCTTCGAAGATTGCCCGGCCTGGCTTAAATTCGGCGTAGGCCTCTGGTGGGACGAGCAAGCAAACGGTGACCCGCGGCTTGTTGACTCCTGGCAACTGCCTGAAAGCGACGAGGACTATCTTGCTCTGCTGTTGAACAAAATCGATGGAACAACATATTCCTGCCAACCGGAAATGCAGGAAGTGCCGCGGCGCACAATCAAAGAACTGGCCGATTCCCCTACAGCAAAAGTGGCGGATGCCTTGCGTGCTCCATCGCCGACAGCACCAGCACGGACTACACCGGGTCGGCCTGCGCTGGGTCAGACTACACTGGCTCATGCAGAACCACCAAAGGATAATAAAGTTGCCACAACAAGACCGGAAAAAGAATCAAACGATGCTCCATTTCGCGTCGGAACCCAGAAAAGCGCCAGCAAACTGATGCCGCGCCACCGAATGAAACTGCAAAAAAGCTGAACGACATCAATAAAACCAGAAAAAGGAAACAGACCATGCTGCTCGCCTATTACGCTTTCGCTCAAAACTCCGATCAGGTTTCCGAATTGTGCCTTATCCCTGACAAGATGGACCGAATGAACGGACCTGTTAAAATCGATGCCCTGGAAGAGTCTTTTGCCGCTGTACAACACATCGGACCGGCTGAAGCCGTATGTGTCACATCTATCCCCGAAGAGAACGCTCGATTGATTAAAGTGCTGAAGCCATCGATAATTTATATCACCCCCCACACCTCGGAATGGCCGGGAGAAAAAGCCACAGAGTTGAAAATTTATTTCCTCGGTATCCGCGAATACCAGATTTTCTACCGCCGGGATGCAGACAGTGAATGGATGGCCTGGGAGCCGCAAAAGAAGGTCCGGTAGGAGAGCCCCCCGCAATCAGCGGTGCCTATGGCGGGTTCGGCACTTGCTCTGGTTGAGACTTTCATGCAAGTTACAGGGCGAACATTTAAACCCGTTAACCGAGATATCCAGCTTGCGACGATGACCAATCCAACGATGAATTCGAACACCAAGGACCTGTCCCTCCCTTTCACTGCGGCAGAGCTTGAAATGGTAACACAGAAGTATCCAACGCCGTTCCACGTCTACGACGAAAAAAGCATGCTGGATAACCTTGACCGTTTTCTCTCGGCGTTTTCCTGGAACGAAGGATTTCGCGAGTTTTTCGCCGTCAAAGCACTGCCCAACCCGTACATCATGAAGCTCCTTGCCGGGAAAGGAACAGGTGCTGACTGCAGCTCAATTGCCGAGCTATTACTTGCCGAACGCTCGGGTACTCGGGGCGAAATGATTATGTTCACCTCAAACAATACTCCTGACTATGAATACAAAAAGGCGCTGGAACTTGGTGCTATCATTAACCTCGACGATATCTCGCATATCGAATACCTGGAACAGGTTGGCGGCCACCTACCAACGACTATCTCTTTTCGCTACAACCCTGGCCCGCTGAAAGAAGGAAACGCGATTATCGGCGTTCCCGAAGAAGCAAAATACGGTTTCACCCGAGAGCAACTCTTCGCCGGCTACCAAGCTGCACAAAAAAAGGGCGTAAAAACCTTTGGCTTGCACACAATGGTCGCCAGTAATGAGCTCAACTACGAATATTTCATCGAAACCGCGGAAATGCTCTTTCGCCTGGTCGGCGAGCTCTCATCCGAGCTTGGCATCAAGTTTGACTTCGTCAACCTCGGCGGCGGCATCGGCATCCCCTATCGACCTGAACAAAGTCCAATTGACATAAACGCTCTGTCATCTGGCATCCGCTTAATGTATGACAAGCTGATTGTCGCAGAAGGACTGGCGCCACTGAAAATATTTATGGAATGCGGCCGCTACATTACCGGCCCTTACGGCTACCTCGTTTCCCGTGTCCTGCACAAAAAACAAATCTACAAAAACTACGTTGGTCTCGATTCCTGTATGGCCGACCTGATGCGCCCGGGAATGTATGGAGCCTATCACCATATTTCCGTGCCCGGAAAAGAGCATCTGCCTGCCGACCAGACCTATGACGTAACAGGCTCTCTCTGTGAAAATAATGACAAATTTGCAGTTGATCGCCATCTTCCCCTTCTCCAAGCCGGAGATCTTGTCGTCATCCACGACACAGGTGCTCACGGCCATTCGATGGGCTTTAACTATAACGGCAAACTTCGTCACGCCGAGTTGTTGCGCCGCACCGATGGCAGCTACAAGCTCATCCGCCGCTCGGAGACAATGGACGACCTCTTCGCCACCTTGAATTTCACGGAGCTTGAGGGGTTCAAATAAAATGAGAGTGTTGCGAAATGAGCATCGTCGCCACAAATCCGATGTTCCGCAGGGACCCCTGCCACAAAAATGTCTCCTGCGTCCCTATTGATAAATATTTTGTATCACTACTACCGCTGCGAATCGTTGTTCCGCACCCCACAAAGTGTATATTGGCGCTGGCTTAAACATAGCTTGAAATAAGCTGTGCTGATGGAATCGCCCTCTCCTGCCGGAGATACGGCAACTTTCTAAGCGGCACTTCGACAACCCCGGCCACTTAAACATGTTAGTAATCAATAATTTTTATTTTTAGAATGCCAGGCTACGCTACTTCTGCAACGGCAATAAAATTGACTCGGACAACGGTCTTTTCAACCCACATCTGCGAACCTGGCTTCAGTTAGAACTTACACAGACACAGAAAACCAAACAGACATAAGGACAATGAGAACATCACCTATTATTTCCCACAAGTCGATGACTGCCGAAGAAGCGGCCTCTCTAATCCGCAACGGAGAAACTGTTGGCACCAGCGGCTTTACCCCCGCCGGCTACCCGAAGGCTATCCCTATTGCACTGGCTGCCCGAGCGAGAGAGATCCACGCCGCCGGAGAAGAATTTCGCATACAACTCTGGACCGGAGCCAGTGCCGGGGACGAGCTTGATGGAGAACTTGTCCGCGCCCATGCGCTGAGCAAGCGCATTCCCTATCAGTCCAACAAGGATCTGAGAAACGCGATTAACAGTGGTGAAGTCGAATTTGTCGACCTCCACCTTTCCCACGTTGCCCAATTTATCCGCTACGGGTTTATTGACCAGTGCACTACCGCAATTGTCGAAGCCATTGACGTAACCACCGATGGGAAAATCTATCTTTCAATGGCTGGTGGCATGAGCGCCACGTATATCAAACAAGCCGATCGGGTCTTGATAGAACTGAACGAACATTTCCTTGAAGAGATGAAAGGCCTGCACGATGTTTATCTTCCAGCGCCACCTCCCCACCGGGCGGCAATCCCGATTTATCACCCAAGTGACCGCATCGGCGTTCCTTATGTTCAGGTCGACCCAAAAAAAATTGTCGGCATAGTCAAGACCAACCTTCCTGACTCAAACGCCGAATTTCGTGCCCCCGACGCTGAAAGTGATGCCATTGCCGGCCATATTATCGACTTCCTTAAACATGAAGAAAGAATGGGGCGGTTGCCGAAAAACCTACCCTTCCAGTCCGGCGTCGGGAACGTGGCGAATGCAGTTCTCTGCCGTTTGGCAAGCACACCGGGAATCGATCCAATCATGATGTACACCGAGGTAGTGCAAGACTCGATCTTCCAGCTAATCGATGCCGACCGCCTGGATTGTGCTTCAACCTGCGCACTGACACTTTCCCCGAAAGCCCAGGAACGTTTCCAGCGTGAAATCAACCTGCACAAGGACCGCTTTGTCCTGCGCCAACAGGAAATGTCAAACCACCCCGAAGTAATTCGCCGGGTTGGTATTATTTCAATGAATACGGCTGTTGAAATAGACCTGTTTGGCAATGTCAACTCCACCCACGTGCTGGGAAGCAAAATGCTCAATGGCATTGGCGGCAGTGGAGACTTCTGCCGTAACGCCTACATTTCAATCTTCATGACGCCGTCCACCGCCAAGAATGGCAATATTTCGGCAGTTGTGCCGATGGTTACCCATGTCGATCAAAATGAACACTCCGTCCAAGTCGTCGTCACGGAGCAAGGCCTTGCCGACCTGCGTGGGCTAAGCCCGGTAAAAAAGGCACGATTAATCATCGAGAAATGCGCACACCCGGATTATCGTGGGCTGCTGCGCGAATATCTCGACTACGGGCTTGAAAACGCCCCATCAAAACACACACCTCACGTGCTGGAACGGGCCTTTGAATTTCACAATCGCCTGGCAAAAAACGGCAGTATGCGCGCCTGAGCAAACTATAGCCTAATAGGAAGATAGACGATGAGTAACACTGTTCAAAAAACCAGCAGCTCACACGACCGACTCACCCTGGAAGAATTCCCCAGTCCGACGCTCGCACAGTGGAAGGAACTGGCGATCACTCAGTTGGCCGGCGGCTCATTCGAAAAACGACTTGTCACTAAAACAGTAGAGGGGATAGATATCCAGCCGCTCTATACACGAGATAACTCTCCAGACTCCGAAGCTCTTAGCCAGTTCCCCGGGACCTACCCTTACTCCAGACACACGGCAAGCTCTGGCTACTCACGCTCCCCCTGGCAAATTTGCGAAACCCCTCACCTGCCGACAGCCAAACAATTTAACAAAGCTGCTAGAAATGACCTGCACCGCGGACTTTCGGCAGTCAAACTTGTACTCGATGACGCTGGGAAGCTCGGTTTTGTTGCCGTCCAGGACAAAGGGACTGGAGTTGATGGCACTTCCATCTCAACGGTAGAAGATGCGGAAGTTGCGTTTTCCGGTTTATGGAATGAAAAAGTTCACCTGCATATCGAAGCAGGCGCCTGTGGCGCAGCGGCCGCAGCCCTGTTCGCAGCGGCGGCAAAAAATGAATTCAAAAACCTCTCATCCTTCACAATTAATCCCTATAGCACTCTCGCCAGTAGCGGTGAAATACCCTGGAAACTGGAAGAAATTTACCGGAGCCTTGTCTGCTTCCTGAAATGGGCGGATGCAACAAAACTTTCGTTCCCCTGCATCGCCATTGACAGTCGGTATATTGCCGAAGCTGGCGGTTCGATGGTCGACGAGCTGGCAGTGTCGATGAGTATGGCGCTGGAAATTATGCGCGCCTGTGAAGCTCGAGGCCTTCCGCTCGCCATGGTCGCTGAAAAACTGGTGTTCCGTTTTTCAGTCGGCACGGAATTTTTCAAGGAAATCAGTAAATTTCGCGCTGCCCGTAGCCTCTGGGCCAAAATTGCCCGATCATGCTTTCCCGCCCCTGGTGCTGGATTGAGTGCCGAGAAAATGACTCTTCACACGTCATCACTCCACCGCAACAAAACTGCTCTTGACCCGCACGTCAACATGCTGCGCACGACAGTCGAAGGCTTCGCCGCGGCCTGCGCCGGAGCTGACCTGCTGGAACTGACAGAATACAATGATACGTTCGAACTGCCTGGTGATTTCTCTCGTCGCATCGCACGAAACATTCAAATTATCCTCAGTGAAGAATCACACGTCGCTTCGGTGATCGACCCTGCCGGAGGTTCATATTTCGTCGAGTCGTTCACCCGCGAACTGGAGGAGGCTGCATATAATTATCTTCAGCAAATCGAAAAAACCGGTGGCTTCGAGGTCTTCCTGAAAAGCGGACAACTCAGCCAACAGATCAAAGAAAGGCGTCAATTCCGCCGCGATAAAGTCGAGACCAGAAAAGATGTAATTGTCGGCTCTTCACTCTATGTCAATCTCGACGAAATGCCTTTTAATTCACAAAACTCAAAAATCCCTGCCGAGGAAATTGAGACACTTAAAAACAATCTCCAATCGTTTCTCGATAAAAGAGAATCTGCGAGTGCCCATGCGGCACTGGAAAAACTGGAATCAACTGCTGACTTCAGCGATGCTGTCGAGGCTGCAGCTGCCGGGGCTACTATCTCGGAAATTTCAACTGCGCTCATGCGCGGAGCAGAATTTACCGAAAAAGAGACTACCGATGCAAAGAATGTCAGTGAATCATGTCCAGCTATCACTCCATACCGAGCATCCGCAGACTATGAAGGTCTGCGCAGTCAAGCCTGGAGCTACGAGCGAGAACATGGCGAAAAACTTGAAGCGATGCTTGTTACCATGGGTCCGCTCCGCCAGCACAAGGCACGAAGCGATTTTTCTGAAAGTTTCCTCGCACCCTCCGGTATCCGTTGCCGCTACGTCAAGGGAATGGACAGTTCGGACGAAGCGCTAGCCGAATCACTCGCCAGCGGCCTCAGGCTTTTTGTTCTCTGCTCAACTGACGAAGACTACCCTTTGTGGGTCACCGATTACGCGCGGCGACTTAAAGAAAAGGAGCCATCGGCAACAATAGTCCTTGCCGGTTATCCAGAAGAATCCATAGAGGCATTTCGTCAGGCTGGCGTCGACGAATTTATTCATCTTCGAGCCAATAACTTCCAGACAGTCTCGGCCATACTCGCCCGCCTCACGGTGCGGTAAGCAATAACTTATCTAAGGTGCTACATGTCCAGTATCCCCGAATTCAACAACATAGCTTTTGACAACTTGCCGAACGCTGCCGAAACAGAATCCAACTGGCTGCGATCCTTCAGTGAAGAAACCGGATTCAACCCGCAAGAATGTGCCCATCTTGCCCTGGAGCAAATAAACATCAAGCCGCTATATACATCATCAGACCTTGACGAGTGTCAGCATCTTGATTACCTGAGCGGCATTCCTCCCTTCCTGCGCGGACCGTACAGCACCATGTATGTAACTCGCCCCTGGACAGTCCGCCAGTATGCCGGCTTTTCAACTGCCGAAGAGAGCAACGCCTTTTATCGCCGCAATCTCGCCGCAGGCCAAAAAGGACTATCCGTTGCTTTTGACCTGGCAACGCATCGCGGCTACGACTCTGATCACGAACGGGTCGTCGGCGATGTCGGAAAAGCCGGTGTAGCGATTGACTCCATCCTCGACATGAAAATTCTTTTCGACGGAATTCCGCTCGATAAAATGTCAGTTTCAATGACAATGAATGGTGCTGTCCTGCCGGTTCTGGCGTTTTACATTGTCGCAGCCGAGGAACAGGGAGTTGCTCCGGAACTTCTTTCCGGAACAATTCAAAACGACATACTCAAGGAATATATGGTGCGAAACACCTATATCTACCCGCCAGCACCTTCAATGCGAATTATTGCCGACATCTTTCGCTATACTTCGGAGCACATGCCGAAGTTCAACAGCATCAGCATTTCCGGCTACCACATGCAGGAAGCCGGAGCGACCGCCGATCTTGAAATGGCTTACACCCTGGCAGATGGACTCGACTACGTCCGCACAGGTCTTAAAGCGGGGATTGATATTGATGCTTTTGCTCCGCGCCTGTCTTTTTTCTGGGCGGTTGGCATGAACTTTTTCATGGAAGTCGCAAAGATGCGCGCCGCAAGAGTCATCTGGGCAAAGCTGATCAAGCAGTTTGACCCCAAAAGCCCTAAATCGATGGCGCTTCGCACCCACTCCCAGACCTCGGGATGGAGCCTGACCGAGCAAGACCCGTTCAACAACGTCGCCCGTACTTGCATCGAAGCAATGGGCGCAGCACTTGGCCACACACAATCGCTACACACCAACTCACTTGACGAGGCGATTGCCCTGCCGACAGATTTTTCAGCTCGCATCGCTCGGAACACACAACTCTTTCTTCAACACGAAACCGGTACCTGCAATGTCGTCGATCCTTGGGGCGGTTCATACTACGTCGAAAAACTCACAGAAGATTTGCTGGCTCGCGGCTGGGAACATATCCAGGAAGTCGAGGCGCTTGGCGGCATGGCCAAAGCGATTGAGCAAGGACTGCCCAAACTGCGTATCGAGGAAGCTGCAGCCCGACGCCAGGCGATGATTGACTCGGGTGCTGAAACCATCGTCGGCGTCAACAAATATAGACTCGAACGCGAAGAGGCCATGGATATTCTTGAAGTCGACAACACCGCTGTCCGTGAATCTCAGCTGGCTCGCCTCCAACAACTGAAATCAAGCCGTGACAACAATCGCGTTAGCGAAACTCTTGCTGCAATTACACAAGCGGCAGAGTCCGGCAAAGGCAACCTCCTAGCGCTGGCAATAGAAGCTGCAAGAGCACGTGCTACCCTAGGTGAGATTTCCTTGGCACTGGAAAACGTGTACGGTCGCCACAGCGCAGAAATCAAGTCAGTTTCAGGTGTCTACAGCTCCTCATATCAGGACCGCGATGTGATAAATGATGTTCGCAAAATGACCGATGAATTTGCCGTGCGTGAAGGAAGACGCCCGCGAATACTTGTCGCCAAACTCGGCCAGGACGGACACGACCGTGGGGCCAAAGTCATTTCCACAGCCTTTGCTGACCTCGGATTTGATGTTGATATCGGTCCTTTGTTCCAGACTCCGGAAGAGACCGCTGATCAGGCGGTGGAAAACGATGTGCATGTCATTGGCATGAGCAGCTTGGCCGGTGGACACAAGACTTTGCTACCACAACTTCGCCAGGCACTGGAAGCACGCGGGCGCGGCGATATTGCCGTAGTCACCGGTGGGGTGATTCCAGCGCAGGACTATGAATTTCTCCGGCAGAATGGCGCAGTAGCGATTTTCGGACCAGGCACAGTAATACCGGTCGCGGCAAAGTCAATTCTCGAAGAACTCACTCGCCGGTTACACGGTTGAGTAAATGACTAACCAATCAATGAATAACCGGGTTGAGCTTACAATGGACGACTACTTTGCCGGCGTGATCTCCGGCGACCGGTCAATCCTCGCTCGAGCACTGACACTCATTGAAAGTAACGCTGAACATCATCAGCAAATGGCTGGCGTCTTGCTGGAGAGGCTACTCGCCCATATTCGCAGCAATCGACTTCCCCCCTCAATCCGGGTCGGGCTGACAGGCGTTCCCGGTGCCGGAAAAAGCACCTTCATCGAAGCACTCGGCTGCTACCTGGTCCAGCGAGGAAACATGGTAGCAGTCCTGGCAATTGACCCCAGCAGCACCATTCACAAAGGCAGCATTCTTGGTGACAAGACGCGAATGGAAAAACTGGCACGCGACAAGCGGAGTTTTATTCGTCCCTCACCCTCGTCCGGAGCCTTAGGTGGAGTCTCCCGCAAGACACGAGAGTCAATCATCGTCTGCGAAGCTGCAGGGTATAACGTGATCCTTGTTGAGACAGTAGGTGTCGGACAAAGTGAAGCCAGCGTCAGATCAATGGTCGATTTCTTCCTGCTGCTCAGCATCACCGGAGCGGGAGACGAACTGCAGTCAATCAAGAAGGGTGTTATCGAACTCGCCGATGCAATTGTTATCAACAAGGCCGATGGCGACAACACTATTCGCGCAAAACGAGCAGCTGTGGAATTTTCCTCAATCCTCAGATTTCTCGAACCAGCCACCCTGGGCTGGCAGCCGGTCGCCCTGCCTTGTTCTGCTCTGACTGGTGCAGGAGTCGCCGAGGTCTGGGAACTGATAGATAAATTTTTCCTGGCGGCCTCCTCTGATGGTCGCCTCTCCAGTCGCAGGCATCAGCAGGAACTTGACTGGTTTGATGATTTGCTCTTTGAAGCCGTCCGGCATGAAATTTTCTCTTCCCCCGGACTATCTGACTCTATTATCAATGCCGAAAAAAGAATAAGCTCCGGCCAACAAACCGCCACGCAGACAGTGCGGGAATTAGTTGCCCGGGTGCGAATCACCCTTGGAGAAATACAATGTTGACCAGAATAGATCATATTGGCATCGCCGTTCGCTCACTGGAAGAGGGTATTGCATTTTACGAAAAGACACTTGGTCTTCATTGCGAGAAGATTGAAGCGGTTGAGTCACAACAAGTTCGCACTGCTTTTTTTGCCCTTGGCGAAGTTCACCTCGAACTTCTCGAACCGACATCCCCGGAAAGCCCAATAGCCAAATTTATCGAAAAGAACGGTGAAGGCGTTCACCACATCGCTTACGCCACCGACAACATCGAAAAGCAGCTCCAACAAGCCAAAGATTCTGGCACCCGCCTGATCCACGAAACACCATTTGCCGGAGCGAACAATAAACTTGTCGCTTTTCTGCACCCAAAGTCTACACACGGAGTTCTGACGGAGCTCTGCACATCAGAGAATCACTGATATCAATTACTAAGGGATCAATTACTAAGGACAGCGGAGGAACATGAGCAACAACAAGTCACAGCACCTGCTCGAAATGCGAATGAAAGCCCAGGAAGGCGGCGGAATCAAGCGCATCGAAAAACAACACTCCAAGGGCAGACTGACTGCCCGCGAAAGAATCAGCTTGCTGCTCGACGAAGGCAGCTTTGAAGAGTTTGACATGTTCAAAACTCATCGCTGCACCCACTTCGACATGGCCGGAGAAGAATACCTCGGTGACGGAGTTGTCACCGGATATGGGACAGTAAACGGTAGGCTGGTCTACGTCTTTTCCCAGGACTTCACGGTATTCGGCGGTTCGCTATCGGAAACTTTTGCCGAGAAAATCTGCAAAATTATGGATATGGCAGTCAAGAACGGCGCCCCGGTTGTTGGCCTCAACGACTCCGGCGGTGCACGAATTCAGGAAGGGATTGAAAGTCTGGCCGGTTATACCGATATTTTCCTACGCAATGTCACATCTTCCGGTGTCGTGCCACAGCTATCGGGTATTTTTGGGCCATGCGCTGGTGGCGCCGTATATTCCCCTGCCCTGACAGACTTCACAGTCATGGTGCGCGGCGGTAGCTACATGTTTCTTACCGGACCAAAAGTTGTGAAAACCGTAACCCACGAAGATGTTGATGTTGAAACATTGGGCGGCGCCGATGTTCACACAATGCGCAGTGGAGTAGCTCACCTTGCTGCGGAAAACGAACAACAGGCGATTCAATATCTTCGCGATCTGCTCTCCTTCATGCCGCAAAACAACCTTGAACTGCCCCCTCGCCGCGAAACGGCCGACCCGGCGGACCGCATGGTCGATATGCTTGAAACCCTGATTCCGGACAATCATCATCAGGCCTACAACATCAAGGAAGTTATTTTCAACACAGTTGATGATGCTGAATTCCTGGAAATCCAGCCAAACTATGCACCTAATCTTGTTGTCGGCTTTGGCCGCTACGGTGGCATGTCCTGTGGCATTGTTGCCAACCAACCAATGCATCTTGCCGGCGTTCTCGACAACGACTCGTCAATCAAGGGCGCACGCTTTGTCCGTTTCTGCGATGCTTTTAACATCCCCGTTGTTACTTTTGTTGATGTTCCCGGATTCCTTCCTGGCACAGTTCAGGAATACGGTGGAATTATCCGTAACGGCGCCAAAATGCTTTATGCCTACGCTGAAGCGACTGTTCCCAAGGTCACTGTCGTAACCCGCAAGGCTTATGGTGGCGCTTATTGTGTAATGAGCTCCAAGCACTTGCGCGGTGATATAAACTACGCTTGGCCGAGCGCGGAAATCGCTGTTATGGGGCCACAGGGCGCTGCGGAAATTCTTTATGCCCGCGAAACAAAAAAACAGGACGACCCGGAAGCCTTTCTCAAAGAAAAAGAAAAGGAATACTCCGATAACTTTGCCAACCCCTACGTTGCCGCTCAACGAGGTTATATCGACGATATAATTGCTCCAGCCAAAACGCGTTTCCGCATTATCAAAGCTTTGACAATGCTGGAGCATAAACAGGATAAAAATCCGCCGAAAAAGCATGGCAATATCCCGCTGTAATACTAGACTTTCTGGTAATCCAGCAGACACTGAAGACCGACAATCCCGAATTGAGCGAAATCGACTATGAGTATGAATTTTTCCTATCAAAACATCATTGACGGTAATGGTTATGAAATTACCTTCATTGGCATGTTGATTGTTTTTCTCGGTCTGGCCTTCACCAGTGCCTTTATCGCCCTTCTTCCACGGTTGCTGGGGGTAAAAACATCGACTCGAGAAAAGAAACCAGACAGCAAAACGGCCGGCAGCAACAAGGTTCCTGCCGCAGTTTCTTTGCCTGATGACGAACTTCAGGCCGCTGCTATCGCCATCGCCCTGCACCTCGAACTTGAAGGTGGCCCCGTTACAGATAACCAAAAAATCACTATCGATCGCAGCCAACGAGCAAACAACTGGAGCTCGGCAGGTATCATGCAATCACTCGCTACAAGGAGATAGAATGAGGACTTACGATATTACAATCGGCGACAAACTCTATAGCATAGAGGTAAAGGCAGTAGGCTCCACTTCGGCTTCGGTTCTTGTCAATGGCAAGCAACTGACTATTGGCATTGCCGCCATCAAGGAAAAATTCACACCGTCACAATCCAAAGCGCCGACAGTTTCGGTCACCCCACAAATGAAAGCACCAGTAGTCGCCTCTGCATCCTCAAGTGGCGATAACGAGATTGCTGCCCCTATTCCCGGAAAAATACTCAAACTGCACGTCAAAGTCGGCGACAGCGTCAAGGCAGGCACCTCGCTTCTGACACTTGAAGCGATGAAGATGGAGAACGAAATCAAAACCAACAGTGATGGCACAGTAACAAAACTACATGTTGCGGTTGGCGACAATGTTTCTCAGGGACAATCTCTAGTTGAACTGGGCTGATTTCCCCGCCCACTTCACTAATGCAGTAAAACGGTCAAACACAGGACTGGAAACAAATGTTTGAAAATTTTCTCAATTCCACCGGCTTTACACTGATGACCTGGGGTAATCTGGTGATGATTGTCGTCGGACTGATATTTCTCGCTCTGGCGATCATCAAGGACTACGAACCGCTTCTGCTTGTTCCTATCGGCTTTGGCATCATCATCGGCAACATCCCCGCCCCACCGACAATCTCGGTCGGCGTTTACGATCAGGGCAGTGTGCTGAGTTACATCTATTTTGGTGTAACTCAGGGAATTTTTCCGCCGCTGATTTTTCTCGGTATCGGGGCGATGACAGACTTCTCAACAATGCTCTCAAACCCCAAACTGATTCTGCTTGGCGCTGCGGCCCAAGTGGGCATCTTTCTCACGCTGATTGGAGCCCTCTATCTCGGCTTCACACCGCAGCAGGCCGCAGCAATTGGTATCATCGGCGGAGCGGATGGCCCGACGGCAATTTTTCTTTCCGCCAAACTGGCGCCGGAACTCGTCGGAGCAATTGCGATTGCCGCTTACTCTTATATGGCTCTTGTGCCTGTAATCCAACCACCAATCATGAAGCTACTGGTCAGTGATGACGAAGCGCGTATCCGCATGAAAGCTCCGCGCTCGGTGACGCACCGCGAAAAAGTCGTCTTTCCGATTGCTGCTTTCCTCATCTGCTCACTCATCGCTCCCGGAGCAATTATCCTGATTGGCATGCTCTTCTTTGGCAACCTGCTCAAAGAAAGCGGCGTAACCGAACGTTTGGCCAATACAGCGCGCACCTCAATGATCGACACTGTAACAATTCTTCTCGGTGTTTCGGTTGGGGCCAGTACTCAGGCACAAACTTTTCTCCGCCCTCAGTCGATGTTGATATTTGGCTTGGGCGCACTGAGTTTTGCTATAGCGACAGCAGGCGGCATTCTTTTTGCCAAGTTCATGAATCTCTTTCTTAAAGAAAAAATCAACCCGCTTATCGGGGCTGCCGGTGTTTCCGCGGTGCCCGACTCTGCGCGAGTTGCTCAGGTAGTTGGCCAGAAATACGACCCCAATAACTTCCTGCTGATGCATGCCATGGCACCAAACGTCGCTGGCGTTATCGGTTCAGCCATTGCCGCCGGGGTGCTGATGTCGGTGCTGATGAAGTAAAGAAGGGTGTGCGTAAAAACCTTAAAGAAAACCAATTTCTCGAAAATGCCACAGGGACATTTTCGAGGTTCTTTGATTAAACTGCTTTCTTTTGAACAACTTCCGACTGCTCATCGTCCTCGTTGGCGTAATAACAATAATTACGCCGGCGAAGTGAATCAGCCTGACTCCAGGATTCACAAAACATGAACATACCCAGAGCAAAAAAGAACACGAACATGATGATGGCAAGAAACCATTCTCCTGCCGTAACTAGTTCGGTAAATCTACCGAAGCGATGAGTCCCCTCAACTGCGCTCCCTATTAGGTGCAGTGAGGAAATAAATAAACAAACCACGGCAAGTAATGTGGCTTGACAAGTTCTCCAAGAATAACGCCAGAAACGACGTTGTTCACGGGTCATTTTGTTAACATCAAAAAATTTCATAATAAAACCTCATAAAAAAATTAAAAAACGCACACGGCCCGAATTTCCACGGGTCGTGTACGGTCCCCAACCTCTACCGCTTGAATAACCTGATAAAGAACAAAAGTTGCACCCAATCCAGGGAGGCAACACTGATAACGTTATGCTGTTATTGCAGAAAATACTGACTAATTGACTTCTTCTATTAAAAAGACTTTTGCTTGATGAAATTCATCTTGGAATATCAGATACTTGCGATAGCAAAATCTGCAATACTTTACTGTGAGGATGAGACGCCTGATTACGCGCCAGGATGGCGCGTCCACTCTACCGAAACAGTTCAGACATAGTGGAAGAGCCTTCCAGGCTCTTTATGAAACTTCCCGGTTACACGCCTCAATGGCGAGCTTACGCCCGTAATCGGGCAATCACCGCATCGGCCATTTCTCTCGTCGTCACCTTTCGGCCATTATCATTGTAAATGTCAGCTGTGCGAAAACCATCGACCAAAGTCTTCTCAACGGCCTGTTCAATCGCCATCGCTTCACGAACCAGACCAAAAGAAGTTTTAAGCATCATTGCCGCGGAAAGAATCTGGGCGATTGGATTGGCAATCCCCTGCCCCATAATATCCGGAGCAGAGCCACCTGACGGCTCGTAATAACCAAATCCTTCAGCATTAAGGCCGGCTGATGGTAAAAGCCCCAAAGAACCAGGAAGAATCGCCGCAGCGTCGGAAAGGATGTCGCCAAAAAGATTGGCCGTAACAATCACGTCAAACTGTGTCGGCTTTTTGATGATCTGCATCGCGCAATTATCGACAAGCATATGCTCAAGTTCGATCTCCGGAAATTCCGCTGCGACTTCGGTCACAACTTCGCGCCAAAGCTTTGAAGTAGACAAGACGTTTGCCTTATCAACTGAAGTGACTTTTTTTCTGCGCACTTGCGCCAGGGCAAAAGCCTGACGAGCAACACTGGCAACCTGTTCTTCGTTATACTCGGCAACATCAGTCGCGCAACGCAGACCGTTTTCGACAAATCTCTTGTGTTCACCAAAATAAATATCGCCGATAAGTTCACGGACAAAGACAATATCTATACCATCTCCGATTACTTCACTACGCAAGGGACACATCTCGCGCAGTGACTCGTAAACACGGACTGGACGAATGTTGGCATTAAACGAAAATGTCTTGCGTAAAGCCAGAACAGAATTCGCCTCGCAATTTCTCCATTTGTCTTGTGACGCCTCTGCCACCGGGCCACCAACAGAACCAAACAGAATTGCATCCGACGACCGACAAAGTTCGACCGTAACCGCCGGAAAATGTTCTCCTGTCGCATCATAGGCAGCCCCGCCAACAAGACCCTGGGCAAATTCAAAGTAATGGCCAAACTCATGAGCCACAGCCTGAAGTACACGTAGCGCCTCAGCCATTACTTCAGGACCAATCCCGTCTCCGGGCAACACAGCAATTTTCTTGTGCATCTCAGTGATTCCCTTCAGTGAATAGCTTCTGGTGATTAGCCTGAAGCGTTGAGTAATAACGAACTCCCTCGCGGTTCTGCCGATAACTGTCTACCTCAGCCTGGCTGGCAAGGATGTAGTCGATGTCATCATGGCCGTTTAGCAGGCAATGCCGGCGAAAAGGATCGTAACTAAATTTTACCTTGCTACCATCGGGCAGCGTCACTTCTTCAGCTTCCAGGTCCACTGTCATGACCGCCGGCACTGTCGCCAAATCCTGCAATAACTTGTCGACCACGTCATCAGGCAGAGTCACCAGCAAAAGTCCATTTTTGGCTGAATTTGAAAAAAATATATCGGCAAACGATTTCGAAATCACCACTTTTAGCCCCGCTCCCTGAATTGCCCAAACTGCGTGCTCACGAGATGATCCGCAACCAAAATTACTGTCCGTAACAAGTATCTGTACGTTGCGACAATCCTCGCGATTGAGAAAAAAGTTCTCATCCCCCTGACGCAAACGAGAGAAGAGATTCTGCCCATAACCATCTCGTGAAGTGCTGGTGAGGAACTCTGCCGGTATGATCAGGTCCGTATCAATATCCTTGAGATTAACTGCAGCGGCAGGCGCTGTAACTGAAACAAACTTTTCCATTATTCGCACTCCTGCAATTTCGTTACCGGAGTAATCACTCCGCAAATGGCACTGGCCGCCACTGTAGCTGGTGAAGCGAGATGAGTGAAGCTCCCTTCACCCTGGCGACCGACAAAATTTCGGTTCGAAGAGCTTATGCATCTTTGTCCCGCTGGGACCTTGTCATCGTTCATACCAAGGCACATTGAACATCCGGGCATACGAAAATCCGCTCCGGCTTCAACAAACACACTTTCCAGGCCTTCTTCAATTGCCTGAGCCCGCACAGCCTCGGAGCCTGGAACAATATAAAAAGTGACATCTGGAGAAACATGACGTCCGCGCAGCACTTCGGCAACAATACGCAAATCCTCGATCCTGCCGTTGGTGCACGACCCGACAAAAGCCCACTGCACTGGCGTCCCGGCAATATTCGCGCCTTCGGTCAACCGCGTATAATCGAGTGCCTTTCGAGCAACCTGTTGATGCGTTACTGGTAAAGAACTGACTGTCGGCACTCGCTCGTTAATACCAATTGCCTGCTCCGGATTTGTCCCCCAGGTAACCATCGGTTCAAGTTTTGCCACATCAATAACGATTGTTTTATCGTAGGTCGCGTCCGGGTCACTGACATAAGAACTCCAATGACAAAGGGCCTCTCCCCACTTCTCATCAAGCGGCGCATAACGCCGACCGCGGATATAGGCGTAAGTAGTTTCATCGGGAGAGATAATTCCAGCCCGAGCACCACATTCTATACTCATGTTACAGACTGTCATCCGCTCTTCCATCGACATTCGACGAATCGCATCGCCCGTATATTCGACGATATGGCCATTGGCACCACCGATGCCAATTTCAGCAATCAACTTGAGGATGGCATCCTTGGCATAGACGCCGGAAGCGAAATGTCCCTTGAACTCAACCTTCATTGTCCTTGGCTTCCGCTGCAAGATACATCCCGAAGCAAGGACATGACCAACTTCCGACGTGCCTACACCAAAGGCCATCGCCCCGAATGCACCATGGGTCGAAGTATGAGAATCTCCACAAACAATTGTCATCCCCGGCTGGGTCAGCCCAAGTTCGGGTCCGATGACGTGAACAACGCCCTGGTAACCGCTATCAAAATCAAATATCGGCACCTTATGACTTAACGCATTACGCCTCAGTGTCGCAACTTGCTCCCGTGCGCTTGGATCAAATATTTCCAAGCGATTTTTCCTTGTCGGAATACTGTGATCCAATGTTGCAGCAAGACGCCCGCGATCGGCAATCTCCAGCCCTCGCTCCTCAAGCATCAAAAATGCCTGGGCGGAAGTCACTTCATGCATCAACATCAAATCTATAGCAAAGATAGCCGGATGCCCTTCTCGCGAGATAACAACGTGGTCATCCCATATCTTGTCAATTATACTTCTTCCCATCTTATCCCCTTACAATACATCCTGAACTCTTGTTTTGGTCTTGAATTTCGAATCGACATATGCGCGATTGGTCGCGTCGATAAGTGCCCTTATTGCTGACAACTCGATATCACTGTCCTCACCTGTCCCGCGAAACACGACCCCCTGATGTTCAACCTCAATGGTCGAGAGACTAAGAGCATGAACACTTTCTCCAACGGAACGGCTCTTATGACTAGTCAGTGCGAGCCCCGGAAACTTCTCGTCGATCATCTTCTTCAACGCGACAAGAGCTGAATCGCGCCCTTCGTTCGAGCCGTGAATCTCACCCGCCTGGTCGAAAAACCTTCCTGTTAGTGTGACCTCCGAACGATTTGCACTCTTGGCGTAATCTACACTGCTAATATCAATCGGCTTGCGATAGTCAAAATATGCTTTCATCAACTCTTTATCAGTAATACCCTTTCGTCGTTCGGCATAATAAGTCTTGATGAATTGAGCCAATTCAGCTTTTTCGACATCGGTACAGCGATAACCATTCTTTTCAATAATCGACTTGGCGTGATTCCCACCACTGAGCGGACCAAATACCATCACAATCTCACGACCAACTTCAGCCGGATCAAATGGCTGGTAAACACGGGGGTTCTTCAAAATCGCATTGGTATGACCACCGGACGAATGACGCATCGCGTTATCACCTCCTATCGGAGAGTGCGGCTGCGTCGGAAGCATGTTGGCACTGATGAACTGCAATATTCGATACATCGCACTACTCTTGACTCCGGTGAAAAGCGGTTCCTCGGCATTCAGACACCTGGAGAAATGAGCAATGACCATCACACACTGCTCAAGGGCAACATTTCCGGCTCTCTCACCTACACCGCCAAAACATCCCTCGATCTGCCGAGCTGGCCCATAAAAAACAGCTTCCAATGAATTATCAAGCGCCAAACCAAAATCATTATGACAATGTGTTGACCAGGTGACATTATTGCCGGGGAACTCCTTGTCGATTATTGCAGCATGTTGCTTCATACGATTGACGAAATAATCTTCTCCCTCGAAACGACAACCACCGCCAATGGTATCCGGGCAATTTATGACACCGGCCCCAGCTTCAACTGCCGCACGAATCAAGTCTGTGGTAAAAGAAAAATTGTCACCCTGCCTGGAATAACCTTCAGGGCTGAACTCGACTTCCAGACCTTCCGCCACCGCCATCTTCACGAAATTAAACAAGTCGCGAACAATTCCTTTTTTGTCACCAGCCTTGCTGCCAAGCGAAGCTTTCAGCAAATCCGGGGACACAGGAACATAAGTATGAAGCCTTGCTTTCTTCTGCGGAACAGCAGGAAGCAGAGACTCAATTGTTTTGATGACCTGTTCTTCACGCAGCTGACACAATCCGGCAATTATGGGCGCATTATCCCGCGGAGAAATGTCACGGGCAATCGTCGCAACAATCTCGAAATCAAGCTTGCTGGCCGATGGGAAACCAGCTTCCAGCACATCCACTCCCACCTCACAACTAAGTTCGGCATAGCGTATATTTTCAGCAAAGCTCATTCCTGCGCCAGGGCACTGCTGCCCATCGCGCAAGGTTGTATCGAAGATTTTAATTTTCCGTGAAGTATCCATATACTGTCCTGGTTGAGAAAGAAGATAAGATTAAATAAGACACAGCCTGAGGCTGTTACATGCTGCCTGAAAATAAACCGCCAAACTTTATAGTAGCGGTAGCAGAACCAGGAGAAGGAGTAGCTGAAGAGGAGAGCTGGAAAGAGTGGACGTCAAAAGAAGAAATACTGAACGAAATTCGCCAGGAAAGCTGATTTTCCCGGATGCAGTATTGCATGATTCGCGAGATGATTCGCTACAGGGCCTGCCATGCGCTACACGGCAGGGACTTGAGTGACTACAGTCAGACTGCAATTTGTCCCTTTTCATAAACCGCCTGTTCATTAATAAACCAATTGTCCCTAATGGTCAGTCTCTGGTATCCATCGACTGATTCGTCAATTATAATCCGCTGCATTGCGCAGCAGAATGGTTTCAGCGTTAAGCTATCGCGATTGTTTTGTCAAGAAAATTATCAGTAATTCGGGACCGAAAAAGATGATTATTGTAACCGGAGGCGCAGGCTTTATTGGCAGTATGTTGCTTGGCGAACTCAATGAACAGGGCTATAGCGACATACTTGTAGTTGATCATCTGGGAGAAAACGAAAAATGGAAAAACCTACGCGGTCGTCATTTTTATGATTATCTGAACAAAGATGAATTCCTTTCGCTGATTTATCACGAGCCAGATTCGTATAAGGGGCGAATCGAAGCAGTCTTCCATCTCGGTGCCTGCACATCGACAACGGAAAAGAACGCCGATTACCTGATGGGTAATAACTACAGCTATTCTATCGGTCTTGCTGAATGGACGATGGATCAAGGCATCCCTTTTATCTACGCTTCAAGCGCGGCAACTTACGGGGACGGCGCGCATGGATTCAGCGATAGCAATGATTCTTTTAATAAGCTCCTGCCACTGAATATGTATGGCTTCTCCAAGCACCTCTTCGATCTTTGGGTTCGCGGCAAACTCCTCTTGCCTGATCACTCCCCCATCGCTGGTTTCAAATTTTTTAATGTCTTCGGCCCAAATGAATATCACAAAGAAGACATGGCCAGCGTTGTCTACAAAGCCTGGAACCAAATCAACGACTCTGGCTCGCTATCATTGTTCAAAAGTGCGCGCCAGGACTACGGTGACGGGGAACAAAAACGCGACTTCGTTTATGTCAAGGACGTCTGTCGAGTGCTGATCTGGGCCTGGAAAAACAAAATCAAAAGCGACATCTACAATCTTGGCAGCGGAAAGGCTCGAAGCTGGAATGAACTTGCTGCGTCAGTTTTTTCAGCAATGGGGAAAGAACAAAAAATCAAATACATCGACATGCCGGAGAATCTCAAAGGCAAATACCAATATTTCACCGAAGCCGACATCTCCAAGCTTCGCAAAGCCGGCTACACTGAAGAATTTACTTCGTTGGAAGATGCCGTAACGGACTATGTGAAAAACTATCTGCAACAATGATGTTCTTGGCGATAAGCATCTGCGCACGCGAAATGCCAGAGCAGCAGCAGCACTACGGGAATCCAGACATAAACCATATGCCCACCGCTACCAATATACAGCGGGATAGAACTCACGCATTGAATCGCGATAACTGCAAATAAAGTAAATACTCGTTTGTAACTTCCAAAGTCAGTCCTCAGTGCTTGCGCAACTACCATGACCTGAACCGGCAGCAATAGCACATAATCATGAATCCAGGCGTATGGCGAAAATATCACCGACAAACAAAGTAAATAAGGCAAAGCATTAGCTAAACCACCTCCCCGCCTTGTTCTCAACAAAAGAACAGCCAAAATAACGCCCGTCCCAGCCATCGACCAACAAATCAAACTATCAAACTGCTTTCCAGCATAAGACCGAATGATAGTGGCAAAAGTCTGAGTCCGCCATTGCATCGGTGAAACCACCCAATTCTCTGGTATGCCACTTTGCGGCACTCCCCCGACAACAACATTCAGCCAATGAAAATAGACGTCAGGATTTTCTAAAAGCAGAACACCGGAAATAGCAGTAAAAAAAAGCACTGTAGATAAAACAGTTGCTCTGCGTCTCTGAGACAACACAAGAAAAGCGTAATACGTCACAAAAGGAATAACCAAGTGCAATTTGACTGTAGAAAAAAATAAAAAGAGCGCCCCGAGCCGATCATACCCACGAATCGATAAAAAACATCCAACAACCAAACATAGCACGACAAAAAGACCGAGCTGGCCGAACCATAAACATGGATAAAGTGGAAAAAACATCAGACTCGTGAGGACGCAGGGCAACGGAGGAACATCTTCCCCCGGACGGGCAATCTTCCAGGAAATCACTCCTGTGATTAAAGCGAATACCAGATTAAGCCCAAACCAGACCTGCACCGAAGTTTCAATTGGAAGAACCAGGACTGGCCAGAGCGCAGCAAAAAACCAGGGCGGATTCCAGAACATCAAAACCCCTTTAATCCCGGAACCGGCGGCTTGCTGCACCTCATACAAAGAGATGGGATCGTAGGGATTCCCGCCTGAGCGGAACAACTGAAACGCCGACCAGAACGCTTGCCAGTCCATTCTTCCTGCACGGCTTCCCTCGAAAACCGCCAAATCAATTGGCAGCAAATATAAAACCGCCGCAATGAGTAAAAGTAAAAAAAACTTCATTGCTTAGGGGCGACCAAAACCGGGCATTTACTGGAGCGCAGCACTCTTTCCGCCACGCTACCCAAAATCAAATGCCGAATACCCGTGCGCCCATGGGTGGCTATAACAATCAAGTCGGCATCGTTCTTTTGCGCGTAATCCGTTATCTCAATATCAACAGCACTTAGACCTCGAATCA
Organism: bacterium; assembly: GCA_028689495.1. Lineage (GTDB taxonomy): Bacteria > Bdellovibrionota_C > UBA2361 > SZUA-149 > JAQTWB01 > JAQTWB01. Next base: position 1,819 of record JAQTWB010000009.1, on the reverse strand, counting down.
CTTCACCCTTAATCGTGAATCCTGAAAACTCCTTGACGAGAATGGCATCCAGCAACTCTTGGGTCCGCTTCTGAGCCTGAGCCATGACAGTCTCTGCGTCAACAAGAGAAACCCCAAACTCAAACTGCAAATTGGCCTGAAATGCATCTTCGAGAACTGTAATTAAAGAAATCCGGGCATCTGGAAAATATCGCGCCTGTTCCTTTGCCAAAGTGTAGGCACTGGCAGCTTCTTCCGAAAAATCTGTGGTTACGACTATATGATATGGCATGATAGACCTCCCTAGCGGTTGTCTTATGGGAATAAAATTCCAAATGGCAATCGGTAATCCACCATAAAGAATATGCACCCCCCGAATGTTTGCAACTTTGACGCGTGTCCTTCAAACTACCCTGTTTCTTGACCCATGGAAACCGTGTTATATACCGTCTGAGGCTATTCGAATACACTTTCAACCAACTTCAGGGATTACTGCAATTGAAACTATTAGTTGTGGCAACAGAAATCCCCGCCTCATCCGATCTACCTGGATGCCCCAGACTCTTTAACATTTGCCTTGAACTGGCTAAACGACATGATATTACACTGGCAATAATCTCAAACGATGAATTGAGCCTCCCGCTACCCGACTCTCACTACCTCAAACAGGCCTTCCAGCAGATAGTGCATATCAAAACCCCTGACTATAAACCCGATGTTGTGGCCCGCACTTTCCACCACCTTTTCTTTGCTTCCCAAGACGACTGGCGCTGGCAATTCCCGGAAGAGCTGGGGACCATTAGACGCCAGCTCGAAAAGCTGCTTCAAGACCATGACTCCCTCCTTGTCCGAGGCCTCAAGGCTGCTCAGTTCCTCGGCAAAAGACCCGCCGAAAGAACAGTTCTCGACCTTGGCGATTGTGAAAGCTCGCTCTACCTGAAAGCTGGAGGAAACGAGAACCTTCCGCTCGGCAAGCGCCTCAAATGCGTATTTACTGCCCTCGGGCTGGCCGAAATGGAACGAAAACTTCTCTCACCATACGATGTAGTTGTTTTAATTTCAGAAAAAGACGCGCGGGCCCTGGAATTTACCAATCCCCGAACACTGAATTCCGTTATCGCTAATGGCGTCGACACCACCTACTTTGAGTATCATGAAATCAACGAACGTGACTCGGCTCGCCTGTTGTTTACCGGACTTATGGGATACACGCCTAATGCTGATGCGGCCGCTCACTTTGCCAAAAACATATTCCCTTTGATTAGAGCTCGCAGGCCAGATGCCACCTTTCAAATAGTCGGAGCCCATCCACCAGCAGAAATCCTTACCCTTGCAAGCCTACCCGGAGTCGAAGTAATTCCCGATGTCCACGACCTGCGCCCATATCTATATCAGGCATCTGTCTACGTTTCGCCAATACGCCTGGGCTCAGGGATGAAAAATAAAGTCCTTGCCGCAATGTCCTGCGGCATCCCGGTAGTCGCCTCAAGTGGTAGCACCAATGGAATCGAAGCCTTGCCAATGGAACATATTCTTGTTGCAGATGAAGAGCCGGATTTTGCAGATAGCGTCGTCACGCTTCTCGACAACGTGTATATGAGATCGGAAATTGCGCGGAAGGCCCGACATCTTGTCGAGCGGGCCTATAGCTGGCAGGCTTCAGCCAGTCTTTTTGAAGCACTGCTATTCCCCTGACGGACAGGCCTTAAAATTCTTGTTTCTCGCGAACAACGCGCAACTTTTGCTTTTTCGCTGTCCCGAAATAAACTGTCCGACCTTGCTCCTCTGTCGCCTCCTCCTCCACCTCAGGATCAGTCAAACGAGCGCGACCCTGAATATG
>JAQTWB010000065.1 GCA_028689495.1 bacterium | reverse complement strand
TCTGTCTCGGGTCAGAAAAATCAACAAGGAAAATCTTCATTCAATTTTTTAAAGACTGCGCCGAAAAAGCACGCATGGCGGTAAAACAGATTCGTCTCGGTATCCAAGCAGAACTTCCCCCGTCATTCTTTCATCCCGGGGGATATCTCTTATCCAACATTTTGCCATTCTTTACCCCGCTCCCATTGGGATAAAGCAAAAGCCGATATCCCCCGCCAGTCTCCGGCATCGTGTTTATAAGTGTTCGCACGAACTGCGATCGTAGTTGTGGCAATTAACGGAACAGAACTAGATCAACAGCCTCTTCACTGCTCGAATGAGCACAAAAAACAGTGCAAACCTCCAAAACTGAATCCAGTGGATAATACGTTATTGCGTAATTTCGGCAGTTAGCCGAAAATCCAGTCGAGCACCACAGTAGGAACCTGGAACCATCACAATGGAACCATCACAATCACAACAAACTGATATTCAAAAATGCTTTTCAAAACCACCCATACTGACATCGCACAAGGATTGCTGATTTTGCTCGGCTCGCTTTTTGTTTACACGACAGTCAGCACCTATCAGCTGGTCGGTGATGCGCGCCCGAATGAACTGATACCGATATCAATCATTCGAGAAGGAAATCTGGACTTCAACGAGTTCGCTCTCATCGGCGGACAATTGCCATACTACTTTAAGGAAGTTAATGGTCGGCGCGTGTCGGCCTACTCACCGATGCCGGGCTTTCTCAATGTTCCAACCTACCTTGTCGCAGATATGCTCGGACAGGACATCAAGGGTAAACGGTTCATCCTCTCGCATTGGACAACTTGTATTCTTTGCAGTCTTTCTGCTCTTTTCCTCTGGGGAACGCTGAGAAAATTAGATGTGTCTCCAGCCACGTCCCTGCTTTCGACTTTTGCCTACTGTTTTGCGACTCCTGTATGGAGCAGTGCCAGTGTCAGCCTCTGGCAACATAGCTCATCGCTATTTTTGCTTAATGCGCCAATTTACCTCCTCCTGACAAAAAACAAGGTGGCAACTGTTCTTGCCGGACTTCTGCTTGGTGCGGCATTCTGGTGCCGACCGACAAATCTGTTTTTCCTTTTGGGATGCGTCATTTACATTATCCTTCTGCGTCGACGGGAGATATTGCAGCTGTCAGGCGGTCTGATACTCGCAGCAATTCCCTACTGCTGGTATTCAGTCGAATATCTCGGCAATGTCCGGGCCGCACGGCATGCCAGCATTTATGGAGTCGATGGTTTTGGCGGAGACTGGTTGATGGGAGCTGCCGGCCTGCTAATCAGCCCAAGTCGAGGTCTGTTTGCCTTCAGTCCAATTCTGCTGTTGGCGCTGCTCGGTCGATCGGGACTAAAACAACTGCCCCCGGATAGACGTGGACTGGTGGTCGCGATTGCTACCAGCTCCTTTTTGCTGTTTGCGATTACTGCCAAGTGGAGCTTTTGGTGGGGCGGCGCTTCGTACGGGCCAAGATTGCTCTGCGAGATCGTCCCGGCTCTGATTATTTTCCTGGCGCTCAGCTGGAAGATAATAACAAAACATCGGACACTCACGGCACTATCGGGCATTCTCTTATGCTGGTCAGTTTATAGCCACTTCCTCGGAGCCCGGTATTACCCGTGTGGATTCAACTCGGAGCCAGTAATGATCGACCAAGCCCCTGAAAGGCTCTGGCATATTAGGGGATCGCAAATTGAATACTGCGTTCGGGAAAGTTTTAATGCCGGGTCTTGATCTCAACCGCAATGATTCCCCACCGAAGCCTTGCCTCATCCACCAAAAGACGTATAAAACTGATACCACCTCGTTTAAACCAACAATAAAAAGAGACATGAACGAAAGACTTAAAGCTCTTCTGATAACAGCTCTGTGCACGGCTATTATCTTCCTTCGCCACCCGGGGCAATTTCTGCATCCACAGTTCTGGGTTGAGGGATCGTATATCTATCTCTTTTCCTCTACCGAGAACCTGCTTATCAACCTTTATGGCTATCTCTGCCTGGTGCAGAAAATAATTGTCCTGCTGCTTTGTCCACTAACACCTGCCGAATTTCATCCGGCAGTTTGTGTCGCCGCAACTGTTTTGCTCCTCGCCCTCACTATTTACTATTTCCAAAGGACGCCAAGTCGCCTGCCGTTTTTTGGTCTGTTTGCTCTTGGCCTTGTGCTCAGCCCGCTTTACGGCAGTGAAGTATACGCGAAAATGCTTTACCTGATGTGGACATTGCCGCTTGCTGTATTTCTTCTGTTATTTCGGGACGACCAGGCGATTAAATACCGAACTGCAATTTTTGATGCGTTCTGGATCATTCTTGCCGGACTATCCGGACCTATTATCCTCGTGCTGCTGCCGGCATTACTGTACGTGACGGCGCTCAAGCGAAGTAAATATTATTTTGCCATGTCAGCAGTGGCACTGCTTTGCGGCGCGGTGCAAGTAGTCTATTTGAGCTATCAACCGCAAAGCGCAGTCTCCGAAACGCGAAGCAGTGCCATGTTGCTCGACGCCTTTTTTACTTTTTTCACAAACTATCCTCCGCAGTACATGCTCCCCGGATGGATAGCCGATTACCAAATCGGAATGCTTTGCTTCGGCGTTTTGCTAATACTTGTTTTCTCCCTCGACAAGACTCGCAGGATTGAGGCCAGCGTGCTCGGTGTTGTGTTGATGAGCACAGCTATTCCACCTATTCTCAAACTTTTCCCCAATGCGGAACAACTGCTCAATCCCGTAATCTCGGGAAGTTCCAGGTATTTCTTCTATCCTTTCCTGGCGATAACTTTCTTTCTCCTGCTGGTGGCGCTGAAAGGAAAACCATGGGGTAGAATTGCGGCAGTGGTAATTCTGGTAATTTCGTTTGCCAACAATCTGCCTGGATTTCAGACATCATCCTTCAACGGACGATGGGCTGACCACGTTCGCATGGCCCGGAGCAAAAATTGTAATGCAAGAATCCCGATTCCGAGCGCCGGAGTTGAGGGGGCCAGCTGGACCCTTGAAAGCGATCGCGAAAACACCGCTATCTGTAGCGATCAGGACATATCCCGATGGATAGGTGGGGAGCATGGCTCGGTTAATGGAAAGATGCGGTTTTCAACAACCTCCGATAACATGATTTTTGCCAGTCAACGAGCGGTTAAAGTTCACGATAAATCGTTTGTCAGCTTTGCTGCTGTAGTGGAGTTTTCAAAACCGACGAACATTCAGATGGGAATCAACTTCTTCAACAAAAGGAACGAACTGATAAAAAGTGCTTCCAGCCCTCTATATCACTCGATACTAGTGACATTCAGCGCTGATATACCGAAGGAGACAGCTTATCTTTGGCCGTTTTTTCAGTTAACTTCGCCAGGAGATGTGGATGTCTCCAAACCGTCGATTGTGATGTTTTAACAAGCTTCATCGGCGATTGGGCGCCTCACGAGACGCCCCCGACACAGACATCTGCCCCGGATGTTGCGCTCAATGAGCGAATGTGGCACCACATGTACATGAAATGGTTAAACTACCACCGACGACAACCCGAGTAGAATAATTATCGATGCACCATCATAACTATGAGCAATATAAATGAATTATTCGATCGGCGAATCGGCAAATTGTCCACAGCGGAGCGCCTGAGCAGAACAGCTGACTGTTTTCAGGCAATGCAAAAGATGATCCGCCATAGCTTGTTAAAGTCGAATCCCGGCCTCTCCGAAAATGAATTGCGCTTGCAGATTGCCGAACGCATGTATCTCACCGATCAAAAAGCCCAAAGACTTTTACAACAAATTCGTAATCTTAATGGGTCCGGAGATTCGCCTACCAATGGATAATGACTTGCTCAACACTCTGGCGCTACTTAGCCGGATTCTTAACGAATCTTGCCTACGCTACCACCTCACTGGTGGAATGCTTTCATCTATCTACGGAGAGCCGCGCTTCACACAGAACATAGATATCGTTATCAATATCGACCATTCAGCAATTTCAAAATTTGTCGAACGTCTGTCCCAATCCGATTTCATGATCAACGAACTGTCCGTAAAAGAAGCCGTATCAACTCAACGCATGTTCCAAGCTCTGCACAACACAATGATCGTCAAAGTTGATTTTCATGTTGGAGAAGACATCCCCGGTGAATTTGATCGAAGTATTATTCATGAAGAGATCTTCCCCGACATCTTCATGAATATTGCATCAAAAGAAGATGCCATTTTATCTAAACTTCGCTGGATCTCACTGGGCAGTGGGAAAAGCAGGGCAGACATACAGGGCATGCTCAAAAACCCGATCCCATTCGATCTGGAGCTAATTAAATTTGAAGCAAGTAAACTCGGTTTAGCGGACACACTTGCGGATCTGCTAAAATCACCTGGAGGCGATGACCTGGAATAAATTTTCCGGTCAATTTCACAGCCAGCTCAGATACCGTTCGCTTGTTGGTCCTGCGATCAATGCCGCACTTTTCTTGTCGATATTACGCTGTTTTTTCAAATTAAACTTCCACTGTGGATGGAAGTTTAATAGTTTTCGTCAGATGATAAAGATACTCAATCAACCAATTGTTGTTTTATTGAATTGGCATCAAGTTTACCGATCGCAGAAAAGATACTAGACACTGAGGAAATATGAAGCTCGCTCTTAAATTGGCACTTGGGTTGTTTTTACTTATCCTGGTTGGCGTCGGGGTCCTTTTCTGGAAAATCAATCCAATCCTGGAAAGCCTCAAACCCAAGATACTGGCACAGATTGAAAGCCAGATCGGCCAGAAAGTCTCAGTCGGGGAGTTGAGCCTGAAGTTCTTCCCGCAAATCAGCCTTGCGCTCACCTCTCTCGAAGTCGGCACAAGTCACGGCGAAAACGTTGGCACAAGTTCCGGTGAAAAACTCTCGCTCGATGAAGTGCGACTCAAGACCAACCTCGGAGCACTTCTCGGTGGCAAGGTTGCTGTTGAATCGGTTGTTCTGGATGGCCTGAATATCGACATCACAAAAAAGGCTGACGGGCGAATGTTTGTCGGCCCGATCGAGCTCGGTGCAAAAGCAAAACCGGCTCCCACTCCAACCAGCGACAAACAACCTGCTAGCGATTCAACAAAACCGACTGAACCGGCACAATCGGGCCCTGCACTAGCCCTTGAGATAAGCGAAGCTTCACTGACAAACTCCAATATCAACTTCCACGATGAGTCAGTATCTCCGGCGCAGACTGTCACTTTAAATAGTATCGACTTGCGGCTGACCGATATTTCCAATGCTGGGGCCAATATCGAACTAAATAGTCTCTTGCCAGCATTGGGAAGGGCGTCCCTTAGCCTACAGGGAAAAGCCGGCAACCCGATGCTCGGCATGCAAAACGACCTTGAACTAAAACTGTCTGACATCGGCATCGAAAAACTCGCAGCGCTGGGTTCGGCATATACGGGCAAGGACCTGCTGGTCCTGGCACTAGGCGGAGAAGGAAAAAAAAACGGCCAAACACCGGGCAAGGCGAGCGGCGAACTAAGCTACTCGACGAAAATCACAAGCAGCAGCGCCAGCGCCGCCGCCGTCAAAGCTGTGCTCGATTTGACAAAGACTGACATTCAAAGTGCCATGCTGCAAAAAGATGGCGCAACGCCCGCTATTGTCACGGTCAATACCGCAATCAGCGTAACCGGCATGCCATCATCAATGGCCAACATCGCCCAGGTGCTCTCGCTCGATCTGGCCGACACCAATATTCAGCTTGGCGATGCCTTGATTGAATTTTCCGGGACAATCCCGCTGGCAACGCCCGACAAGGCAGTCATCGAAATCAACTCGTCCGATCTGGCACTCGAACAACTGGCGAAAATCTTGCCATCACTTGCGACAATGAAAACCACCGGCAAGCTAAATATCAAGCTGAAAGCCGCCGAACTGCTTGCGGCGAAGAAGTCTTTAACAGGTTATGTGCAATTTGCCGGACTCGGCGCCACTGCGCCGGGAGCTCCGGCGATTTCGAACGGCCAGGGCTCTGTAGAATTTTCTGGCGATTCTGTATTCACCGAAAAGACAAACCTGCTGATTGCCGGGCAACCGCTTGATGTCCGTTTCAGCGTAAGTCCGTTGCCTCCGGAAACCGCCGACTTTACAGTAGGCTCGGACAAGCTCGATATCAACCAAATTTTAGCGAGCATCAAAGGTGAACCAGCCGCAGCTCAGGCAACAACGGTCTCCGGACTGAATGTCACCGGCAATTATAACCTGAAAAACTCCGCAGGAACTGTAAAGGCGACAATGAGCTCCGCCGAAGCGGCAGGACTAACGCTGGGGAAAATCGAAGTTCCCGTCACCTTGAATAGCGATGCGATAAGCATTTCCAACGCTTCGGTCGCTCTTTACGGCGGTTCAATTGGCGGCAATGTCCTGCTTTCCGCTCCGGGTAAAGAAAATTCTAGCGTGAACCTGAGCCTGAATGGACAAGGAATTGACATCGGCGGCTTGTCGCAAGCTGCCATGCCCGGCGGAAAATACTACCTCACGGGAAATGTTTCCCGCCTTGGCCTCGGCCTGAGTGGCGCGCTAAGCAACGCTCCCGCTTCACTTTCCGGGCCGGTTAATCTCGATGTCAGCAAGGGTAGTATTGTCGGGATAAACCTGTTGCGCGAAACTTTGCGCGCGGTTGACACAATCCCCGGGGTCAATGACAACCTGCTGGCTTTTGTCCCCGAGCAGTATCAAGGAGTAGTCAGCGCCAACGAAACGGCGTTTGATGCGATAACCTATCGCGGAAAGCTTGAGAACGCCGCGATAAAAATCGACTCCCTCGATCTGACTCACTCGCTTTATATTATTTCTGCTCAAGGCAGTATTGCTTTTCAGGGAGCAATAAAGATAAACGCACAGTTGAAACTTACTCCGCTGATGGCTTCGGCAATGGTGGTCAGGCAACCAAAACTGAAGCTGCTGCTCGACAGCAACAACAACCTCACTATTCCCCTCACCATAATCAAGAAGGGTTCTGTGCCAGTTGTTGTGCCTGACGTTTCTCGCCTGATTGAAAATGCGGCACGTAACACCGCCAAGGATGCAGCAAAAAAACAGGTCGAGAAACTGGTGCCCAAGATTGGCGGCGATGCCGGCAAGCTTATCGATTCGCTGTTTTAAACGCGAGACGTTGGTGCGCAGGTCATGGTCGCAAAAATATTGGGCGAAACATTGGGCGCCTCACGAGGCGCCCCTACAGATCTAAAATAGCGTATATCGACAAGCAGAATGACGAGAATTTTTTTACTCAATGTTTTTGGTAAAGACAGACCCGGTGTTACCGCAACACTGACTGGCATGTTTGCTGAACACGGCTGTCAGGTGCTCGATATCGGGCAATCTGTGATTCACTATCATCTGTCGCTCGGCATGCTTATCGGGGCACCACAGGAACTTGAACTGAGTCTTCTGAAAAAGCTGCTTGACGAGAAAATGAAACTGCTTGAATCCCTGGACTACGAGGCAGAAGAAGTATCGCCTCAAGCCTACGATTCCTGGGTCTCGGAACAAGGCGCGTTGCGCTTTGTCGTGACTCTGCTGGCGCCGCGCATGCAGAGCTCGCATATCGCCAAGGTGGCAAGAATCCTGCGGGAGCATGAACTTAATATCTACACCATTCAACGACTCTCCGGTCGGGCTCCGTTAAACGGCGAGCCGTTTGATGCTTCCAGCGCCGCCTGCGTGGAATTTCTTGTTCGCGGCCAGGACTCTCACCTGCAACAGATACGGAAAAAGTTTCTCGAACTGGCCCATAGCGACAACATCGACATTGCTTTCCAAACCGACGATCTCTTCCGCCGCAACCGCCGCCTTGTCGCCTTTGATATGGACTCAACTCTGATTGAAGCCGAAGTTATCGACGAACTGGCCAAAGCTGCCGGAGTTGGCGAAGAGGTGTCCCGCGTCACGGCAGCCGCGATGCGCGGCGAGCTCGATTTCAAGGAAAGCTTTCGCCGAAGGGTAGCTCTGCTAAAAGGACTCGATGTCTCGGTGATGGAGGAAATCGCCCGAAATCTCAAATTGGCTCGCGGTGCCCGCACGCTGACCAAAACGCTTAAAAGCCTCGGTTATGAGCTGGCGATAATCTCCGGCGGCATGCGTTTCTTTGGTGAATATCTCCAGGACATCCTCGGCATCGACTATATTTATGCCAACGACCTTGAGGTCAAAGACGGCAAGCTCACCGGCTTTCCCAAAGGTGAAATTATCGACGCCAAACGCAAGGCCGAGATCCTTGGCGAGCTGGCCTCATCGCTCGGCATAGATCTCCGCCAAACAATTGCCGTCGGCGATGGAGCAAACGATCTGTTGATGCTCGAACGCGCTGGCATGGGTATAGCGTTTCATGCCAAGCCCGTTGTCAAAGAAAAAGCTCGACACAGCATCTCCGCTCACGGTCTGGATAGCATTCTCTACCTCATCGGACTGCGAGACCGAGAAACAACTCAAGTGAAACCAGCGAATTGACGTGTATAGATATTGACACTTTCTTCGTAGGGAGTTAATAAAGCCGGCCAATTGCCGCCATCAATGGCTCTTATTGGCGCAACCTATTACTCCCTGGTTCTGCTATTAACTTTAAGCATTAAACAAAGAAATCCATGTCTATTGGCCGACTCCGCACCCCACTCCCCGGATACACATCCAACAAGCTTGAATCACTGAAAAAATTCATTCTGGCCAACAACCCGTCATTTCTCCCGCCCGCTCTTTGCAGCAGTGAAAAAATGGACCTTACCGCCTATCTCGGCACAGAGATTTTTCGCCGAGCGTCAGAAGATTATCTGCGGAGCAAAGATCTCAACGAGCTTGGGGAAATTGCCGCAAAGGCCGCCCTCGGCTTCTACAGCTTCTGCGACAATGGCAAGGACTCCTTTCATCTCGAAGGCAGGCTGAATACGAATCCCCGCACTGGCAATGTTTTCGCAAGCTTTTTTGTCGTACTCGTCGACCGGCCGTTTGTCGTGCGTTCAATAGTCGAAGCAATCACTCTGTTCACAGGACTAACAATTGGCACCGTTCTGCACCCGATCATCGAACAGGACAACGGCAAAAAATATTCTGTTACCTACCTGGAAGTGGAAGGTGTCAAAGACGAAGCAACGCTGAACCTGCTGCTCGCCGAATTCCAGCAGGTTTTAACGGAAGTGGTTGCCGCCACCGATGACTACACCTTCATGTATGAGCGGGCGATTGCCACAGCAAACTTCCTGAAAAACAGCCAGCACATTGGCTCCTTCAGCTCACTGGAAAAACACGAGTCTTCAGAGTTCCTGCACTGGTTGACGCAAAAAGGCTTTATTTTTCTTGGATTCCAGGAATGGGTCGGCGAAAACCCGAAAAATGTCGAACCCCTGGCCGAGACTTCCCTGGGGTTATTCCGCCCCGGTAAATGCCGTGCCCTCAAGCAGATCCTCGACTCGATCGCTATCGACATAGAATATGTTGTCGATAACACCCTGATGACGGGATTGACAAAACTGCCCCAGCGCAGCGTTGTCAAGCGCCGCAACTACCTTGACACGGTCATTCTCAACCTGCCCGGCGCCCCAGGACAAAAAACACGTATTCAGGCTTTTGTCGGACTGTTTACCACGGATTCCTACAAGAGCTCGTTGTTTACAATTCCATTTGCCCGCCAGAAAATGCAGGAAGTGGTTGAGATAGAACACACCGTTCCAAACTCTCATGATTACAACGAAATCGTTAACCTGACCGGCAGCATTCCCCTTGCCAGCATACTTTGGCTCACTCCACAGGAACTGGCTTCGGACATCAGCATGATTCTCAGTTTGCAAAGACGAAGACGAACCCTGCTGACAATACATAGCGACCCTCTGCAAAGATTCATGATCGTCGTTGTCGTCATGCCACGCGACCGTTATTCCGAGACAGTCAAGGACAATATCCAGGCCTTCCTCGAAAAGACGTTGAAAATTCCTGCTGGCAGCGGAGAGGCGTTCGTCGCCAGCAGCGATGCTGCCCGCATGCGAGTCCACTACCTGCTGCCTGTCATTGATGACTCCTACCTCTCGATTGACAAGGACCAGCTCCAGACTGAAGTCGCAATGATCACCTTCACCTGGGATGACCAGCTGCGCCACAATCTGACCGGTGGTGACCGCTCATCTCCGGAAATGATCACCGCGGCCCGATATAGCGCAATTCTTTGCGAGACTTATAAAACATCGACATCACCAGCCGAAGCAGCAAAAGATATTTCATTCCTGCGCAGACTCTCGGAAACCTCTCCCGTGATGCTGAGAATCAACAAAAAAACAGGCGACGCTGGTAGCTACGACCTGAGGATCTACAAGAATAATGGTAAATACAGCCTGAGCACCATCGTTCCCGTCCTGGAAAACGCCGGCTTTGAGGTCTTGAGCGAAGACAGCACTTCGGTATGCAACGACTCGGGGCTGAATGCGGAAATTTACAGTGTTGAAATCCTTCCACGCACAGGTCAGCAGATTACCGACTCGCTGGCCGAAAATATACTTCTTCCAGCATTAATACGTGTTCTAAGCGGCAGCTTTGAGAACACCCCCCTTAATGCACTGCTGCTTAATCCAGGGATGTCCTGGAAGCAAATTGCCATACTCAGAACAATCAAAGAATATCTCATCCAGATTAAGGCCGTGCCTTCAGCCGCATCCGTTATTGACGCGCTGACCTTAAATCCGACACCGGCAAAAACCCTCGTCGAGTATTTCGAAGCCCGCTTTAACCCCCAAGCTTATTCGGACTTCGAAGAACGACAAGTAGCAGCAGAAGCCCTGCGCGAACGCTTCACAAGCGAACTACGCGAGGTCAAACGAATCATCGAAGACAAAATACTGCGCTCAATCCTCAACGTGCTGCGCGCCACCGTGAGAACCAACTATTACCTGCTCAGTGAGTCCGACTTTCGAGTTGCTCTGAAAATAAATTCAGGTGACATCGAGGCCATGCCTGAACCACGGCCATATTTCGAAATCTTTGTCAGCTCTTCGGAATTTGCCGGCGTCCATCTTCGAGGTGGAGCGGTTGCCCGCGGAGGACTGCGCTGGAGTGAACGACCAGAAGACTTCCGCACCGAAATTCTCGGTCTGATGAAAACTCAGGTGGTAAAAAACTCAATCATCATCCCCTCGGGAGCCAAGGGCGGATTCGTTGTCAAAAAATTCCCTGCGGATTCTAGTCTGACATTTGAAACTGTAAAAGCGGTATACAAAAAGTTCATCACATCGTTACTTGAAATGACGGACAACCGTGCTGCAGACGGAACAGTATGTCCACCGGAGAATGTTGTTCGTTGGGACAATGACGATCCCTATCTTGTCGTTGCGGCAGACAAAGGAACTGCAACATTCAGCGATACAGCAAACGGAATTTCCGTGGATGGATTTGACTTTTGGCTAGGTGATGCCTTTGCTTCAGGCGGCAGCCAGGGCTATGACCACAAAAAACTTGGCATCACAGCAAAAGGCGCCTGGGAGGCGGTTTCCCGACACTTCCGCGAGATGGGAGTAGATGTCGCCAACGAATCTGTTACCTCGGTCGGTATTGGCGATATGTCAGGAGATGTATTTGGAAACGGTTTGCTGCTAAGCCGACACCTTAAACTCCTCGCCGCATTTAATCATAAACACATCTTCCTCGATCCCGACCCCGATCCCGCGGTATCCTTCGCGGAGCGTGAACGGATGTTTGCCCTGCCAAAATCTTCTTGGTCGGACTACAACGCCGACCTTATCAGCACTGGTGGGGGAATCTTCGAACGGGCGACAAAGGAAATTCCTATCTCGCCTGAAACGCAAAAAGCTCTCGGCATCTCTTCGTCAGTTCTTTCCGGCGAACAGCTCATCAAGGCAATCCTTTCTGCACCGGTCGACCTTCTCTGGAATGGCGGCATTGGAACTTATGTAAAAGCCTCAACGGAACGAAACAGTGACGTTGGCGATAAAACAAACGACGAAGTCCGTATCAACGCCGGGCAGCTACGCGCAAAAGTTGTCGGCGAGGGCGGTAATCTTGGCTTCACACAAAAAGCCCGTATCGAGTTTGCCAACCTTGGTGGCCACATCAATACCGATGCGATTGACAACTCCGGTGGAGTTGACCTCTCGGACCGCGAAGTAAACATAAAAATCCTTTTGCAGCAGGCAGTTCGCTCCGGGTCAATTACAATCGAAGAACGCAATATTCTTCTCGCCGGATATGCTAATGGAGCATGCGACAAGATTCTTCAGAGAAACCGCTCCCAATCTCTGTCTCTGGCCCTGGAAGAAGTTCGCAGTAAGGAAAACCCGTCGGCATTCGCCGAACTGATTTTGATACTTGAAGAACGAGCTGCCCTGACACGCGAGCAAGCCTGCCTGCCAACAGCCGAAGAGCTCGAAAAACGCATCAGCCGACAACAGGGATTCAGCAGGCCGGAGCTGGCAACCCTCCTCTCGCATTCCAAGCTGCTCGCCAAAAGCCTGATCCTCGCTTCAAACCTACCGGAGGAAGAAATCGTCAAACCGCTTTTCTATAGCTATTTCCCCGAATGGATCCTTAATCGTTTCCCCAGTGAGGTTGAAAGTCATCCTCTGCGTCGAGAGATTACCGCCACCCAACTGGCAAACATCTGTGTCGAAATGATGGGAGCAACCTTCCTCACACAATGCCGGGCCGAAACATCCGCTGCTCCGTCCGAGGTAATATCATCGTTCTGGGTCGCATATTGCCTGTTCGAGCAAACAGGGGTGATTGAGCAGCTGCAGCAAATGGACAAAGCCAAATCAGCCCTGTCTTACATTAAAACTCTCATTTTCCTCTCCAAGGGAATAGATAGTATTACCAAGTGGTTGTTGAACAATAAAAACGGTCGAAGCTGGAGCGAACTGCATGAGAACTCCCGCAAACCATTTACCGTTCTGATCGGCAATGGCGATAACTATCTTGCCGAAGAAGAAAAAGGCCGCTATCGCGCCCGCTACAATCGTCTTTCCGGATATGGCGTCACTGAGGAAACACTGCCACTAGTGGCTTCGATACCTTACGCAACCGGGATTATGGATGTAATCGACATTGCCGCCTCAATCAAAGCTGATGAATTGGATGTGGCGCGAATTTACAACCGCCTGGCTGACGCAATTATGCTTACTCGATTATTGCAGCACAGCAAAACCATCGCTTCGGAGAATCCCTGGGAAAAGAGGGCAATGCAGGAATTGGTAACGACATTTAAAAGCTCGACCCGCGATCTGACAAGAGCAGCTACCAGCAATATCGACCAAGGATGGCAGGGTGCGATCGACATTTTCCTCGAACAAAAAAACGAAAAGCTGCATAGGTTCTCCCGCACTTTACAAAAAGTGCTGGCCGAACCACCTCAGCTCGCCGCCCTTTTTGTCTTGGGTAGCGAACTGAACAAGTTAAGGGATTAATGCGAATTAGTCCGGAAACGGAACGTAAGTTCACGGCTGACGTGAGAGCAAACGGAAAATAAATTCCCCTCTGTGGAGGGGTGCCCGAAGGGCGGGGTGGTGCAAAGTATATGGAGAGGGAGAGACCACCCCGTCAGGCTTTGCCTGCCACCCCTCCAGAGGAGGGGAATTAACGTTTCAAAGAATAGTCTTAACTTTGAGTTGAAATGATCAAAGATTTTTCACTCAATCCATAATTGAAACGGTATTGGTTATCTTGTCTACACCCTCTAATCTTCGGTCTCAACACCGAAGCTGGAGAACAACTGCCGACAGGTTGTTTTCATCAACATATCCGCCGCTTCGATTATCGCCTCGGGCAAGGAAAATGTTATGGCGGCAACCGCCAGGGCCCGCTTGCGCTCACCAACTTTATTCAGAGCATCAACGATAGCAATTGCCAGGGGCGAACTTGCGGCGGATTGATCTTCATACAATCCAAGTAAGTGGGCACTTTCACGCAGTAGCCCATATTTTTCGAGAAAATACTTGAACATGATCAAAGATGCGACAGTCTGATCGTCAAATGTAATGCGCTCAGCCGCCAATGCTTCAAATTTTCGTAAAGCAAGACGCATAGCATGAAGGCGCATTGGCGGATCAGCCTTCAAACAATAAATCACTGTCATAAAGTGCGCGATCGCCGATCCTTGAATTGAATTAGCTCTTTCAGTAACGGACAGCCCCAGCAACAGTTCCTGCAACTGTGCCGCCCGCGCCTTACTGGTGTGCCGCCTCAGAATCTCTTCCCGACCTGCTTTGGCTATTCGACGACATTCATCACGATGTTCGAGATAATATCTGGCTTTCGCCGCAGCATTTTCTGCATCTCCCTGCAAATAGGAGACATAATGCTCGCCTTCACGAAAAAGCATCTCCATCCCCGATTGCGGCAAATGTGGCGTAATCAGCAAGGGACCGCACATCATACTTTCAAAGACACGGAAGTTCAGATCGT
>JAQTWB010000193.1 GCA_028689495.1 bacterium | reverse complement strand
CTTTCTACTAACCAGATCTGTCCCATACCGTTCTGAACAGCACGAAGTACTCAGTTTTCTTGATGTATTAAAAGCTGACGGCATTCCGGTGAATGACGACTACCTCGAATCATGGGTAACACCACAGGAAACTGACGATGCTGAAAAACTGCTGGCGGAGACTGGGGCAGACAAATCCCGGCTGCTGGCCATTCATCCCTTTGGCTCTATTTATGAAAAGACCTGGCCAATTGAGCGTTTTGCAGAAACAGCCACAAAACTACAGGAACAGTTCGGGCTCAAGCCGGTCATTCTTGGAGCGAAAGGGGATTTGCCCGGATTCGAAAAGTTTCGGCACCTGTTCCCGGAAGGCAGCTGTGACCTGGTTGGAAAGTGCGGGATCAGGATAACCCAGGCGGTATTACATAAATCCACCTTCTTTTTGGGAAATGACAGCGGCGTCATGCATCTTGCGGCTGCAGCCGGATTGCCGCTTGTTGCTATCTTCGGACCGACATCACCGGCTCGGTTCGGCCCCTGGGGGGGGGAAACCCACGTCCTATACAGCGCTTTCCCCTGTTCCCCGTGTCGCCAGAAATATTTCACCGAATGTGAGCCTGCCGCAGAAGGGCGGCCAGCGTGTATTGATACAATATCTGTAAACAAGGTGCATGACCTTTGTATTCGTGTGCTTAATACGTCACAACCAGCAGGGAACAAAGAAGTATGAAAATGCCAATTTCCGTAATAATAAGGACGTTCAACGAAGCCCAAAACATCCGCGATTGCCTTGAGAGCGTTCGATGGGCTGACGAGATTATAGTGGTTGATTCATGCAGCAATGACGATACCGCAGCAATAGCCCGCGAATTTACCGACAAGGTCATTATTCGCCCTTGGGCCGGCCACATCGCCACCAGCCAGTTTGTCACCGATCAAGCACAAAATTTGTGGGTTTTCAGCATCGATGCCGATGAGCGGGTTACCCCGGAATTGCGTGATGAAATTCTCGCGCTCGATCTGGACACCACCGTCCATGATGCCTTCGAAGTCCCTCGCCTGCACTGGTTCATGCGTAGATGGATCCGCCACTCCGCCTGGTATCCTGATCGCAAACCACGCCTTTTCCGCACAGACCGCTGCCACTGGGGCGGTTACGCACCACACGACAGTGTACAGGTTTCAGGCTCCCTCGGGCGACTGCACGGCAATCTGCTGCATTTTATTTATCGAGACCTGGCCCACTTTGCCGCGACGAAGAATTCCTATTCCACCCTGACGGCAATAGACCATAATCGAAATGGCAGGAAGGCGACCCTCATCAATGTTACGCTCCGGCCGCTTCATGCCTTCATGTCACGCTACTTTATCCGACTCGGTTTTCTCGACGGCCTGGCCGGTTTTACCATCTGTGTCATGGAAGCCCACTGCGTTTTCATGAAATATCTGAAATTGTATGAACTGCAGCACCGGCTGATGCGTTTTCCGGACAAACCATAAAGAGGCGTTTAATGAAAGTATCGGTCATAGTCCCCACCTATAACAGGCCTGCAGCTCTCTCCCTTTGCCTTATGAGTCTGTCTCAGCAAAGTCGGCTGCCCGACGAAGTCCTGGTTGCCGACGATGGAAGTGACGAAGAAACACGACAGGCAGTAGATACCTTTGCCCAATCTGCTGACTGTCGTTTCATACTGAAACATATTTGGCAGGAGGATGACGGCTTTCGTAAACCTAAAATAATTAACGAAACGGTGAGAAATGCGACCGGCGATTACCTTGTTTTTATTGACGGCGATTGCATGGCTCATTCTGATTTCATCAAATCACACCTCATTTCTGCAGAACCAAAAGTTATGCTGGGTGGAAAAAGAGTTGAGCTCGGCCAGCTTATTACCGAAAATGCGCTACGTGAACAACAGCCTGTAAATAAACTTTCAATAAGATTATTATTGGACTCTTTTGCTCACAACAGTAGAAAGGTTGAAGAAGCCATTCGGATTGAAAGTCCTTTTCTGCGCAAAATTTTACATAAGGATCTGATCAGTGATGATGGCATCTGGGGATGTAACTTCAGTGTATACAAAGAGTTGTTCTATGACATTAACGGCTGTGATGAAGATTTTCGCGATGGTTCTGTGGAAGACAACGATCTAGGCATCAGGGTACTCAATTCAGGTGGAAAGCTTAAGTCCGTCAGGTCTCTCGCCAATGTTTTTCACCTCTGGCATAAGGCATCGTGGAGTACCGGCAATGAGATATATCTGCTAAATATGCAGATTCTTAAAAAAAGGATCGTTTTAAAACAGTCACGCTGTACAAATGGCATCATTAATTATTAGCTAACTGAAAGCAAGGAAATCAACCATTGAAAATCTTGTTCATTAACAATGATAAAGGGTGGGGAGGTGGTCAGGAGTTCCTCTTACAACTGGCTAAAGAGCTTAGAGGTAATGGTTGCGAAATTCATTTTGTAGTAAGGGGCGGGTCGCCATCTGAATTACGTTTTGGTGAACTCGGTTTTACTATCCATCCTGCTTTTCATACTCTTAAAACATTTATTAATCTGGCGGCGATCATGCGCCGCGAGTACTTTGATATTGTGTCAATTAATCGTGAGCATGATATTCCACTCACAGTTATAAGCCGTTTCATGGCATTTCCCTTCTCACCTTTTGGTAAGGTGACAATGAATTATCATATTCCAGTGGCAAGACGGCAGTATTTCCTCGGTGTGATGAATGCCATTGTCTGCGTTTCCAACCATATTCGCGAAACAGTGCTGCAATCAGATCCATCATTAGCTGATAAGACCCTAGTCATACCAAACGGTATCAAAATTTCTTTTCCTGTGACTGAAGAAAAATTCACCTCTACTCGACAGCGACGTTATTTTAAGGATTCATCCTTCCCCTTGATTGGCATGGTTGGCGCTTTCTGGAAAAACCAAATTGAATTGATTGAATGTATCCCCGCGCTCCGTGACAAGTTCCCGAACATCAAAATTGTTTTTGTTGGCGACAATACTGAAGTGCCACTTGTGACGCCGTTGATTGATAAAATTCAGGAACTACAGGTAGAAAGTCAGGTGATTTTCACCGGCAAAGTTCCACGAGAGGACATTTCCAACATATTCTTTGATCTGGATCTTTCAGTATCAACGCACCGAAATGAAGGCTTCGGCTTGGTACATCTTGAGAGCCTTTCCACTGGTACTCCTGTTGTGTGTTACAACGAGGGGGGGCAAATAGACATCTTCGACGGGACTGGTGCAGGAGTACTCGTAGATGGCGGGCCAAGCGAGTTTGTCTCTGAAGTCATATCACTGCTGAAAGATCACCAGAGACGATTTGATATGGGACGGACAGGGGTTGAGCTCGTCAGAAAAAGATTTAGTGTCGAAGTGATGACAGCAAGATATGTTGAGTTTTTCTTTAATATCTCCGGAAAGCAGATTAAACCAGCAATTTGAGAGGGGTGGGGCTGCATGATGCCAAGCGCTAC
>JAQTWB010000192.1 GCA_028689495.1 bacterium | reverse complement strand
ATCGGCTGGCTTTTGTAATATTCGGTGTTTGGATCTAGAGGGGCATCCCTAGTAGCTTTTCGATAGCTCCTCCCTTGATAGAACGATTCCAGCGCTTCGACCATTGAGCAGATGATTGCGGCAATTGCAAACCCTTCGCCTTCGATATTGCCTTTTTCCTCAATATACTTGATAGGATTCAAGTACCGCGTTTTCAGCCTTTTCTCAAAGTACTCAAAAGCCATTTCCCAGAGGTGCGAGTTACTCATGTCAGTAAGTAGTGCTTCAGAAAGCTTACGCCAATCGGCCACAGTTAACTCTTCCGCTATTTTCGTATCTTGGTCCATTTCTATTTAAGCGAACATCTGCGGCTTGACAGCAGAATGTTTTTGTTGGGCCATTTTTTCTTAAAAGCTCCATTTGTCCCTTGAAATGGCACCTTTAAGGCAAAATATGGCCCATTTTTCATATCGTTTTTTCATTAAATCAATCAGTTGTCTTGGTCCGACCCTACGTTCAACAGCCATTATAGCCCTAAAAATAGCGGTTTTCATGATTTTTTATCACATGATTTCAAAAAGTTAGCTTGGTCCGACCCCACGCACAGTCCCCGCCCTGATCGGCAAGTACCTGCGCGCCGGAGCCTTGGTGAACGGCCGTCTTCAGGAGTCCCGCAAGGGCGTTCCTCAGGGCGGTCCGCTCTCACCGTTGCTTGCCAATATCCTTCTCGACGACCTGGATAAGGAACTGGAGCGGCGCGGGCTGCGTTTTGCCCGCTACGCCGATGACTTCGTTATCTTGGAAGCCCACGGGCCGGGGAGCGGGTCATGCGCAGTATCCGCCGCTTCCTGGAGAGAGGACTCAAGCTCACGGTCAACGAGCAGAAGAGCTCGGTGGCGACCACTGACAAGATCACCTTTCTGGGCTTTGCCTTCACAAAGGGCAAGGTCCTCTGGTCCGAGAAGTCCTTCGCCAAGTTCAAGCACCGGGTGCGAGAACTGACCGGCAGAAGTTGGTTTGTGTCCATGGAGTTCCGCTACAAGAAGTTGGCGGAGTACCTGCGCGGTTGGATGGGATACTTCGGGATCTCGGAGTCATACCGTCCGGTCCCGGAGATTGACAGCTGGCTGCGCCGGCGAATACGCATGTGTTACTGGAAACAGTGGCGCCTTTGCCGAACCAAGGTAAGCAACCTCCTCCGCCTCGGTACCTTCCTCAAGACGGCGATTGCTGCCGGCCTAAGCAGGAAAGGACCATGGCGGCTGTCGCGGACATTGGCCACGCAGACCGGGATGACCAACAAGTGGCTTGCGAAACAGGGTCTGTTATCTGTCAAAGATCTATGGGTGAGCATTCACTACCCGGCTACGGCCCGGTAGGCTCGTTGAACCGCCTAGTGCGGACCCGCATGCTAGGAGGTGTGGGGAGGGCGGGAGAGAAACCCGCCCTTACCCGATTCGCTATTAGCCGATTAATCAAATATTTCAAGTTCAGCTTCGATAATGTCTTGCATGATGCTTTTCAACTGAGCATCCTCATCTGGTTGATGAATGTCTGGGTCCAATATTAATTCCATTTTCCCCATTTCTTGATTTATATCGTCATCTCTAAAATAGCCTGATCCTGCGGTATTTCTGGACCATATCAAAACGTCTGCTTCAAAGTTCCAATTACGATTTTCTCCATATGCATGACCTGTAAGGTTACTGCTTCCAACAAGCGCAGCAATAGGGATATTGTTATTTAGCTTAATGGCTACTTTCGCATGCCAGTTTTTCTTTGGGGCATAGTAGGCATTCACTTTGATACCATTAGCCCTAAGGTCCCTCACAAAATTTCTATAATAATTTTCGTAATACGAAGGATAGAATTTCCCTGCCACAGTAGTAAGTGAACCACCGCTACAACCACTAGCGATTGCATTCCTTAAACCATCATCAAGAATATTATATTTACCAGTATTAGGTTGCCAAATATACCCTGAGCAGAGAATAGCCGACTGACCAACAGGAGAAGAAAAAAGCATATTTAGCAATCTTCGAAAAGGGCTAATATCCTTTGATTTTCTGAGAGTAATCTTGATAGGCATATTATTTATACTTAGCTCACATAACCCTAATGGTTATCGAAGTCATTAAACACAGCTTTCGTTTGGAAGGCCGTATAAATCTCAAGAATGGATTGTTTTATCGGATCAGGTTCTTCAACAAACTGAATAGCCATCTGTCTGATTCGCTCTCTGGCCTCGTCAAATTCAGAACGGAATATTGGATTTTGAAGAAGATGGGCGCGAGAACCATCTGGCCTATAACTTGCTTTGAGTTTGCCAGTTTGGTGGCGTGCAAGGAGGAACGCAAATGTCGCTTGATTATGATTATTCCGAGTGTGGTACTGAAGACGTTTGCGAAGCGTGTTTGTCCTGCCAACATAAAGTGCGATACCTCGCTCAGAAAACAAATAGATTCCTGGGCCAGGCATTTCCTTCGGGAGATGGGAAATTGTCAATTTTGGACTGGAAATCAATTCTGCAAAATTTTCTCGCACGCATTGAATAATTTTGTCGAATTGATCCATAGTTCTATCCTAGCGTGTAGCTAACCGGCGCTGCGCGGCTTTATCGCGCAACGTCCAGCGACCGAAGGGAGCGAGGTTGAGCGCCATGTTAGGCTTGCCAAGACCAAGCCCCCGAATAAAAGGGAGGCACAAAGTCTCAAAGTTTTTCGATTCGTTTACGTAACTCATTAGGAAGTTTCATCATTTGATTAAGCCACTTTAGTGCTAGTCTATACGGCGAATTCTGACACTGCTTCACGAGGAAGTCAAACTTTGTTACTGCCATACTGTCCGTTACAACTATCGGCGTTTGAGGTGAATCCGCCGCAATAGGCTTGCGCGAGAACCACGGATTATGCATCTCGAGTGTATCTATGAGATAACCATCTACCTTTCGTAAGCTTTGCCAAATGTCAGGCACGGTAGTTTTCTCTCTGAGACTAAAGACAAAGTGATCAAGGGCGAAAAGACATCCCGTATTGAAATCTACACCGAAAGAATTGTAGCGATTATCAGGGCGGCCGAATTTGTCTATGTTCCGTAAGAATTCGATGGTAGAAAAAACCTTCAAATAATCTCGGGCGTATTCGGGAACTGACAATAGATCGTGGGGCTCGATGGTTATGCTATGAAGCGAGGCATCCAATGCGCAGGCTTTTGTGTAGAGAGCCTCAACGTCGTGCTTTCCGTCTCTTACAGATTCTCCACGAAGTAGAAGAAAGGCCTTCAAGTACTTCTCAATCGCCTGAGCCGCAGCCCAGTAAAATGCACGATAAAGGCCGCTTTTCGCAAGAAGTCGGGCAGTTAAATAATCCTGATCTGCAGTGACAACAAAAGATTCGTAGATGACGCCCACGATGTTGCATTCGGCCGATATCTTAAATTCCTTTGGTAAGGCTTGAGAGTATGGGATTGCATCTTCAACTTTAAATTCGTAGACGAAGTGATGTCGCGTCTCGCGCAAAA
>JAQTWB010000064.1 GCA_028689495.1 bacterium | reverse complement strand
GTGAAAGTTTTCAGTTGCTGATCGAAGACATGACGGCAGGTTATCCACGCAAGAGAGTCGCGGAACTTGAGCTGTTGGCCGAGGCGTCAATGAAGTTAGGTCTTAACCGTCAGGCGATAATTTATTACGACGAAATAATTCTCCATCGTGATGTAACGGAAGCAGAAACAGCACGTGCCTATCTTGGTAAGGCCTTGCAATTTGCGGTGCTCAAAGACTATCAGAATTCTCTCAATGCAGCACAAAAATGTGAAGAGTCTCTCAAGGGCACCGAGCTGACAGCTCAGTGTAATCTGCTTGCGGCGAGTGCCAGCAGTGAGACAGGGAAGCTGAGCGATGCCTTACTAAAAGCGAAGGAGGCGGTCAGTCTTTCAGCGGGAGAATACCGCAATGAGGCACTTCTCTTACTAGGTCGACTTCAGCATGAATCAGGCGATGATAGCGCTGCGCGTGAGACATTTCTAGATATTCCTTTGAGCTCTATATATGCCTCAAAAGCTATCCTTGAGTTGTTCAATCTGGCCCTTGCGGCAAAGAATGGAAAGGAAATTGCCCTCTGGGCCGAGCAAGCACAGGAGAGAGGGTCGTCCATTCTCCGCACCGGTCGCCTCGAGTATATACATTTGATTGAGCATTGCAGGAAGGGGGACATAGGCGAAGCCGAGAGGTTGCTGGTCAATATGCGCAAAGAATACGACGAGTCAAATGCTTGGCTAAAGATGGCCGAAAGTCGTCTTGAAGGGGTGAAACTTGAAAAATTCAGCAATGCAGGGCGAATAACCGATGTCAGCAAATGATTTTGCACGTCAGGGAGAGAGGTTAATTGCTATGGGGCAGATGGCCGCAAGCCTAGCCCATGAACTGCGCAACCCACTTGGCAGCATGGATCTTTATTGTAGCCTGTTGCACAAGGACCTTGTCGACCAGCCTTCTTCGCGCGAGCTTTTGGAGAAAGTGCAACAGGGAATACGACTGCTTGATGGCATAATTCGCAATTGTCTGCAGTTTTCTCGCGACATCCGGCTGCGACCTGAACATATCGAGGATATCGAACCGTTTCTTGACGATGTCGTTGAGTCTGCACGCCTCGGAACAGGCTGCAAAGATGTTGTTGTGAGTATTGAGGTCGCCCCAGGGTCTCTTTATGCCGATCGCAGTGCGCTTTCCCAAATTGTAAATAATCTTGTTCGAAATGCTTTTGAGGCGGCTGGCGAAAAGGCTGGTGGAGAGGTTGTCATTTCAGCAGGCCCGACAGATATCTGCTATCGAATTATTGTCAGTGACAACGGTCCGGGTATCAGTGAAGAACTGTTGCCAAACGTATTTGAGCCGTTTGTTACTGCAAAAAGACAGGGCACCGGACTAGGATTATCTGTTGTTCATACACTTGTTGCGGCGCATCGCGGCCAAGTAAGTATTAACAGCGCTCTTGGCAAGGGAACATCGGTTACCGTTGAGTTCCCGGACGAATTTCTTGAGACTGGAACGGATTGATGAAGCGAAAAATAGACATCCTTATTGTTGACGACGAAGAGTGTATGCGTGGCGCGATGGACGCAGTCATTAAGCGTATGGGGCATAATACAGTTCTCGCTGTAGATGGCGCTGATGCCCTGCGCAAACTTGGGGAACACCGATTTGATCTGGTGATATCTGACATGAGGATGCCAGAAGTTTCCGGAGACATTTTGCTTAGGGAAATTCATAAAAAATTCCCACTGATGCCGGTGGTGATGATTACGGCCTATGGGACGATTTCTCAGGCAGTTGAGGCGATGCGTGATGGCGCCTATGATTTCATTACCAAGCCATTTTCTGGTGAAGATTTGGAAAGTGTTGTTAACCGTGTAACCAGCGACTGGGATAAGGCACCACAGAAGAAAGCGAGTGCCTCCCGGTCAGATAGCCGGGCAATTATTACGGCTGATGATGGGATGAAAAAGCTGATAGAGATTGCAGTTACCATTGCTCCGAGTAATGCCAGTGTTTTGATTCAAGGTGAATCAGGGACCGGAAAGGAATTGTTGGCCCGACTTCTTCATGCAAGTAGTCCGCGGAGCAAGGGTACTTTCGTTGCGGTCAATTGTGCGGCGGTTCCAGGGAATCTGCTTGAGAGTGAATTATTTGGTCATGAAAAAGGCTCTTTTACTGGAGCAATGGCCAGTAAGGAAGGGAAGTTCGAGCTTGCTAATGGTGGCACAATACTTCTGGATGAGGTTTCAGAGATGGATGCTGTGCTGCAGGCCAAGTTGCTTCGAGTGCTGCAAGAGCGCGAGATTGACCGGGTTGGCGGCACGAAGCCTATTCCGATTGATGTGCGGGTTGTTGCCACGACAAATCGTAAGCTGGAGCAGTATGTCAGGGCAGGCAATTTTCGCGAAGACCTTTATTATCGCCTGAATGTAGTGCCATTGTTTGTGCCAGCACTTCGTGCCAGGCGGGGGGATATCAAGCTGCTTGTTGAACACTTTCTGCGAAAGTATTCAAGCGGGCGTAAATTCACTGTGCCAGAGCCACTGATGAAAGAGATTACGGATGCTGACTGGCCCGGAAATATTCGCGAGTTGGAGAATGCCTGTCAACGGGCAGTGATACTTGCCGGAGCCGGTGAGTTGCAACGAGAACATTTTTTCCTTGGCAGTATTTCTCAACCAGCCTTGACCGAGGAGCCTTCTCCTGGAGCCGATATGATTTCAGTCCGTTCGGGGATGACCGTTGCCGAGGCAGAAAAGAAGCTTATTTATGAAACTTTGAAACAGACAGAGCAGAATCGTACCAAAGCCGCAGAAATGCTCGGAATCAGCATTCGCACGTTGAGGAACAAGTTAAATGAGTATGGTGACGAGACATGATCGGCGCCATTCGCAAGTTGGAGAAACACTGTCGGGAATCTGACGATAGCCGATGTGGTCAGTGTCAGGTAGTTGACCAGCAGGTCCGCTGGCTTGGAAATCTGCTGTTAAATCAGTCAATTGAATTGGGCATGGCATTTGCAAGGCATCTTGCAGCAGGTAGATCGAGTTAGCCGCCAATTAGGCAAAGTAGGGGAAGGTTATGAAAATCTTTGATTCAACGCTTGATGCACTTGAAACCAAGCTTTCGCTGCATTCGCGGCGTCATGCGTTGCTTTCGAGCAATGTGGCGAATAATGACACTCCTGGTTTTCGTGCCCGGGAACTTGATTTTGCCGGAGAGTTGCAACAGGCCCTTGGTGAAGGAAAGGAAGATTTAATACGGACGAATAGCCGACATCTTGATGTTGATATGCCCGGAGACTCTCATGTCGTCATGGATTACAGCGGGGCAATGGGGAACGATGGTAACAATATCGACCTTGATATCGAGATGGGAAAGCTTGGCGATAACGCGCGTGAATATAACAAAGCGGCAACCTATGTGAGTATGAAGTTGCGTATGCTGAGAATGGCCGCTTCAGGTTCCGGAGGAGTGTAAACCATGTTTAACAAGGTATTTGACATAGCCGCGCAGGCGATGAGTGCAAACCGCCTGCGGATGAACACTATCGCCAGTAATATCGCCAACGCCGAGACAACCAGAACAGCTGAAGGTGGTCCTTATAAGAGACGTGATGTGGTCTTTGCGGCGGCAGATATTAAAGATGACTTTCGTACTGAGCTGGACCAAGCAACGCTGAAGAATGTCAAGGTTGCAGCGGTACTTGAGGATCAGCAGCCGGCCAGGATGGTTTATGACCCGGGGCATCCTGATGCCGATCCGCAAACAGGATATGTGCAGATGCCGAATATCAATGCAGTTACAGAAATGGTGAATATGCTGAATGCATCTTCCGCTTATAAAGCCGCAGCAGAAGTTGCCAGTGTTACAAAAGACATGTCCCAGGCGTTAAATCGTCTGGCTGAAAGAGTTTAGGTGAAATTATGAGCATCAAGGGTATTGAGACATCGCTGCAATTGAAAATGTTGCAACCGATGAATGCGATTGTTCCGGATAAAGCCGTATCTCTGTTGGAGCAGGAGAGTGTCAAGGGGCAAAAAAGTTTTACGGAATTTCTCAAGGAAAGCGTATCGGAGGTTAACAACATATCCTTGGAAGCAGACCAGGGTATTCGTGATGCCATTGCCGGTCGTGATGTCAATCCCCATACGACGATGATTGCCATGCAGAAAGCTGACATTTCATTTCGTTTGATGATGCAAGTCAAACAGCGGCTCGAGCAGGCGTACGAACAGGTAATCAGAACACAGGTCTGAGTGCGGTCCTTCCATCTATGTGGGAGGTGACTCAGGTTGAGCAATAGATAATCAGAATATGAAGTTTGATATAGCGGGAATTTTTGAGCAACTCGTTGCCTCATACGCAAAGATGCCCCTTGCGCAGAAAGTGGCGTTGCCGCTTCTTGTCGCAGCTTCGATGGGTGTGATCGTATTTATCTCTCGCTGGGCAGGAGAGCCCGAGTACCGTACGTTGTATTCAGGGTTGGAAAGTGGAGATGCCGCGGCTGTAGTCGAATACTTGAAAGATAATAAGGTTGCATATCTTTTGTCCGACAACGGTGGAACGATAAAAATTAATCCTCCGGAGATGGTAGAAGAACTGAAGCTAGAGTTGGCTTCAGCTGGGTTACCAAAGGAAGGCACAAAGAATTTTGAACTGTTGAGCGAAAATGCGTTTGGACGAACCAGCACGGTAGAGAAAGAAATTATGGGGCGGGTTCGCGAGGGGGAGCTTGAGCGAACAATAAAAAGTATTGAGGCTGTATCAAGCGTGCGAGTTCATATCACTGAGCCCAAGCGCTCTCTGTTTGTTAAGCGAGACGTTTCTCCGACCGCATCCGTGTTGTTGAAGCTTAAGCCGGCAGCGGAACTCACAGCGGCACAAGTCAAGGGAATTGTGAATCTTGTTTCCGGAGCGGTTGAGCGTTTGACTCCGGAGAATGTGACAATTCTCGATTCTTCTGGTCGTCAGCTTAATAATCGTCCGGAAGAGGACAGTCTTCAGGATTCGGAACTTACCCGACTCGAGTACAAGAAAAATCAGGAGAATCAATATAGCCAGCGCATTGAATCAATGCTTGCTGAGGTGCTTGGACCGGGACGAGCTGTGGCGCGTGTAACCCTTGACCTCGATTTTAACCAGTATGAGAAAAGTGAAGAGGCGTTTGATCCATCTGGAGTAGTTACTCGTAGTGAACGGATTGTGATGAAGGGGGATGAGCTTACTGCCCAGGGTGGGGTTCCTGGAGTGGTTTCAAATCTGACCAACGATCCCGGTATCCTCACTCCACCGGACAGTGGTAGCAATAAGTCACGACAAAGTGAAAGTGTGAGAAACTACGAAGTTTCGCGTTCGTTGATTAAAACTGTCACGGCTGTCGGGGGAATAGAGAGGTTGACAGTGGCGGTGCTGGTTGACGGGACCTATTCGGAAGTCGACAAACTTCTCAATCCAAACGATACAGAGCTTGTCAAGGTGCGCGAGTATACTCCGTTGCCACCAGAGATGATGGATAAGATTACAAAACTTGTGAAGCAGGCAGTAGGTTTTCAGACTGAGCGTGGTGATTTGGTTACTGTGGAGAATATTAGGTTTTTCGAGCCGGATAATGCTTTGGTAGAAGCGCTGGATAAGGCAGAAACGACAGACATGTATATTTCCTGGCTACCGATGGCTGCGGGAGGTGCACTTATTCTTTTGTTCTTCCTGCTTGTCATACGACCAGTGCTGAAGTTCCTGCTTAATCCGACTGACGCCGAAGTGGATCTTTCCCGTCTGCTTCCGTCGGGACTTAAAGAGCTTGAGGCTGAGCTCGACGCGGAGAGGACATCACGGCCTTCATTGCCACAGGTTGTCGAAACAGGTGTTGATCTGCGTGAGCTTGAGGAATTGCTGGCAGAGAATTCACGCCTGGTAGAAAACAATCCACAACAGGCAGCGCTTCTTATTCGCTACTGGCTCAATGATGGAAGAGGTTAGGGTATGGCTGAAAACGAAGAAGAGGGACTAAGTAATATTGAAAAAGCGGCTTTGATTCTTCTCAGTCTGGGAAGTGATCAGGCAGCAAAGGTGATGACTCATCTCAGTGAGACGGAAGTCAAACGTCTAAGCCGTGCCTTTATGGGCGTGCAGAGAGTTGAGCGTGATGTGCAGGTTTCGGTAAATAACGAATTTCGTCGTATGTTGCAGGCTGCGGACTCTCTGGTTGTCGATGGTCGTGAGTTTGCCCGGGATGTTATTTCCAGTGCTTTTGGCTCAGATGCCGGAGATACATTGCTTGATTATATAACCGGAAGCAAGAAGGAGCCGCTGTCGACACTTCTGGCTGATATTCCGGCCAATATTGCCGATAACTTTCTTCAGGCGGAACATCCACAGACGATTGCATTTTTACTATCCAAGATGAAGCCTGACCAAGCGGCTTACATGCTGGGCAAGATGCCGGAAGAGCTCCAAACGGAAGTTTTGGTTCGTGTCTCGCAACTGGAATATGTGAAGGGTGATGTCGTTGATGATGTGCGTGAGGTCGTTCGTAGCCAGTTACGCGGCGTGAGTATGCGTGAAGATGACGATTTGGGTGGACCGAAGTGTGCGGCGGATATTCTGAATTTTGTTGAGCGCAGTAATGAAGAGAGAATTATCACAGAAATTGAGGAATTAAACGGTGAGCTGGCGGAAGAGATTCGCAACTTGATGTTTACTTTCGAAGACCTGAAACGACTCGATGATAAGGGTGTGCAGACGCTACTTAAGGATCTGCCTCGAGATCGCCTTGTCATTTCCATGAAGACTGCAAGCGATGATTTGAAAGGCCTGATTTTTCGCAACATGTCGACTCGTGCAGTTGCCATGCTCAAAGAAGATCTGGAATCCCTGGGGCCACTCAAGCTCAAAGATGTCGAAAAGGCACAGCAGGAAGTTATCGATGTCGTACGTCGGCTGGAAGGCGAAGGCAAACTGCAGATTTCCGGTGGTGCCTCTGATGAAGTATTGGTTTGATATCGGGAGAGGAAGTTATGCGTCGTGATAGAGGTTTGGTAATCCATCCCGGTATCCATTCAGGCAATGAAGCGGAAGTATTCAAGTCTTCATTGATTGATTTTTGCCCGAGAGGTTTCAGTGAGGCGAAATGGGAGCTGTGCGACAAGGACGATGAGGCATCTGCTTATCAGGAGCCAGTGTTTGAGCCGATGCAGATTAATGTTGTCAGCAATGAAATGGGTGTTGACCCATTTTTCGAAGATTTTAGGCCCGAAGAGGGTATTGTCGGTGGAGCTGCTTATATCCGTCATTCTTCGAAGATTATGGCCGAGAACCTGTCTTATCTCGATGAACTGGAGTTTGCCGAAAAAATGAGACAGCAGGATCTGCGTGCGGAATATCAAAAAGGCATGCGTGATGGTCTTGTCGCAGGGCGTGAGGCTGCCGAGGCTGAAGCCGCTGTCAGGATGGATGAGATGAAGAGTCAATGTGCCGCGCTACAGGCGGTCATTCATCATGAGGTGACAAGTGCGTTGGCCCGGATGGAGAAGGGCGCATTGGAGTTCTCGCTGACAGTCGCCCGCCGAATCCTTGCTTTAACCTCCGAAGTGCATCCCGAGTATGTTTTTGAGATCATTCGTCGCGGTCTGAGCGGTCTGGGGGCGGCAACGCCAATAACGATTCGCGTTTCGGAACAGGACTACGAGTTTATTAATGTGGTTGGCTTGCCAGAGGACCTGACGGAAGGTGAACTTGGTATCAAATATGTTGCTGATACTTCAATAAAGGCCGGGTGTGTGATTGATACTGACTTTGGCGAAGTGGACATGGAGCTTGAGCGGATGTGGCACGAGCTTAAGGATAACCTTTATGAGTTGTATAAGTAATGGATATCTGGAACAGAGCTGAATCAGTTGTTAAAAATACCAATCTAGTCGCCTCTCGTGGGGAGGTCGTTGAGCTTCGTGGTTTGATTATCGAAGGAAATGGACCTGCCGCTGGAGTTGGAACCACTTGCAGTATCATTCAGGGTGAGACTCGTGTTCCGGCTCAGGTTGTCGGTTTCCGCAAGGACCGCATCCTGTTGATGCCCTATGGTGAGCTTTATGGGATTGCACCTGGAGCGGGAATTCTCGCCCAGACTCACAGCTCGACAATGCTTGTTAATGAAGAACTTCTCGGGCGGGTGCTGGATCCTTTTCTCCAGCCGCTGGACGGTCTTTCTCCAGTGCGTAATGGAACAGAAGTTCCCCTGTATGCCTCTCCTCCCGGCCCGATGCAGCGCGAGCGTATTGCTGATGATTGGGATACCGGCATCAAAGCTGTAAATTCGATGTTGACAGTGGGTAAGGGGCAGAGAGTGGCGATAATGGCGGGGTCAGGTGTCGGCAAGTCCACATTTCTCGGGATGATAGCCAAACATTCGCGCAGCACCGTGAATGTTATCGCTCTGGTTGGCGAACGGGGACGTGAAGTTCGAGAGTTTATCGAGCGCGATCTCGGACCAGAAGGCATGGCGCGCAGTGTCGTGATTGTTGCGACAAGTGACAGTAGCCCCTTGCTTCGTATTCGTGCGGCATTCGCTGCTACGGCAATTGCTGAATATTTTCGCGATCGCGGAGAAGATGTTGCATTGATGGTCGATTCCATCACCCGCTTCTGTATGGCCCAGCGGGAAATAGGCTTGGCTGTCGGTGAGCCGCCTTCGGCTGCCGGTTATACACCGTCAGTATTTGCTTTGCTGCCAAAGTTGCTTGAGCGGGCTGGGACAAAGATAGGTGCCGGTTCTATAACCGGGTTTTATACGGTGCTGGTTGAGGGCGATGACATGAACGAACCGATTGCCGATGCTGTGCGCGGTATTCTTGATGGCCATATTGTGCTGAGCCGGAAGCTTGCTGGCCGTGGGCATTATCCGGCAATCGACATATTGCAGAGTGTTTCTCGTGTTATGTCAGAGGTTTCTCCTTCCGAGCGGCTGTCACGTTCTTATCTGGCGCGCAAGGTTTTGGCAGACTACGCCGAGGCGGAGGATTTGGTCTCAATTGGTGCTTATCAGCAGGGGACGAATCCGCGCATCGATTTCGCCATATCTCACATCGAGAAATTAAGAGAATATTTGCGTCAATCCCCTGAGGAATTTTATGCAATGGCCGATTGTGATCAGCAGATGGGTGAAATCTTCTCTACCGAGGTTTGATGAGTCTGGCATGAATGTTGAAGTGTGAAAGGTGCAGTTGAGCGACCGGGGATAATAATCAGATAATGCAAGGGGCTGGATAATGAAGAAGTTTTCCTTCAGATTGCAGAAAGTGCTGGATTATCGGGACTCAGTCAAGAAAGAGCAGGCGGCTGAATTGGCTCGCACGCATCATGCCCTGGCTGAAGAAGAGAGACACCTTGACAGGCTGTGTCACAATCATGACGCCAGTGACTTGCCAAATGTCAGCAGTGCCGAAGAAATTGAAATGGCGGCTCGGTTCAAGGAGTCAGTACGGCGACAATTGCTGCAGCAACGCAAGGTGATTGCTGAGGCCCGGGATGCTGTTGATGCCGCTCGGGAAATGTATGTGCAACGGGCTCGGGAGTCTGAGGTTCTTACCATGCTGCGACAACGACGATATGATGAATTTCATGAGGAAGAAAAGGTAGTTCAACGTAAAGTTAACGATCGTATCGTTGTGCAGAGGCACGGAATTCACAAGGGGTCTGAAGGGGAGGAATGATGGATACAGAGCAGCTTCGCCTGGAGCAATTACGCGATCGGATGTCCTCTGAGCAAAGGCAGAAAATGTCGCAATTGATTTCCAATGAGCTTGAGAGACGTGAGAAGGAAAAAACACCTCAGGTAGCTGCTCGAAAAAAACGTGTGCCGGAAACCGGAGGGCGAACTTTGGCCTTTGGCGGTGGAGGTGATGTTGATGCAGTGCGCGAGATCTACCGCAAAATGGCAACTGACAAGGTAACTTCAAGGGAGGAATCTCCTTTGCCACGGCGGGTCGTCAAACCCAGGTGGCAGGTCATGTTGGAGGCTCAGCGGACGAATCTTACGCAATTATCAAGTAAAGGTTTAAAGTGTTTGGTGACTTTTGGTACAGCTTTTCGTGCGGCGAAGCTTTCCCGGAGGCACGCATTCGTGTTGTTTATCTGTGTTTTGGCAATTGGTCGAGTAGTCGTTGGGACCGGGATAGTAAAAGCTTCTCGTGTTTCCCCAGGTGAACTTCAGGTAGTGAACGGTATGGACAAGGTGCAGAGCGAGATTAGTGAGCCGATCCACCGGGGGGAATTCAGCCCGGCAGAAATCCAGTTATTGCAGCAGCTCGATGCCAGACGCAGTGAGCTCGACGAGCAGGAAAAAGTTCTGCGGGCGGAAAAAAACGATCTGTTGGAGCAAAAACAGTATTTGGCAGAACAACTAGTTGAGCTTGGCGCCTTGCGCGATAGCGCCGAGGCTTTGCGGATAAAGTTTGAAAAATCTCATAATGAACGTTTTGCCCAGCTCTCTGGTGTTTACGGTTCGATGCCGCCAGCTAGTGCCGCACCTTTGCTTGAGCAACTCGACAATGATACCGCACTGGCTCTGCTTGAGCGCATGCCGGGAAAACGGATGGGGCAGATTCTTGGCTTGATGTCGCCAAAGCGGGCAATTGAGCTAACGAAGAATCTCTCATTACCCGGACGTTCCATGTAAGCTGGGGGACGGATTGTGCGGGGCCGTGGCCTCTGAGATGCTCCCTTGCGGAGTTGATATCTTTATCATTTGTCTCGGTCGGGTATCGACCCGGATAGTTAACTTTTATTCTTTTTCCTGATTCCTGACAGCACAGTTCCTGCATTCTGTTGCATAATTGCAATAGTTTTGTCGCATATGTCTGGCAAATGTATCGACTCCTGATACTTATAAATTGCGCAGGCCTCATTCAGGTAACTGTAAACATGAGTGAAATCGCTGAAAATATCACCGAGAATATCGCTTTGAAGATCGTTGTGAAGATCGTTGGGAAGTTTGACCTGCGAGACTTACTGGCAACTTTGCTTCAGACCAGAAATTATCAGGGGACGGAAGTCGCCCGACGGATTTTTGATATTTCTGTCGCTCTCGTACTTCTGATCGTCACGATGCCATTGATGTTGGTAGCGGCCTTGGTTGTGCGTCTGACTTCGCCGGGGTCTGTGATTTTCAGTCAGAATCGTTTGACCAAGGGAGGTCAGGTCTTTCGCATGTACAAGATTCGCACAATGCGGGCTGATGCTGAGGCTGGAAGTGGAGCGGTGCTGGCACAAAAAGCTGATAGCCGTGTTACACCAGTGGGGAGATTTCTGCGCAGCACGCGGATTGACGAACTGCCGCAGTTGTTCAATATCCTGCGCGGTGAGATGAGTCTTATCGGTCCGCGGCCGGAGCGCCCGGAAATTGCTGAAAAACTTTCCCGGCAGTTTGCCAACTTTGATCGGCGTCTTGAAGTCAAGGCGGGTCTTACCGGTTTCGCTCAAGTGCAGTCAGGCTATGCCTCCTCGGTTGAGGAATACGATAAAAAATTAAAGCTCGACATATATTATGTTGACAATCGCTCGCTCAAGCTCGACCTGCTGATCGCGATGAAGACCTGCTCGGTTGTTGTCAGTGGTGCCGGAGCTAGGTGACAATTATCCCGGATGTTGCGCGTAAGCCCGTCGTGAGGTTGTGATGGCATTGTAAATGTCGTTGAAATTACGGTGGGTCCTTGTAGGGGCGCGTCGTGACGCGCCCGGGAACCGAACGATTAATTGCAATTCCTTTCTCGGGTTCGAACACTAAAACATTTTCTCCAGGTGAGCGGCAACCCGGGTTTCACAGTATTCGCGCACAGTTTCATTTTCGATTTGCTCCGGCAGTTCCACCGCGAAGGCTTCGAGAAGCATCTGCTGGGCGCGTCGGCGATTGATGCCGCGCGATTGCAGATAGAACATGGCGTTGGCGTCTAGTTGACCGACTGTCGCGCCGTGAGTGCAGCGTACGTCATCAGCAAAGATTTCAAGTTGCGGACGGGTGAAAGAGCTCGCCTTGTCGCTGAGCACGATGCTTTGGTTTGATTGGATGGCGTTTGTTTTTTGCGCATCGCGGTGAACGATTATG
The DNA here is from genome assembly GCA_028689495.1 of bacterium. Taxonomy (GTDB): domain Bacteria; phylum Bdellovibrionota_C; class UBA2361; order SZUA-149; family JAQTWB01; genus JAQTWB01. The sequence continues at coordinate 2,586 of JAQTWB010000064.1, read as the reverse complement.
CGGCCAGTAAATGCCCCTTGAGATTCTTCGTCAAACACTCCGCGGAAAATCTGTTCACTTTCGCAGTGCGGTACCAGGTGATCGACAACCACTGACGTGTCACTGCGATCGTTGTTGCCGAGTAGCGCTAGTCCGCCGAGCTTGAGTCGGGCATTTTCTCCGATCAATGCGGCTTGAAAATCGCTGCGCAGAAATGACATGCCGAGATTAAATGTCATTGAGCCAAAGATTGAATCTGCTGCCTGTTCGGAGAAGCAGGACGCAAACTGGAAGGCGTTAAACGGTGAGTCGAAGAAACGATAATGCTGAAGGTTCGCTCCGGCCTCGACAAAGAATTCTCCTGAGGCCATCAGTGCGGTATCGAGTTCTTCGTTACGGTTCGATCCTTGGTCAAGATTGACGAATCGTTCGATGATAGTGGCTTTTACGCCCTGCTCACAGAATACCAGAAGTCGTGGAGCGACAAAGCTGTTTGTTGTTGAGCTTGAAAAAGCCCAGACGATTTCCAGTGGTTGATTCTCATTTGTCTCATCGCTGAAGTCTACGGCAGCACAGTCTGTAGCTCCGGCCAGGGCGAGACAGGAAAACGCGTTGCCCTTTTGTGAGATAAGTCGACCGGCGTTCTTATTTATTTTTGCCAGAACATCGGCCGGTATACTGCCAGAGTTATCAAAGGTATTTATTGCGGCGAGGTTGTAAAATCCCGCAGGCAAATCACGCGAGAGAGTGGGCGAGAAGTGGCCATCAATAAATACTGCCCGGCTTGAGAAAGGTGAGCTCTCTTTTAGCTCGGATATGGATTTATTTTCGGATGGAATCGAAGCCTGGCTGAGCACCTTATAAACTGGCTCAAGTTTGGTGTACATCCACTCTTCACTGCCAGAAGTGGGCAGGTGCTCTATTTTTTCCAGCACTTGTTTTCGGATGGTGCTGGTTAAACAGTTTTGTCTTTCCACGGAAAGACTATCGTGGATGGATTGAGAGATCTGAGACATGGTTTTGCCGTAGTTTATGAGGGTCTTGAGCTTACTTTTCCTTCAGCTGAAATCAGGCGTTGATTGCGGCTTCACCGGCCGCTTCCGGCTTCAGCCAGTTGTAGCCCTTGCTTTCAACTTCAAGCGCCAGTGTCTTGTCGCCCGATCGCACGATGTCGCCATTAAGCATGATATGAACGTAATCGGGGACAATGAAGTCGAGCAGACGCTGGTAGTGGGTGATGACCAGAATTGCTCGTTCTGGTGAGCGCAGCCGATTGACGCCAGCGGCAACGGTTTGCAGAGCATCAATATCAAGGCCAGAATCAGTTTCATCGAGAATGGCAAGCTTCGGCTCCAGAAGTGCCAGTTGCAGAATTTCGTTTCGCTTCTTTTCTCCACCGGAAAATCCGCTGTTCACCGGTCGGCTCAGCATTTCTTGCGGGAACTCCAGCATTTCAGCTTTTTCGCGTAGCAGAACGGCGAAATCGCGGACAGAAAGAGCTTCCTGACCGCGGTATTCACGAACCGAGTTGACCGCGGTCCTGAGAAAATACGAGCCATTCACGCCGGGCAGTTCAACCGGATATTGAAAGGCAAGGAAGAGACCTTCGCCGGCTCGTTCTTCCGGAGCCAGTTCCAGCAGGTCTTTACCAGCGAAAGACACCGATCCCGAGGTCACTTCATATCCTTCACGGCCAGTCAGGACGTTGGCCAGAGTGCTTTTGCCTGAGCCATTGAGTCCCATGATAGCGTGGACCTCTCCAGCGCGAATATTGAGCGAGAGCCCTTTTAGAATTTCAGTGTCCTCTACTCCCGCGTGCAGGTCCTTAATCTCTAACATTTGTCTAGTCCTTGGTTTGATTGAGCTTGAATTTTTAGTCTTGTAATTAGTGTTGATCGGTGGTCTTAGCCGACGCTGCCTTCAAGGCTGATTGCCAGTAATTGTTTCGCTTCGAGGGCAAATTCCATCGGTAGTTCTTTGAAAACTTCCTTGCAGAAGCCATGAACAATCATCGAGACGGCATCTTCCGTGGAGATCCCACGCTGGTTGCAATAGAAAATCTGGTCTTCGCCGATTTTGGAAGTTGTCGCTTCGTGTTCAACTTGGGCTGTCGGGTTGTTGACTTCGATGTAAGGGAAGGTATGGGCTCCGCACTTGTCACCCATCAGCATGGAGTCGCATTGGGAGAAGTTTCGTGCCCCCGAAGCACCGCGCTGGATGCGAACAAGTCCGCGGTATGTATTGTTTGAAACGCCAGCCGATATCCCCTTGGAGACAATTGTGCTTCTGGTGTTTTTACCCATGTGAATCATTTTTGTTCCGGTATCAGCCTGCTGTTTGTTGTTTGTCACAGCTACCGAGTAAAATTCGCCGACAGAGTCATCGCCTTTAAGTATGCAGCTTGGGTATTTCCAGGTAATAGCGGAACCGGTTTCTACTTGAGTCCAGGATATCTTCGCCTTGCGACCAGCGCAGATACCGCGTTTTGTCACGAAGTTATAGATACCACCCTTGCCTTCCTTGTCACCGGGGAACCAGTTTTGAATGGTTGAGTATTTGATTTGCGCGTTTTCCTGGGCAACCAGTTCAACCACCGCCGCGTGTAGC
>JAQTWB010000063.1 GCA_028689495.1 bacterium | reverse complement strand
CCCTGCAAATAGGAGACATAATGCTCGCCTTCACGAAAAAGCATCTCCATCCCCGATTGCGGCAAATGTGGCGTAATCAGCAAGGGACCGCACATCATACTTTCAAAGACACGGAAGTTCAGATCGTCTTTTACCGCCTGATTAACCACTATCTCGGACTTGGTGAAAGGTTCGACAAAGCTGCCTTCAGCCGAATCAATAGGGAGAAAATTTTTGAACCGCTTGAAAAAATGTGCACGCTCAGGATGCAATTGTTCATCCAAGGTGCCACGAAAACACACTGGTATCGTCTTCTCTTCATCAGGCTCAGCGAACACCGAAGACCAAAGAGGAAACCACTGAGCTCCAGCTACTGACCTGGAGAACCGCTCAAGATACCCCTTTTGCGCGACAAGCGTCAGATCGAAACATCGTGCGAAATACTCATGCCAGGCAATATGATGATGAGCATCTACTGAATAGAACACAGTCGGAACAGGCAAATCCTCTACTCCAGAGAAAGTCATTGGGCCGCTGTCGTCATAGTAGACTATCCGCTCGGCCACGAACCCTCTGGAGCGGAACTCCTCAAAAAGCTGCATTGCAGACTGCAAAGGGCTGTTGAGCTTGACATCAAAGTGCTCTCCTCGCCAACCGACACTGACCACCTGATGACCAAGAGCTGTCAACTCATCCGCAAACCATGTTTGATTGAGTAATAATATCCGCATCCACCGTTACTTCTTATCAAGATTATTACTACGCCTATCGAAATGTACCGCTCACATCCGTATTAACCACAGGATTTTGTGACGCAGACCGCAATTTTCTGCTCGATTTTACCTTTTAACTCCACGGCAATCTCATAATCTGGTTTAAGCAAAATAACCTTGCGTATCTCTTGAAGGGCGTCGTGATATTCCTCCTGGGCGTAGAGACATCCAGCTAACGAATACAAAATTGAGACATCTGCCGGATGACAACTTAAATAATTACGAAGCGTCTTTTCTACATCCTCAAATCTTTGGAAGCGATACCCTAGCTCTATCACCCCATACAAAGCTCGCAGATTCTCTGGATTGATCTCAAGCGATTTCAAATAGTAATCCCATGCCGCCTCTGGATTTCCAGCCGCTGCACTACACATTCCCAAGCCAGCAAGCGCATTGTCGCTATTACCATTTAACTGAAGAGCTTCCTGAAAATAAGCATTGGCACTGGGCCAATTGGAAGCCGCACTCTCTACGGCTCCCGCCCCGGTTAGCGCACGTGCGCCAAATTCACCCTGCGGAGAAACAGCTCGAAAGTGCTCTAGAGCTTCTGCCAGCAGACCTAGACGACCCAGGCTCTCTCCGGCAAGACAGTGAAGATTATCTCGCAACCCTGAAGCAATGGAGGATTCACTCAATGAATCTGTGGCCAACTTGGCGGCCTTCTCAAAGTCTCCACTCATTTTCAGGCTTTCGATCGTCGATATCGGATTTCCTGTCGCTGCCTGCTGAGGAAGATCCAAGTGATCCTTGGTTCTACCTGCCGTACCTTTCTCCTCCCTCTTGGCCCAGGCTGACTTCAACTCCTGAACTCTGACGGTATTCCCTTCCAAAAGAACAAGCTGGTTAATAGACTCCTGAAAACCAGACAGTTCTCCCATCTGCAAATGGCAGCCGGCAAGAGAGTAAAACAGATTACCATTAAGAGGATCAGCGGAGATTAAATTTCCAAGAAAATCCGCCAACTCTTCGTAACGCCCCAATGCATAGGCAGCATTGGTCAAATGCAGCAAAACACTAGGATCGCGCTTTTCAACATTGGCTGCGCGGGTCAGGAAGTAATAAGCCTCTTCAGTTTTATCAAGGTAGAGTAGTGTGGTTGCCAATCCGGCCAAACTCTTTGCATCAGTTGCATCAAACTCAAGCAACAGGCGAAAAAGTTGCTCGGCTTCCTCATTCCTCGAAGTAAGCATACAAACCACAGCACGACCACGCACCGCCCGATGACAGCGACTGTCGTAGGTCTGCGCTTCGCGATAGGCTCTCTCCGCCTCAATGTATTGCCCGTCTCGTGCCAGCTCATCCCCGGCATCGCAAAGAGACAATGCTTTGGCTTCATTGCGTCCAACGGACTCGCCATTTTCTCCAGCCAAAGAAATTCTCGCTACCGCTTCCAATGCGCGGGCACTTTCCTGAGAAATGCTTGTGATATCATGACCTGGCCTGGTGGACTTGGACGACGCGGATTTTCTACTGTCCGTAATAACCATCTGATAGATTGCCAAAGTCTCCTCAGCCGCACTCTCCCATGTATATGAAGATACTCGAGCGGCCAGTGACTCACTTCGTGGAGAATAATAAGCAGCGTAGACCGCACTACGAATACTATCGGCATTACCAGGCTGACAATACCAGGCATCGGCGCCAAAATAGTCTCTTGCCGTCCCGTGATCACTGACAACCACAGCAGCTCCGCAACGAGCAGCTTCAAGCGAGACAATGCCGGGCAATTCATACCAGCTTGGCAATGCGTGAACAGTTGCACCTTCATAGGCGCTATGAAGCATCGCCTCATCAAGTCGGCCGGTAATTATCGTCTGACCACGACGAGGAAAGCGGCGACACATATTTTCATATTCAGGCTGATAGGTGAATCCACCTGCTGCGAGTACTACCGGCAATTCGCTGTCTTCCAAGGCCTTCAACAACATCAGTTGATTTTTTCTTGTTTCAAGACGACCAACCAAAAGAACATAGTTCTCTACCCCGAATTTATCGGAGAATAACCGACCACCCTCGCCTGTGCGAGTATAGGAACTTCCCATATGAAAAGAGTGAATTTTTCCAGTCTGACCATAATCGTTGACTAACGCCCGCTTTTCCTGGTCACCTGTTACCAAAAGTGCAGCAGCATAATGAGCTGTCCAACTGTTTTCCCATCTCGGCGCAGGACTTACCGCCGCCAGTGACTCCATATTGTCATTCCAGGCTTCAATATCGCCACCGCTTTCAACCCATGAGAAAAGTGCTTCACTACAATAATGCATCTGATTAAAAAATACTGGCCTGTCCTCATAGAGGGTTGTAACAACATAAGGCACACCACGCTCGTGGCACCGTCTGGCAGCGCGTTCGCTAATCTCCGGTGTGGCGAAATTATAAATATGACACAAGTCGTAAGCGGCAGGATCCTTGCTTTGCTCGAGATCAAAATCGACAACAACTCCTCGACAAACTAACGATTGGGTAATCTTTTCCATCAGCTCACTATCACCACCACGTTGGCTGAAGGCATTGGGACGATTTATAACCAGAATCTTCACCTGACTTATTCTCCTGATCCACTTGTATTTGCTTGCGAATGTGAATCCCGAACGTTATGGACTCAATCCTAAGTTATGATGAAAGAATCAGAGGAAACGATTTTTTCTATCCCGACAAAAACACCGCCAAACACTGACTGGATTAAGCTGCGCCATGAAAACAATGCGGAGAATCTCGGACAACGATCTGGCGAACTATGTTGTTTGCCCATACTCCTGGTGGCTTAAACGGGAGCCCGGACAAACCGCCTGGAAAGCGCACCCGGATGATAAGAATAAATCCAACAGCAGAAGCAGTTGGCGTAGCTCCCAACAAACTCTGAGCAACTTGCAGCTTTACAGTCGGGTCGTATACATCCTGCTGATTATGCTCGCCGCTGCAGTCTTTCTTTGGGAGCCTCGTGCTTTTATTCGCGAACATATCAACAACAACACGCAGACACAGAATGGCGCGACCGAAACGACCACATTGGATGACAACGATTCTATCATCAGTCAATCAGTCAGCGTTCCAGCAGAAATTATTTCACTGGTAATCATCCTTGGGGGAGCGATTCTACTCTGGGATCAGCTTGACCGGAAAAAGAAGTCACTGTCGCAAGACTCCGGAATCAAGGCCAACACAAAATTTGTCGCTGTTCATGGCGGGACAGACCTCCCTGAATCCTATATGCACGACCAAGTGCGAGGATTAAGCGGAAAACCCGATGCCATTATCAGGGAGGATGGCCAAACCATTCCAATAAATCTTCTGCCAACGACAAAAAAGATCCAGGATCGCCACATTATTCGCCTGCTCCTGCACCTCAAACTGATTGAGTCGACTTATCAGACCAATTCTCCTTACGGAATCCTGCTGGTTGGTAAAGAGAAACGGTCGGTGAAAATTGTGAATACCGAAGAACGAAAAGCCTGGCTTGCAGAACTAATAAACGAGATGGACGAAATTATCTCCGGTAAGACTGAAGCAAAAGCCCTGCCGACAAAATTTAAATGTCTGCACTGCGACGTCAGGGATCGCTGCCCCCATGCCTGGCGAGACGAGACGTAGCCGGATAAACCGTGAGATGCTCCCATCGGAGGCCGTGTTTGCGGTCGAGCAGCAAGAACTGAAAGGTAAAAGGCGCCGAGCTGGAGCTCGACACCCCGGCGAAGTATCATCGCAGGGGACTTGAAAACCGTGTTAATTTGCCTTAAAGGCAAGGGCCAGCTTTTCACTATAGCTTGCCAGCTCTCTGAGTGAGGGAATGAGTTGTTCGGTCAGGCTCTTTGAGACATTACTCCAGAAGTAATGCAACATTTGCTGAATCAGTTGTTCACAAATCTTGGTCAGCGCCTCAATGCGATGAGAGATATTATCAAGTTCGGCGGCCTCAAGACTCGCGTCTAGCGCAAAAAGGGAAGTGTACCACCCCATAAAAGCATTGAGGTCATCTATCGCCCGGCTAAAAATATCGTTGGCCTGAAAATTTTTCCCCTGATTGAATAATTCGGCAACCTCAGCAAACTCCGAAATTATCACCTCAAGATAATCTGGAGCCAGCACCAGGCGATCGGCCAGATAAACAGACTTGTCACCCGTCTCTACCTGTAACCGGGAGTTCGGATGAACAGAAATTGGCATGCGCCAATCATTTTCACTTAAATTCTTACCATCAAGAGAGAGAGAAACTATCATCTTGTCAGGATCAATTGTCGCTTTAATAAATTCGACCAGATCTCCCATTGTCTTGATGTCGCCTAGAGGCCCGATATTTGTGCCCCCGTCAATTGTAACTTCCAACATCTTCTCTTTCTCCTTGTAGACTAGTTTGCATCTACCTGCATCAGGCGTTCAAACAACCCTGCGCGTCTTTTCAGCCGCTGATAGATCTCTATCATTTCAGATGCTACTTTCCCCGGATCATCTCCACGTAAATTATCTTTCTCCATAACAAATATTCGGGCCATGGTTCCCAGCACCGGCCAGGCAAGGCCCACTTCTTCAACACTTCGGTCGTTATATTCAATCTGACGAGTCAGCTCGCCCAGCATTCGAGGATCGCTATGAACATCGCGAATCAACCGCAGCAAATCGCTCAGTAACGCAATTCCATTGTCGCTAATCCGAAAATACTCCCTGATTCCAGCATCATAATATTCAACCGGTGCGGGCTGACAATTATGGTCAACGCGAATATCCCTTACATCTATCGCATCAAATTCATGCTTCCATAGCTCCCGGTAAACCGCACGCGACCGAACAAAAAGCTCTTTGGCAAAGCCATTCCTGCCAGTTTCCGCATTCAGTGGAACACACTCGAGAAAATCGTCTCCGTCAAAGTCGGTAAAAAACACCGAGGCTTCAGCGGACGGACAAAGGTCCTCAGATACAACATAGTTGCGAAGAGCCTCATCGCTTTTCTCAAGGCGTAATTTCGTCAACTGAAAAACAAGCTCAGGTGTAATCTGCTCATGGCAGTCTGGACGGGCACAAGGAAAGTTCGGGTTGCACGGACAACAAGATATCCGTGCCTGCACAACCAAGTTACCAACACTATATGGGCCTGTTTCATAACAAAGCGCAGATGCCAGAAAAATCGCCACGACATTGGTACCGCAGGCAACCGCCATATGCATTGTTCCGGTATCTCCGGTGATCAATACATTGGCAGCCTCAGTAAGGGCGCCGAGTTCTTTGAGATTAGTTGAACCGGCGACACTGAAGATATTTTTGGCTCGCAGTCCATCATTGTCATGTTCCAATGCAAGCTCAATAATCCGATCGATAATTGCCTGTTCAGACTTCGAACCAGTAAAGACAACAAAAGCCCCGAGCCTATCGACAAGTTTTCCCGTCAGCTCAGCAAAGTTAGCTGCCGACCACTGCCTTTTCTCCTGACTTGCGCCGGCCTGTATACAGACAAGCGGTTTACTTCCGTCATAACCCAAATCTGCAAGTCTTGAGCGCATTGTCCCACGCGCCTCATCCTTAACCTCATAAATCAGCCGTCGAGGATGTTTTCTGACACCGGAACAGCAACGAAAAATATCAACCAGATTAATTGAATTGTAATCGCGGTTTGAATGATAAACCGATGCGGCAAACAACATGGACCAAGGGTTTGTAATCAAACGACAACCTTCTTCATCCGAAGCCCAACCACGACTGTCCGCCACGTCAAGCAATCGCAGCAAGACCGCCGTATACGACGATGAGGACATGTTGAGCACAAAGTCGTATCCGTTACTACGAAGCTTTTCTACTATACTGTCGAAATAGGAATAAGCCTCGATAATGCCCGCCCCTCCACGCGCCATCGAACGCACCATCATCGCCAGGTCAATTTCAAAGACCTCGTCAATACCCGGTATGCCATAACAGATCTCGGAAAACCCCTTATCGACCAGCACAGTTAAATGGCTGCCCGGATTCTCCATCTTCAACCCGCCGATCGTCGGCGATGCCTGAAGCAAGTCACCGAGCCTGGTAATGGCAACGATTAAAAGTTTCTTTTTAACCGCCACTTCGTTTTGTGAGGACATAACCAATTTGCTTTCCTATCTGATCGAGAAATAGCAGTTTCTTTTCTGTATCACTCAAATTTCCTTTCCCTGCCTGAATCTTGCCCATCAGAGTTTCCAAAGTCGGTTCACCACCCGATTCTTGCGACTTGATGATAATTTTCTGCAAATCATCCTTGCCGCTAGCCGCACGAATCATGCTGGCCCAGGGCGAACCAGACATCTTGTCCTGTAACTCCCGATAACGATCCGCATAGATCGCACCAAGCATAGCGCGCATTCTATGTTCATACGTATGCTCGGCTAAAACACGCTCACGAGCACGGCTAACATAAGGCTCTCTTTCTTCAGGGTACTCAAGATAATATTCAATTTTGTGATGAAGCTCAGCGCGGTCACTAAATGTCGCCAACTCGTTTTCCATGTCAAACAAGGCTGGCAACAACGTGCGCCGATCGACTAACTGAAAAGCTCCGCAAGCGGCAAGTTCAAAGGTTCGCGGGTTGATAAAATCACCATTAGGCTCTACCCCATCACGCTCCGACGATGAATGAAGATTCAAATTTATTTTCGTCGAATTGAAAATCTTGACGTAATCTTCAGGAGAAATCCTTCTGCCAAACTCCTGAACGAAACGGTCAAACGGCGGAGCTACTGCCCATTCCGTTCCCCAGATTTTAAAATCAAATTTGGTCAGCGTAGCAAACATGTGTTGACGGTTATTGTAACCCGCGCCAACAAACGAAACATCAGAGCCCCATCGAAGCCTCTCCTCCTCAGTCACCTGTAGCGGCTTATGAATCGACGGATCGCAAGCACTCGGCAAATATATGGCGCTGCCCGCACCTGCCGCTTCAACCTGCTCGGGAAAACCATCTTCCTGAATGACAAATACATAATCATAATAGCGAGAGATGTGCTTCCATGTTTCAAAACGCTTCCCATCTTCAACAAACCAGAGAACCGTAATAACCCCTCTTTCTCGAAGCGCCGTCAAGGCCCGTGCCGAAAGAGGCGCCTGTGCGAGACATATCAGAATATCCACCGGCCGCTCGGCGATAGCTTCCAGTAACAACTGAGACAGAAGCTCAACATAATGGCCCTGCAATGAAGACTGTCGCTGGGGAGTTCGCAACATCTCTTCGAACTTCTTGTAGACCGGATAAAAGGTTTCCAAATCAAAAAGCCTCACCTTCTGTCCAAGGCTCTCAAGCGCAGACGCGGTATAACGAGCCATTGGTAAAGTGCCGCCGTAAATTGGTCCAACCACACCAATAGACGGTCTGAGCTCGGCAATACCCCGTTCTGACCAAAACGAACGACAAAGATCGCGAACTTTACGACCATGCGCCGCTTTTGTTTGAGGATGAATCAGTAGTTCAATTTTTTGAGCCTGATAGCAAAATGCCTCAAGCTCACCTTGCCAGTTCCCCCGCAAATGAAGCTTTTCTATATATTGCAACACAGGGACCATGTTACCCACAGCACAGGCCAGTAAAATTGTAGCGGCTAATGGTTCGTAGACCTCTACTGCAATTTTCGGCATCTTCTGCCGCAACTCGTCCAGATGGTAGCCTGTGGCAAAACCGGCAACTATTACCCGGTCGAGTTCCTTTTTCTCAAAGTCGCGCATCACCTGCTCTACCCAACGAGCAGCCGAGCTATGAGGTTTGGCCATATTATCGAGCGGAATACCGGCACTGACAATAACCGGATCGCCGGATGATGCTCGTGCAAGCTCTAGCTTATGCTCCGCCGGAGAAGCCAACTGGCAAATGGTCTGATAAACACCGGGGAAACGCTGTTTTAGAACTCTCAAGTTCTGGCGAAAATAATTTTCATTGAATGCATTCCCGGCCAGCTCCTTCGCCCACCTGAAGCTTACCGGTGCCCGCTCCCAAGTAAACTCCTCAAACCCGGTTTCCAGCGTCGAATTGGATTGAGCCAAATCGTCTTTGATACGCCGCAACAACACCAGCACTTCAGCTTCGGGCTCCGAATAGTTTCTCACGGCCAGTTCAAGCGCACGTAAGGCTTCGGCACGGTCACCCACGTCAAGATGTTGCTGAACTCGGGCCAACGCCATGTAATATGCAGTCTGAGATCCTGCCCAATCGTCCTGTGGTGACTCATGCAGGTCACCACAAAGGATAGCCAGCACGTCCTCGTAAAGACCACTAAGTTGCCCCTTCGTCAGCGCCTGGGGGGAATTGCGTAAAGTGACAATTTCAGCAATGGACCCGGCATCCCTGTCTGAAATTTCAAAGGGCAACTTGAGTTCACTCGCAGCAATTACTGTGAAGCCAGCCCGGTTCAACGCTTTTTCAAAATTCTCACGAGAGAAAGTGCGAATCGCCAAAGTGTCTTCTTCTACGGTCTTTGAAGGATTGCCAATAAAGAGCTGTAAAGCAGCATAGCCAGCGGGTCGCACCACTCGCGCCATTTCGGCAATATATGAAGCAGTCACAGCAACCGGCATGCTGCTCAGAGCCGCAAACGTATATACAAAATCTATTGAGCTATTTTCAATTGGAGCAAATGTAAATCCGTCACCAAGCAGAAGTTCAACATTCTCAAACCCCTGGAGTAGAATTCGACCTCTCTCAATCGCAGCCGGTGAGACATCTATCCCCTTGGCCAAACGAAAACGACGACTGGCGGCACGAACAATTCGCCCAACACCACAGCCAATTTCAAGTGAAGTGAAGTTGGCAATCCCAGACTGCGGAATTGCTGTAAGTAGACATGACAGATCTCTTTCACCGGTCTCCCACATCTCGGCATCGCTGCTCACGCCATCGCTCATCCAGTAGCGGTAATCATGCTCGACCCGTTCATCCCAGTCTCGACGCAGGCGTGAGGACAAATCAGCCAGATGCAATTTTCGAGTATCGCTCATAAGTTACGCTAAATAGGGACCGTCGTTCAAAGGTCGGATTAAATCTATACCGCTTCAACAAGTGGTCTTAACTTTTAACTGAAAAAATCAAAGATTTTTCGGTCTTTTCATAATTGAAACGGTATTGGATATCTTGCCTGAAATTTAAGAAATTTCAGGCAATGAGCCAAGCTTCGCTTGGCCAAACTCCTACGGAGTTTGATTATACCGCGTCAGTAATCCTCACTGCCTTACCGTTCAACGGAGTTTCTTGACACGGTATAATGTAAAGATGCGTAACCAAACGAAGAAGACTCAAATTAGCGACCCGAAAGATCATCCAAAAATGAAATGGTTTTGTGTTAAATAATTTACGGGCGTCTCGCGAGACGCCCCTACAAGGCCCCCGGCATATCGATGACATTAGCAAAAATATGTACGGGCGCTTCGAGAAGCGCCCACGGTGCCCGACATAAAGAAGATATACTGCAGCCTGTCGAGCATCATCAACAAGGCAACATCCGAGCCAGACCTACCTACAATGCGATATGTAACCTAGGTTTTTCTTCCGGGGTGTTTGGATTGGAAACAGATCCCTCCTGACTCTGTAAGGCCGCAGGCGTTGGAGGAACTGAAATCTTTGATTGAATGCTCTTTTCCGCCTCGCTGAGGTCCAGGTCCGGTCGAGCAAGGATATCGCGATAGGCTCCGGCAATTTTATCGAGAAGCGTATAGACCTTGCCAATCTTGGCCGCGCTTTTTTCTACGTTAGCTTCAAGCAGATAAAACAGCATAAAATCGTAAAGTCGGTCGAGATCCTTTGCGATATCACCGCCTTTCTCGAAATCGAGAGTGTTCTGCAACTCGGCGATTACCGCCTGTGCTTTGCTAAGAAATCGCGAAAATCGCGAAATGTCGCCTGTTTCAATGCCCTGTTCAGCCTGCCTGAGGAAATTTAAAGCACCGTCATACATCATCATCAGCAAGCGTCCCCGATCGGCGGTTGAGAACTTCACACTGCTGTATTGCTGATGCGCCTGTTTTTTATACATAATTTCAGACCTGTTGTGTTGATTACCAGCTTCCGCTACCGGCAATTCAACCTTTAACTTCAACCCAGTGGCATCCCTCCACTCCTCAGGAGAATATATTATCGACCTTTACCACTCACTGCTTGAGCGAAAAATTCATCTTCACAAAACATAGGATGCATTTTATCTGAAATTTGCGCCAAATTTCCAGTTGGTATCCGCCTATCAATTATTGAGCCCGGCGAGAATGCTCGTCAGCGCTGACTGCTGAGACTGCATCCGACCTATGGTACCTTCAAGAGTAGCAAATTTCGATTCTAGCGTGATGCGATACGATTCGTTGTTACGATCAAGATTGGCGATCATCTCGTTAAGACTATCAATCTCCGAATTATTCGCACTTGTTGAAAGCTCCAGCAGCCCCTGGTACTTCGTATACTCGTAGATAAACCCTTCAACGCCAGCTACGCTATCGGCAAAGCTTGTCAGAACCTCAGATGCTCCAGTTGGATCGCCTGAGATTGCACTCTTGAAAACATCTTCGTTAAAAGTAAGCGTGCCATCACGATTTGTCGATATACCAAGCTCGGACATTCCCGTAACGCTCACCCCACTTGCCGACGACGCCGCTGTCATGGCTGTGCGAAAGGAGGCAAGAAAATTGTCATCTGTCTGAGTCTTTGCCAGAGAGCCAAAAACATTGGCCACGCTATCTCCACTCTCCACACGCTTGACCAGATTATTCTCAGCAACAAATGCGACAATCTCATTAAATTTTTCAACAATCTTGGCCATGTTTTCGGTGGTTTTGTCGGAATCGTCAGAAACGGTAATCGTCGATGTCCCGACATCAGCCAACTGCAAAGTCACACCAGAAATTATATCGTCAACCGTGTTGGACGCACGAGTTATGGTACCGGTAATGCCGGATACAGTAAATTCAGCGTTCGTTGCCTGAGAAACTGTGCGACTCTGTAGATCGCTGTTACCACCAAATCCGGTAGCTGCATCGGGAATTACAAAAGCAATTGACCCCTTGTCTGCGCCTTGTTGCAAAGAATTAAAAACCACCTTGTAGGAAGGACTGGAATCAGTGCCGACATTTATCGCACTAGCCGACAACCGTCCCGAAGCATTGGCGTGTTGATTCACCGAGTCAACAAACTCGGCCATTGTTGTCGCATTGGTAACATCAACACTGATACTGACCTGATCGGCCCCTGTCCCGACCTGAATTTCAACTGCCTGGGTGCCAACTGCATTCGGAGCGACCAGAGCAGTAAGATCAGAATACGAGTCGTCGAACGAAGCCGTACCTGTCGAAGCCGTCTGCCCCACAGTTACTGTGTAAGATGAATTAGCGGCTGACGAACCAACCGCAGCAGTCAAAACAGATGAATTCGAAACCGCCCCTTTCTTGGATAACCCGGTTCCATTTGCGGAGCGAAAAGTGTCAATCAAATCATTGAGTTCAAGCAGCTGCGCTCCCAAGTCTTCAAGCGCCGTATTTTCAGCCTGAAGGTCCTCGATATCGGCCTGACGACGGACATTTGCCGCGTTACGAGCCTCGATAATTGAATCAATCAGCGCCGCAGAATCGATTCCTGACGCAATTCCGGAAAACTTTATCCCTGCCATAGCACAACCTCCTTGTTGTTACATGGGGGTCGAAGAAGGACCCCTGCGAACCTCCTCCTTGAAGGTCGCTGAAGGGTAACTCGACAGAGATTAAATAAAGCTTGAGGAAATATTTGTTTTTTTCACAGACAAGATGAGGTTATCGGAAAACACATGTATCTTGAGAACCTTACAACCAAAGATGATACAAGCTACGAATACTCTATCTGCCTAGTTCACTAAAAATGACAAAATCTTCATCTTTGTTGCGAACCAGTTCAGCCACCACAGCTGGAGCCTGCAACGAATACAGTCCGTAATTATCACTCTCTGTTTGATAATCATTCTCGTGCAAGCCAAGGTCCAAGGTAGAATAAGCAGGGATAGACAGGTTCTGGCTGACAGGTGCCAAACCATCCCGATATACCGTAAGAGCGACATTCGACACAGTTGATGAAGTGTTAAAGAGCCGGAGCCAATTAGCCTGATCAAAAAACCTGTTCCAGGAACCAAAAAGGGAAACTGCTGCCGGCAAGGTAATACGGTTACCGCTGGCCGAATAAACAACGCCGTCGCGATCTCTATGATATGACATGCGCTGCACCAGAAGTGCTGACGTGTCACCGATAAAACGAGTCTTGACCGCGCCAGTTTCGCCGGCATTCAAATACTCCGACCCGTGTAAATGAACTCCATTTCCTGCCGGAAGGTATATACTTTCATCGGCAATGGGACCATTACTGCTATAGACATTAACTGCCAACATCTGCCCCACGCTCGAGGTGTTGTATACCTCTAGCCACTCGTCAGCATTTGCTCCACGTGAAATAATCGACCACCCCTGGCGTTTGACAATCTCAGACAGCATTGCAGAGGCAAAGGCAAATTGTGTTTTGCCCGATGAACCATCACCAACTGCATACCGAGCGACAGAGGCCAGATATTTTGCGTCGTTATTTTGTGGGATAATTTCCTGATAACCAGCAAGCGATTCCGCCAACTCATGCCCGGCAGGTATATCCAGTCTACTGTTCCCCGGTAAAGTGACACTGCGCGTTGCCAACATGCTGCCATCAGTTCCGTATGTCTTAATTGTAAACTGCTGCGACAAGCTGCTCAGATTCGCCAGACCAAGCCAGTTCAACATCGAATACCCATCAAGAGGTATTCCCGGATACCAGGTATTAAACGCAGCATACGTGCTACCTTTAAGTCCAGATCCTAGAGGCAGCGTGTACGCAAACGAAAAATTATTGTTATCCCCTGACTCCGCAAATCGATAAAATGCTACTCGACCGATAATCCCCGACGACGAAAACGTAAGTCGAAGAGTACCATAAGAATCTTTGAGAAAACCCGGAATATCATTTAACACCAGGTCCCGCTGACCTAATGGTGGAACATATAATGGGGCGACGGAAAGACTACCTCCGCTTTGATCCAGAATTTCAACCTGGATCGACTGCCCGCTTGTCGTACGATTGGCAACTTCGAGTATGTTAATCATTCCGAGATAACTGTTCCAGAAACCCGATGCCGGACTGGTCAAGGCTTCTGTTGAAGATACCGTAAAAGAAAGATTGGCATCAGCGGACAAGACTCCGCTGGCCTCCATAGGAAGAAACGTATAACCATCGATTTCTGGATATATACGGTAGGTTGTTCCAGGAGCAATCCCGGTAAAACTGAAGATACCGCTACCATCAGTAGTCGTCTGGCCCAGAGCACCTCCATATATTGTCACTCCGGCAAGTGGGACAGTGTCGTTTACCACCGTTCCCATAATACTAAAGGTGCTTACAGCGCTATCCGTAAAATTATGAACCGTATCTTCTCCGACGACTCCAGATATGCTGGCGGGAACAAATGTATATCCGGCCAATGTCGGTGTCAGTGTATAAGATGTATGCTTTGCCACATTGCTAAAAACGTAATTCCCCATCGCATCTGTGACCACCGAACCAAGTGAACCACCGTCAACCGTCACCCCAGCAAGTGGCGTGCCGCCTGAAGTAAGCGTACCACTGATGCTATAAATAAACGGATCTCCATTCACCAGATAAATCGAGCCTGAACGGTAACCATGACTAGCAGACTCAGGCGACGACACGATGATGTCATCGTAGGAATCATCATTCAGATCCCCTGTGACCAACTCTCCAGCTAGCGTCAAATAATCCCCATCAAATCGTAAGCTATAGCTGTTACTATCTGCGATCGAAATTATGTTATCTATGCTTGTGCCAAAAGACTCTAGCAGGCTTGAATAAAGCACCCAGACAGAACCATCTGGCTCGTTTATATAAGAATAACCACCAAATAATAAATCATTGCGATTGTCGCCATCGATATCGGCTGAGCTCATATACTGTGAAAACATCAGATTGGCCCCTGCTCCATCGACGCGGAGATTTGCACTTCCAGAGGAATTCGCCACATATATGTTTCCTGTGGAAAAACCAGTGTCAG
>JAQTWB010000191.1 GCA_028689495.1 bacterium | reverse complement strand
CCATTTTGGCAATATAATTCTTGGTCAGTCAGGTTTTTCTCTTGTCGATTTTGATGACATGGTTGTGGGTCCTTGTGTTCAGGATCTATGGCTCCTGTTTCCGGGCCGTGATGAAGAATCAAAAGAGCGCTTTTCCCTTTGCCTTGAGGCATATGAGCAGATGAAAGAGTTTGATCGCCGTAGTTTACGGCTGATTGAGCCGCTCAGGGGGTTGAGAATAATTCATTTCAGTGCCTGGATTGCCAAACGGTATCAGGATCCATCTTTTCAGCGCGCATTCCCTGATTATGGAACGGAAAGATATTGGTCAGAAGAGCTGCAGGCTTTATGGGAAGTTAAAGAGCAGATTCTTTCAGGTGGGCAATACGCGCAACTACAATATTGATTACAGAATCTTTGTTTTGCAATGTTCCTTCCACAGTGAGCATACCCTGGGATACAATTTCATTGTGATATTTGTTGTATGTGTCGGGTTTTAAAATCAGGTTTATCAGTCCGAATTCATCTTCAATTGTCAGAAATGCTACGCCAGAAGCGGTTGGTGGTCTTTGTTGAATAATTACGAGTCCAGCGGTTTTTACAAAGTCTCCGTGTCGGACCTCTGACAGTTTGTTTGATGGAATATATGTATTTTTTTTCAAATGCTGTCGTATCAGAGCCATTGGATGAGCTTTCAGATAGATAGAGAGCGCTTGATAATCGAGCATGAGATTTTTTGCTGAACTAAAGGATGGCAACATTTCTGTAGGATGTACTTCCGGAGGAGATATATTCTCTTTGTCCGCGAGCCAATCAAATAGCGGTAGTGAACGGTCGGTCAGTTTGCCAATCTCCCATAAGGCAACTTGTCGTGATATTCCCATGTTGGCAAAAGCATCTGCCTTTGCCAGATTTTTTAGCGCGGCACTTGATACATCGGCAGTGCGCCATATGTTTTTAATTGCTACCTCTGGTTTGTTGCTTAACTTGAATAACTCTCTTTTGCTAACGATCTTTTCTGCATCAATAATTCTCATATTACGAACAAGATTCATTCCTAGGCGGAGCTGAAAACGCTTGGGAACTGAGGTTTCCCACTCACTTTTCATGATGTCTACGGGCAAGATATTAACGCCGTGTCTTTTGGCATCGGTAATAATTTGTGATGGCCCATAAAAGCCCATGGGCATGCTGTTTAGTATTGAAGCAGCGAAAACCTCCGGGTAATGATGTTTTAGCCAGGCGGAGATGTAGACAAGAAGAGAAAATGAAGCAGCATGAGATTGAGGAAATCCATATTCGGCAAATCCGCGGATATAAGAAAGAACCTGAATTGCAAATTCATGACTATAGTTTCGCTCTTGCATGCCGAGGTAGATACGTCGGGCCATTTCAGCGACTTTACCCTCTTTTTTTTTCCATGAAGCTAGCGCACGTCTCAATTCATCTGCTTCACCTGGAGTGAATCCGGCAGCAACAATAGCAAGTTCCATAATCTGCTCCTGAAATATGGGCACTCCAAGAGTTTTGTTCAGGATATGGGAGACTCGCTTATCGGGGAGTTTCGGCTTTTCTTTGCCTTGTCGGCGGCGGATGTATGGATGGATAATACCGCCTTGTATCGGTCCAGGACGAACAATTGCCACTTGCACAACCAAATCATAGAAGCAGCGAGGTCTGATCTTTGGCAGGATGCTCATCTGTGCTCTAGACTCAATTTGAAAAACACCTATCGTGTCGGCCGCGCAAATCATGTCATAGACGTCACTATCGTCACTCGGTATTGTATCAAGTTGCAGCTTTTGCTGTTGAGGAAGTCGTTTGTTGTTAATGACATCAAAGCATTTCCTGATACAGCTCAGCATTCCAAGCGCCAGTATGTCAATTTTCATCATTCCCATGTTGTCGATGTCATCTTTGTCCCATTCAATGACAGTACGGCCAGGCATGGCGGCGTTTTCAATCGGAACGATAGACGATAGGGGGAAATCGCAGACTACAAATCCACCAACATGTTGGGATAAGTGTCGAGGGAATCCGATTAATTCATTCGCGTAAGAAAATACTTTGTTTTTTAAATCTGTTGCTTCATCGGATTGTTTGAGTTTTTCTTCTGTGTTGCGGAGGCTGGTGCTTGACACTGTTTTGTGATTATCCAAAGAATTTTGCCAAACAGTTCCTTGCGATATTGTTAAAGTTTTATTTTCCTGGATTAATTCCTGGATAGTCTCAACAGATAGAGAGAAGGCTTTACCAACGTCAGTGATTGCGCTTTTCGTTCTATATGTGACAACTTCACAAACGAGAGCGGCCCGTGAACGGCCAAACGTATTGTAGATATATTGAATGACTTCCTCTCGCCGCTCATGTTCAAAATCTATGTCGATATCTGGTGGCTCGTTTCGTTCGAGACTGATGAAGCGCTCCAACAAAAGGTCTATCTTGTCTGGGTCAACTGCCGTGATGCCAAGACAGTAGCAGACGGCGGAGTTTGCTGCCGCGCCTCGTCCTTGACAAAGGATACCTTGAGAACGTGCGAATTTGACAATGTGGTAGACAGTTAAAAAATACTTTGCGTAATTTAGTTGGCCGATTAGCAAAAATTCCTTTTCTAATAGCTGGCAGACTTTTTCCGGGATGCCTTGTGGATATTTTTCTGATGCCTCCTTGATTGTTGTGAGCTTCAAAAATTCTAATGGGCTTTGTCCATCGGGGCATACTTCTGTTGGATATTCATATCGAATGTCGGCAAGCGAAAAATTTTTTGCCGATTCGGCTATTTCGATACTTCGTTCAAGGGCGGATGGTAATTTACAAAATAAGCGCCACAGCTCTTTTTTGCTGCGTAGATAGCGCTCACAATTTTCCTGGAGTAAATAGCCTGCATCGGAGAGAGTCACTTTGTGTCTCGTGCAAGTCAGTATATCAAGAAGATTTTTTCTGTCTTTGCTGTGATAGAGCGGGTTATTGGTCGCCAGCAGTTGGACCTTTGTTTCTTTGGCGATATCCGCCAGGGTAGACATCAGACTATGGTCTTGAAATGTCGAGGGGGGCCAAATTGCCAGTGAGAGATTCTTGACATTGAACAAATGTGTCATCTGCAGAACGAATTTTTTAATCAGCGGCGGACTATTACGGCGAGCCAGGATGATAATATGTGTTCGACTGCCAATAAATTTAAGGTCTTCAATTGTAATCCAGCATCGTCCTTTTGCTGCTCTCATCTTTCCCATAGTCAGTAGGCTGGTCATCGCTGAGTAGTCATCACTTGATGTTGGTATTGTAATAATGTCAAATGGCAACCGCTGACTGTCTTCTTCGGCTAGTGTTTCATACGGTAAATATTCCGGAAGGAAATTATTTCGGTCTGGAATGTTTTTTAGCAAAGTTAGTCTGGTTGCTGGGATAAACTGGATATTGAGATTTTTGGCCGCCATCTGGGCACGAACTATTCCTGAGACAGTACAGGAGTCGGCCAAAGCTATTGCGCTATATCCTAGCTGTGTTGCCGCATTAACCATTTCTTCAGGGTGTGAGCTGCCCTGCAAGAAAGAGAAGTTGGAAGTCGCACACCATTCGGCGAATTGGAGCTTCATTAGT
>JAQTWB010000190.1:1250-3602 GCA_028689495.1 bacterium | reverse complement strand
GACAGCAATGCTACTGGGGAAATTATCTCCGCTGACTCGATACCGCCCAAGCACTGGTCATTGATCTTACCGCTGAGTTGCTCATGCAGCCGTAACGCATGCCGTTGATCTGGCTGACTAGAAAAGTGTACGGATTGCCTCTGATCAGGCAGTTGCTGTGCTTTGAGGTGTCCTGTTAATAGTGTCAACTTCGACGCCGAAATGGGTCAGATTTGAAATCGGATTCACACAAAGGCGACAAAGGCGATAATCACACCAAACCATCACAGGCTGTTGCACTTCGAACTTGAATTCGCGAGTGTTAATTTGATATCCGTTGAATTAGAGGATGTAATCCTAACGGATATCAAATTTGCACCATGAATCTATTGTTTGGCGAGGGACTTCCGGGACTTTTCTTCCACCTCTTTTTGACGGGCTATTTCAGCCGCTCTCATCAATTTGTGTCCAATCCCTTGGTTTTCTCCTCCATATTTGGGTCTGGATTCGGACACATCCTCAGGCAACCAAGCCAATGCCAGCCGAATGTTTTCTGCACTTAGACCTAAATTAATTAATCTGATCATTCGTTGAATACGAACTTCTTGTAGCAGCCTTTTTGTGAAAATTGAGTATGCCAAAAAGTCCGACTTATTGATTACCTTTATCTCGAGAGCCTCTGACCAGAAAATATGTCTGATATCTCCATGTGAATAGGTCCTCTCGTAATAGAAATAAAGATCAGGGTCAACCTCTGCAGCCCAATAGCTCATGGACTTCCCGCTAAATGCTTCCGGAAAATCTTCTCGTAACAGGGCCATTATCGTACCATACAGCATATCGTGATTACCTTCGAAAATTTCGGGATTGGTTAATGCGGATAGATCTGGATAATTATCATCATTCATGAGCCTGTAAATATTGCACCATCTGCGTGGAGTTATTCCTCTTGTACTCATCGCATTATTAAGAACTGGGTTCGATAGTTCCCACTGCGCTAATAATTTTTTCTCGTAATCAGGGACGCGTCTTCTGATCTCAGTCGAAAAATCCTCGTTTTTATCGATTAATCGCTTGTAAACGCTACCGTAATCGGGCATGCGTAACAGGCCTGACAACAGCCTAAGCGAGGCCCCAAATTTGGCAAGTTTTTGTGCATGACTGTTCATTAATTGAAAGGCTTCGGTCGCTATTGTACTTTTGATGTGCGGCGTACTAAATATGGTCATTGGATTAGCTCCTTTACTCATCCATTGGGTGCCCAATGGATGAGTATGTTCTTTGTGGTTTATTCAGCAATGGCTTCAGCCGCTGAGACTGCATCTAAATTATCGAGTAATTCTCCTACTTCAGCATTAGCCGACCCGCATCCAGTGGTGGACTCGTCGACGGCATCAGGCACTATAGCGCAAGATATACAGTGGCTGCTTCGGGAATTCGATACTTCCAAATCACTGTAAAAACTGAATTTATTCTGAGTTACCGTATTCAGGTCATCCAGCGTAATAAATAGATTTGTTCGTTCTTGGAGGGTTAGCTGTTCGAGTTCTACATTGCCAATCTGGGTAATGATGCCGCTGATTCGACCTATTAAACCTTCGAGCTTTTTGGATTTATCCGTTACCCCGGGCTTCCGGCCGGTTCCATCCATTTCTGCTTTATAAGCCGCAAAACGCTTGCGTAAGGTTTTCAAATTTGGGGCTTTAGCTATTCCAAGTAGGCGCGAATGCACATATCTTTTACTCGTACTGCATTCGGCCTTGATGTCATCTGGCAGACGATTCAATGTGAGAATTTCCGAAACAGTGGAAGCGGACTTGCCTATGATTTCTGCAAGCTGTTCATGGGAGTAGTTATGTTGTTCTCTTAATCGTTGCAAGCCTTCAGCTTTTTCAACGGCGAGGAGATTCTCTCTCTGAAGATTTTCGATGAGTGATATTTCTGAAATATTCTGATCTACGTATTTAACTTGGACGATTTCAAGTCCTACATCTTTTGCGGCGCGCCAGCGACGTTCACCAGCGACAATCATCAACTTTTCATCAACCGATGTGACTGTTATCGGTTGGATTAAGCCGACAGCAGAAATAGATCTGCACAACTCGCCATGAGCGCTAGGGCTGAAGAATTTGCGGGCCTGGTTCTCGTCCGGGGTCAGAGCCTCGATGCTGACATCGAAAATGTTGCCGTGGATGTAATTATTTACTTTTGTCATTGTGTTCTCCCTTTCGATTGTGGCAGATAAAAATCCTACCTTATGCAATACAGATCAGGAGGGTGTCCGGTGGTTGTTCACTATTGGTGTCGAGACACCGCTTCGTGGCATAAATAGACGCTTGTCGGCACCAGGCAATATGCAAACATCAGATAACG
>JAQTWB010000190.1:0-1240 GCA_028689495.1 bacterium | reverse complement strand
AATTGCAGGAGAATCGTCCTTCTGTTCAAATTAATCGTCGCCAGCGTCTACGCGGATATGGCTCCAACAGTGGCCCTTGAAGTCGCACGCATACGGCTTCTCACAATGCGGCCCTGACTCGATGTCAGGCATATCTTGGCCGAGTGCCTTACGCATGACCATTAGTTGGACCGGGACGTCCGCTTCACGGACCAGCACCTTTTCAGTCATGTCTAGAATAGAGTACAGCTTCTCTACCTCAATATCGCCATGGCGGACATAGTGGGTGTTGATATGGATCAGACACGCCCGCGTTATCGGAAGTCCTGAACCGGTCACGACATATAGCTGAACGGCAATATCATGAAGATAAACGTCTTTACACTCAGTAGAACTCTTGACCTCATAAATCTCCCAGCCAGTTTCACCACGATGCAGGATATCCACCTTCACGAGCACATTGTCAAAGCTGAACGTCGCCTCATAGATAGTTTTCGTGCCATAGGCAATCAGCTCTTGTGTCCTGGCCAGTTGCTCTGTATGGGTGAGCCCACCGTACGGGACTTCGATCCCTCCGGGAAAAAGCCCCTGAGCCACAATGCCGACATGCGTACCGTTGTCAAAGGCCGCCAGCTGTGCGGCGGAGTGTTTGCTCTTTAACTCAGGGCTGTTTTTGTAAAGCCAGAGCGCTTTATGACATTGAAGTCCCTTTATGTAGAGGGATTTGCTGAGGTAAGGGTGTGTTGGTTTCCGCGTGTGTATCATCTGCCGATTTCCTTTCTGTGTGCTACTTTTGCGGTGCGTTTCACGCAAACTCCTTCCATACGCGCCGGAGCAACTGGGTGGCACGCTGTACCATCGTGTTGTTCTCGTCGGAATTCACTCTCCTCGGTACGCTTTCAGTCCTGAATCCATAGAGTACCAAGCCAACTCCGGCTGAGTAGACCGGCTGGCTTGCCACATCTACCAAACCTCTGATGTTAATGGGGCTGCCGATACGCACCGGCATATGGAGTACCTGCTCCGCCAGTTCTGCCATGCCTGGCAAAAGTGAAGAGCCCCCGGTAATAACCGCCCCGGCGACCAGTTCGCCTTCATGATCTGAACTGCAAAGTTGCCTGTCAATCAGCATGAACAGTTCTTCGACCCGAGCTTGAAGAATGGCGGCAATTTGCTTTCGTGGCACAGTCCTTTTATTCCTGCCACCCGCCCCGGTGAGTTCGACAAGTTCATCTTTGCCTGCCATGCTTTCAAGGCAGCA
>JAQTWB010000189.1 GCA_028689495.1 bacterium | reverse complement strand
GCCGGGACAAAGTGGAACTTCCTTCCGTTTCGTCCAGGTCTTGTCGGCGGGCATTGTATTGGCGTTGATCCTTTTTATTTGACGACGATGTCGGAAAAGCTTGGCTATTATCCGCGGGTGATACTTGCCGGACGTCGTATAAATGACAGTATGGGGAGATTTGTTGCTCAGAAGCTGGTGAAGCTGATGTCGCGAAACGGCGTCTGTCTTAAAGATGCCCGTGTTGGGGTCCTGGGGATAACTTTCAAGGAGAATGTTGCAGACCTTCGTAACAGCAAGGTGCCGAGTATTATTGATGAGCTCAAGGATTATGGCGTTACTGTGCTGGCTCATGATCCTCTGGCCGATCATCATGAAGCTGAAGAAGAATACAAACTTTTGCTCAATTCAATTGAAGAATTTCAGGACCTTGATGCCTGTATACTCGCTGTCTCTCATCGTCAGTATTTGGATATGGGAGTAGCCGCGGTAACAAAGATGCTCAAGGCAGGAGCAGTGTTTGTCGATATCAAATCCGTCTTCGAGGAGAAGGAGTTTTCGGAATCACACGCCTACTGGAGTCTCTAGTATGTCGGAAATTTTTGGTATGTCTGACGTTTATAAGTCGTTACAGCAGGAATTGCGTAGCAGACCAGCGACCTGGCTAGTTACCGGGGCTGCCGGTTTTATCGGTTCTCATCTGGTGGAGAATCTCTTGCTGCTTGGTCAGAAAGTCCGGGGACTGGATAATTTTTCTACCGGTTATCAGGCAAACCTTGACCATGTTCGGCAGATCGTTGGCGAGGAATTATGGAGTAACTTCAGTTTTCGGAAGGGCGATGTTCGCGACAGTTCAGATTGCCGTAATTCGGTGGATGGTGTCGATTATGTCCTCCACCAGGCAGCACTCGGATCGGTGCCACGTTCGATTGAAGAGCCGTTTATCTCCCATGACTCGAACGTCAGTGGTTTTTTGACACTCCTTGATACTGCACGTTTGGCTGGGTGTAAACGGTTTGTTTACGCCTCATCGAGTTCTGTTTATGGAGATGAGCCCACTTTACCAAAGCGTGAAGAGTTAATTGGCACACCGCTTTCTCCTTATGCCGTGACAAAGCTCGTCGATGAACTGTATGCCAACTGTTACTCTGATTGTTATGGAACATGTGTAACTGGTCTTAGGTATTTTAATGTTTTTGGCCCGCGTCAGGACCCACAGGGAGCATATGCTGCGGTGATTCCGGCCTGGACCGATGTCTTGGCCCGTGGAGGGCAAACTTTTGTTAATGGCGATGGCGAAACCTCAAGAGATTTTTGTTTTATTGCCAATGTTGTCCAGGCGAACCTGCTGGCTGCGGCTGTAGTCAATAACTTGCGAGCGCCTAAAGAAGTATTTAATGTTGCGGTCGGTGAACGCACAACCTTGAATGATCTTCATCAGGAGATTGTCAGGGCGATTGTTGCGAGCGGTAGGAGTGTTGGTTACCTTGAACCGGAACATCGAGATTTTCGTCCGGGTGATGTTCGACATTCGTTGGCCGATATTGCCTTGATATCTGAAAAACTTGGTTTTTCTCCTACGCATCGGCTTGCCGATGGACTGGTCAGTACGGTGAAGTGGTTCCTGCGCTGATCGGCCTGTTCTTTTCCATTTCTTCTTGTGTCATTCGATTGAGATTCTTCGCTCAGGTTGCGGCATATTTTGTTGTCGCAATTTGAGTGAAGGTCTACCTGCTGTTTTATCGATACAGATTGATAACTGTGTCGGATCGGGTTCCTTCCTCGTATTTTTATTTCTGAGGAGGATTTATGATTTTTGATAAACTGTGCGGAGTTGCTGATCAGCATCTCCGTGGGAGTACAATGTTTAACCTGGTTTCGGAATCCAGGCTTTTTAATTTGCCTGTTCGGGCACATGAATTCTTCGACAGTCGGGAAAAATATGGGCCAGCCGGTTCATACCTTCTTGAAGATTTCTACCTCCCGTTTGAGGTAGTGGCGATTGAGGATACGGCGTCAGTTGTGATTATCGCTGATGAACCTCGCCACATTCAGGCTCCGGTTGTTGGTTTACAGGCAAAACGCTGTTTTCTTGAGTGTCTGCCAATGAACGAAAAATACGCAAAGGAGGTTTACAAGGCTGAAGTTGATTATGCTTCGTTGCCTTATGATGACGATGCGGTCTGTGTTGTCTGGGGAAGTATCAGTAAAGTTTACTTCGATCACGAGAGTGATGAATTAAGCGGAGTTGTCCATCCCGGAGGAGCCATCATTGCCAATCGAGAGAGAATTTTTCATTTTTTTGCTGGAAGGGAACTAAGTGATCAGTGTGCAATTTCGGGGAGAAACACTTTTACGGCGATGAAGGAAATTGCTTATTGTAATACGCCTTTACGTTTTATTGTTGAAAGTTCTCTACCGAAACAATTCAAAAAGCTTGACGAGAAAGGTTGCAAGATACCGCGTTCTCATTGCCGGCCATCGTATTCCCTGATGGAGCTATCCGAGATTCGGCAATTATTTGGCACGGTTTCGCAAGTCTCCCATGCTGACGGCGTTGGACCCCGGCGAAGACATCCGCGGACTTATCGGCACGAAAGATATGCGGCCTCGGGTCTTCTGGGGACGACCACCTGGATTGATGGTTTTTGGGTTGGGCCTGATGAAGTGATGAAGAAAAATCGACTTTATAAGGTTCTTTGGAATCGGTAAACTGTTTTAGTCAGCTCTCCCTGATCGTCGATAAGGCATCAGGGAGACATATAGGTGTTGCTATTTTTCACTAATCAACCGCTCAACGGAGTTTTTCAGTGGAGTTTTTAGATACCACAAATCAACTCAAGGTTATTTTTGCAGGTGGTCCTTCAATTGTTTTTGCCACTGATTCTCTTGATGGCAGCAGAACGCAGCGAATAAGCCAGGCCAGTGGAATGAGCAATTCCATCATCATAGCCGGCATTTTTGAAAAGTGTTTGCGGCTATAAAGAAGCATGTTGTTTAAGAAGATAGCCTGGAATTTCTTTTTTGGCATGCTGTCGAGAGTTGCGCCGCCACGATGAATGGCAATTGCATCGGGGATGATGCAACAACGCTGACCGGCATTTTTTAGTCGTTTGCAGAGATCGACGTCTTCAAACCAGGCCGGGTAGAACGATTCGTCCATGCCGCCAAGTTCATTAAATACCTTTGCGCAAATTAGCATACATGCGCCGGCGGGCTGTTCGATGTCGACAGGTTGATCCTGCCAGTCAAAAATACTTTTTTCAACTCTGTCAGTCAGCAGTGAAAGTTCAAGAGATGGAGAATATCGATGCCAGCTGGACCAGGGATTGTTTTTCCAGATTTTGTGGATGCCAAAAAGCTCGAGTATCAGAAGAGTTGGAGTTGGCAATCGGCGTGCCATGAATCCTGTTTGTGGAGTTCGGTCGGAGTTAATCAGTACGGGAGCTACCAGAGCTACGGACTGATTTCTTTCCAGGGTGCGTGCCAGTCGTAATACGGTATCTCCACCGAGGTCGATATCCGGGTTAAGAATAAGAAAAGCATCCGCCGGTGTTTCTTTAGCGGCGCGGTTTATCGCGCCAGCAAAGCCAAGATTTTTATCTGAAAGCAGTAAACTAAAATTATTTCGATTAC
>JAQTWB010000188.1 GCA_028689495.1 bacterium | reverse complement strand
AACGCCATGAAAGAGCTATGCCGCCGGACAAGTTCAGCGGATAGGGCAGATGATAGTCAGGTAATACCAGACCCCCGTGTCCTGACAGAAATCCGCAAACTGCAATACGCGACACGTAAAATGGCGCGTGAAGGTATTATCGGAAAATACCGCAGCGCCTTTCGCGGCCAGGGTCTTGAATTTGACGAGCTGCGCGAATATGTCCCCGGCGACGACGTGCGACTCATTGACTGGAAAGTCACCGCCCGGGCGACAACACCACACGTCAAACTTTTTCGCGAAGAACGCGAGTTATCGGTAATGATTGCTGTCGACATCAGTGGCTCAACCGGCTGTGGTAGCGGCGGCAAGAATCTCATGACCCGAGGCCAGCTATTGGCCCAGGTTGGTGCGATACTGACCTTAATCGCCCTGCTCAACAACGACAAGGTTGGCCTGACCACCTTCAGCGACAAGCTCGAATCTTACCATCCGGCAAAACGAGCCCGCGGTGCCGTCTGGCGAATCCTGCGCGAAGTTGCCGGATTTCAACACGCCGGGAAAACCTCCCTCGCATCTATGGTAAAATTCCTCTCGTCCGTGCTCGGTCGACACTCAATCGTTTTTATTCTCAGCGATTTTTTTGACGAAAATTTTCTTTCCCGGGAAAATCAGGCCGCACTCGGAGCACTGGCAAAAAAACACGACGTAACGGCTATTCAAATAGTTGACCCACTGGATGGCAGTCTTCCGCCACTTCCGCCTTTGGAAGTCAGCGATCCGGAAACTGGCCAATGCCAGATAATTGAAGCTGACAGCCGCAGATTTTCTTCCATATACAGCGAAAATACCGATAAATGGCAAAGCAGACTATCTGATACTTTCAAGCGTTATGGCATTGGCCATATCCGGATAAAATCAGACGAAGCTCTGCTTCCTCCACTGCAACAGTATTTCGAAGAAAGAAACAGGAAACGCGGAAGACGGTAAGATACTTCGCGTCAATCAAGGTTCAATAGCTGGAATGAAACAGGCACATAACCCACTTACTGGCTTTCACGACATCAAGTTGCTTCCGGACCATGGAACGACTGATGCCTTTCCAGGACCGGTTATCCTCGCACTGATCGCCTTGCTGATTGTTCTTCTTGTCTTTTATCTGTTTAAAAAATTTCGCAATCGCCAAACCCCGGACAATGCCGAATTGAGCCCGACTGAAGAGTTTAAGCGTAGCATAAATTCACTAGCGGAAGGCCCGCTGGAACAAAACACGTTTGTCGACCTCTCGATGGCTCTGAGGAAATATCTTCAGCGAGTCCTTTCCGGGAACCACCTCTCACTTACAACAGCAGAGGTTCAACTGCTGCTGGCCAGCACACAAAAAGGCTCGCTGGCTCATGCCCTGCCACTGACACCTAAAGCAAAGCTGAACACCGTTCAGGAGATTATCGTCCCTCTACTCAAACAAATGGACAAACTCGCTTTCGCGCCGCTGACAAATGAAACAAATAACCTGCGGGAAGATTTTACCTCTGCCGCCAAAACAGCCGAAGAGGTGGTTAGCTCCCTGGATGACTTGCTGAAAAAAGAAGCAGAAAAGAACGTCACAGTCTCAACACAATCCTCTTCGACCGTCTCGACATCACCAGCAAAAGCTAAAATCCGGGAGAGAAAGTGATGTTTCAGCTTCACTCGCCGTGGTTATTACTGCTGCTACTGCTGACTCCGCTTTTTCTCGAGCGTCAAACGCGACGCGGCTTACGGAACAAACTGTTTCCGCCGAAGAAAGGACAGCAACAACAAGCACTGCTCTTCGCTTCGCCTCCGGGTCTAAGCAAAAGCAAAAAATCCCTGGTGCAACTGCTACGTCCCTGGACACTGTCGCTGCTCAACTGCCTTGGATTCATACTCCTGGTTATCGCTCTGGCCCGACCGCAATACGGAAACGGTCTTGTCAGCTCTCAGGAGGCTGGCCGCGATATCATGCTGACACTGGACCTTTCCGGCAGCATGCGGGCGATGGACTTTGTCATCGAAGGCACAAGGGTCGACCGATTAGCCGCCCTGCAAAACGTGGTGAAAAAGTTTATCAACGAACGCCCGGGCGACCGCTTCGGAGTAGTCATTTTCGCCGACCAGGCATTCACTCAATGCCCGCTAACAAATGATGGCGACGCGGTAAATCGCTATATCGACGCCCTGCAAATCGGCATGGCCGGTCAATCAACAGCAATTGGTGATGCCTTGGCCATATCCATCAAAAGAATTCGCGACATTCCCGGCGACTCCAAAACGATCATCCTGGTCACCGACGGGAAAAATAACGCAGGATCAGCTCAACCGCTGGAAGTAGCGAAACTTGCCAAGAAACTCCACATACGAGTCCACACGATCGGCATTGGCGGCAATAAGCCAGCGCCCTTTCCAGTGCAGGGCATGTTCGGCATGACCAGATATGTGAATCGCGTCATTGAATTTGATGAAGAGACATTAAGAGGCATAGCCGAAGCAACTGACGGTGAGTATTTCCACGCCGAGAATCTCGATGAACTTCAACACGTCTATCAACAGATAGACCAGCTTGAAGAACGCAAGGAAGAAAAATCAATTTACGTCATCTGGGAAGAGCATTTTGACCGCTACCTGCTCTGGGGACTTGTTGCCATGGCGCTTGCCGAAGTGCTCAACCTGACAGCGATGAAACTTGTGCGCCTGGAGGAAGAATAATGGATCGTCAGTTCGCAAATCCGTCTTACTGGCTACTGCTCCTGCCGCCGATTATTGGCCTGCTGCACTTTCGTTTTCTCAAGTTGCGGCAAAAAACACTGACGGTTATCTCACCAATAAATGCACCGGCTACTGTTTCACCTTTCTGGCCAGGCATCACCTCCATTGCATTCTTGCTTGTCGTTATCGCCTGGCTTCGCCCACAATGGGGCTTTGAACTCGAAGAACGACAACAAAGCGGTGTCGACATTGTCATTGCCGTTGACGTATCTCCCAGCATGCTCGCCAGCGACACGCCGCCATCGCGTCTGAAACTGGCCCAGCGAGCGATTATCGACCTCCTCTCCCGCCTTCAGGGCGACAAAGTCGCGCTCGTTGCTTTTTCCGGCGTCGCCTTCACCGAAACACCGCTAACTCTTGACTACAGCACCTTTCGCCTTTTCCTCAACCAGCTCTCACCCGATCTGATCCCCTTGCGCGGCACCAACATTGAGCTGGCCCTGCGTGAGTCGTTAAAAACACTTCTGCCATCCGAAGAAAAAGAAGATTCCTTGATTCGTGCTCGGGCGATAATATTGATTACCGACGGAGAATCATTTGCCGGTGATATCGACTCTGTCGTTTCCGACCTCCAGGACAACGCTGTTGACCTCTCAATCATCAGCGTTGGCACCGAAACCGGAGCCCCGGTCCCGGGAGATATCGGCTATAAAAGGCATAACGATGGCAGCACCGTTATTTCACGCCTGGATGTAAAGGCGCTTAAAGGTCTGGCTGAGGTGACATCCGGTCACTACTACAACCTCAACCAAAGCTCCTTTGACCTCGGAGAGGTTTATGAAAACGGCATCAAAAAACGCCTCACCGCTACCGTGGAAGAGGGCGGACAGGTCAAAGTCTGGGGTGAAT
>JAQTWB010000008.1 GCA_028689495.1 bacterium | reverse complement strand
ACGGTGTTTTTTACGGTATTGGCTTTTTGCCTCAATGCTTCTTCCTTTGTGCCTGACTTTTGCCCTCACGGTTGTTCCCCGGCCACTACTTGCCCAAACTCAGATACCGGAAAAATTCCGGGTTCGCCTCGAGCTCAATCTTTGCCCGGAATATCGCATCAAGCCAATGTCGCTCAAATTTGTTTATCGTGTCGGTGAGGAGACCGAGATTCGAAATCCCGATGTGATTTCAACATCCATCAACAGCAGCGCCAATACTGCAAGAGTTGTGCTCGCTCTACCAAGCTACTTCACCTCACTGCCTCTTCACGTATCAGCACAGTGCCTCGACAATGAAACACCGGGAGACGAGTCGAATTCACTTTCAGTAAATAATTGTCAGGCATTGGCACTTTACGATACCGATGCCGACGGTATCGCCAATAACCTCGAAGACACGAACTGCGACAATTTCTTTTCTCCCGGTGACGCTAGTAACCCCGATAACGTCGATTCTGATGGCGATGGAGCCCGCGATCTCGTGGAAAGACTTGCCGGGTTTGATCCAACAAATCCGGGAGATGGTCCTCGGCCAATGATTTTCTCGGGGGGTGCCTTTGATCCCGATAACGACGCCACCTCCAATGCCGTCGTCTGGCGTCCGAGCAATGGCACCTGGTATATCCGCGATTATCAACATTCCGGCCAGCACCTGGCCTGGCAGTTCGGATTACCAGGTGATATTCCAATTACCTACAAGCGTCTTGACAGCCCCGATAACGTAGCCGTTGTCAGGCAAACCAATCAGGGATACCAGTGGTATTTCCGTGGAAAAGGTTTCAAGACAAATAACGGTGACTTCACGACACTCAATTTCGGCATCTTTGGTGATAACATTCTTCCCGGCCCCTGGGAGGAATCTGGCTTTACCAATCCTGCCGTAGCCCGCCTGTTTAATGGCAGCTGGAGTTTTGACATCTATCTCTCTGACGGCACAATCCGACACGTTAACTGGGGCGGTAATAACGACCTGCCTAAGGTTCAGGACTACGATGGAGACGGTGTATTTGATGTCGCCGTTTTTCGACCGGCTAATCAGACAACCTATATCCTCCGTTCATCAGACAGCGCGATTCAAACGATTGTGTTTGGTTCTGGTACAGCCGACCATACTGTCCGCGGTGATTACACGGGAGACGGTATTGACGATATTGCCTACTGGGAACCGATCAGCGGGGAGTTTTCTATCCTGAAAAGTGATAACGGCTTTTCACCAACCCAAGCCGCAATGCGTAACCCTGATTACCTTTTTGAAATGCAACTTGGCCTGTTCTACGTTCATGTTCCCCTGAGCTGGAACAACCAGCTCGGCAAAACGCTCTGCACAGTCGTCGATCACAGTAATGGAATGCGTTACTGGAGAAAGAACAACCTTAAAACAGGGGCGATTCAAACCCTGCAGTGGGGACTCGCCGGAGACAGTCAAGGCTGATAATGAATGCAATTGATTCGTTTTTCCTCTCGATTGACGGAGAAAACACCAGTCAAAAGGTTGGTTGCCTCGGTCTTTGTGAAGGGGTAATCGACAAAACTGTTTTTATCGAACGCCTGCGTCAGCTCTTGCCACGCATGCCGCAACTTGCGACTCTCCTCCCTGCACCCGCAAACGAGGGGCATCGCAAAAGCATCCCTGATTTCGATCCCGTTACAAATGTATCTTCAACTTTGCTGCGGAACTCCAAAGAGATGGAAGAACATGTTGCCGCACACTTCTCGTCGCGCTTCAGGCAAGACCTCCCACCTTGGCACCTCAACGTCATCTCGTTTGAAAAAGACGACAAGCCACAGACTGCCTTCCTTTACGAAATTCACCATTCCTTGGCCGACGGCATAGGTGGAATTGAGCTGGTGTACGCAATGCTTGATTCCCAGGTGAATAGTCTACCGGGAAGACACCTCCCCCCTCTCCCGCAAAACCCGGACAAAGCCACTCTTGGCCAGCAGCTCAGAGCCATAACCCGTGAGATCCGATCCAGTATCACGGCAAGCTCCTTTAACGGCATTAATTCCCAAAACAGACGTTTTATAATGCTCGATTTTGACAAAACCGAGCTCACCTCACTAAAACGCTTGGTTAGCACAGGTTTTAACGATCTGATGCTGGCGGCGGTCGCTATCGCATCGCGCTATTATCAGGAGCGCGGCAAAAAGCCCCTGACAGCACTCCGGGCTGTGATTCCGATAAATCTGCGCACATCAAGAGAGCGTTACGATCTCGGCAATCGACTTACCGGTGCGAGCTTTCCACTTTCACTGGCAACCGACATCAGACAGCAACTCCAGGACACAACACAAACAATCAACCGCATGCGGCACTCAGGTGCATTCAGTGCTTACTCTATGCTCGCCCGCGGTATTTCTCGTCTACCAGCCAAAGCTCAGCTCTGGTTTTATCGCCAGCAGATCGGCAGAACCAATTTCATCTGCACCAATATGCCTGGACCACTTTCCCCGCAAAAAATTGCCGACAACCCACTCTCCTCCCTTTACATTTTCCCTGCTCTGATGCCGGGCCACGGTCTGGGCTATGGTTTTTATACTTATTGTAATAAGGTGCATGTATCCCTGACTTTTGACCCGGCGATTATTGCTGATGAGAATCTTCTGCATCAGTGCCTGAAAGACGCCTTTCGCGATCTGCTGGCCTTGGCCAAAAGTGCAGTATGAAACAGTTTATAGCTAAAAAGTAACTCCCAGATGACCAGAGTTTTTCGCAATCCTCAAAATACAGAAATCAGCGAATTAGTCGTCCGCCCCAGCCTGCCCAAAGCCGAGTTACGCGACAAGGTTGGCCATATTCTCGATAAAGTTCGTTACGGCGGAGACCAGGGTCTACTGGAGCTCACAAATCAGTTTGATGGCATCACTCCAGTCAAACTTCGTTACGTAAGCTCAGATTTCGCCAGCGCCTTTAATAAGGTTGATGAAAGTCTGACTAACGCCATGCTGACCGCTCATAGCAATATTTCCCGCTTCCACGCCCGTCAACTCGAAGAACAACAACCCCCGATGGAAACATCCCCTGGAATTTGTTGCTGGCATCGGACGACTCCGATTGAGCGGGTAGGAATTTATATTCCTGGGGGTCAGGCTCCTCTTTTCTCAACATTGCTGATGCTTGCCACTCCGGCCCGGCTTGCCCGTTGCGGTCTGATAGCAGCCTGCACTCCCTGTGACAAAGATGGCAATGTTCCACTGCCGATACTAGCTGCGGCTCATATCGCGGGGATAGACGAACTTTTTCCTTTTGGTGGAGCTCAGGCCATCGCCGCGTTTATCTTTGGCACACAAACTGTGCCAAAAGTTGATAAGGTATTCGGACCAGGCAACCAGTATGTAACCCAGGCAAAAATGCTCGCTCTTGAACACGGCGTCGCGATTGACCTCCCGGCGGGCCCTTCTGAAGTTGCGGTAATCTCCGATGGCTCCTGTCCCCCGGCTTTTGTTGCCGCAGACCTTATAGCCCAGGCAGAACACGGAGCAGATAGCCATGTGCTATTTCTCACAACAGACGAAATACAATTGCAACAGGTCCAGGATGAACTGTCCCGGCAGCTCGAACAATTACCTCGAGCCGAGGCAGCACGAAAAAGCCTGGAACATTCAGCTCTTGTGCTGGTGTCATCTCTGGATGAGGCAATGCGTATCAGCAATCTTTACGCACCGGAGCACCTGATTATAGCCTGCACCGATAATGACGACCTCGCCGCCAAGGTGATAAACGCCGGTTCTGTTTTTCTCGGTAACTGGACTCCGGAATCGCTGGGAGATTATGCGTCAGGAACAAATCACACACTGCCGACCTCCGGCTGGGCCCGAACAACAGCCGGTGTGTCGCTGGACAGCTTTATGAAGAAAATTACTTTTCAGCGAGCGACAAAAGAAGGACTCTCCGGCATTGCCCAGACAGTCTGCACCATGGCCGAAGCAGAGAACCTCGCTGGTCACGCCAAAACTGTTTCAATTCGTCTTTTCCCTGGTCGACAAGAAAAACAAGCTCTTGGCAACTGACCTTTAAAATCAAATTATGACCAACAGCACTACCCTCAAATACATCCGGCCGCATCTTCAATCTCTCAAGCCTTACAGTACAGCTCGCGATGAGCTTGGTCAGGTTAAAGGCGAGATATTCCTTGATGCCAACGAGAATTCACTGGGAGGTGTAATAGGCCGTGCTGTAGTTAACGGCAGAAACATAATCACCGGCGAAATACACGGCGCGGATGACAGCAATTTTCCCGATCTGAGTCGCTATCCCGACCCGCACTCCACCGAACTGTGCACGTCTGTCTCCAGACTGCCCGGGGTTAAACCTGACAATGTCCTACTGACAAACGGCAGCGATGAGGCAATTGATCTGCTTTTCAAGGCCTTCTGCGAACCAGGAAAAGACAGCATAATAATTTGCCCGCCGACATACGGCATGTATGCCGTTACAGCCGATATTTACAATGTCGCCACCCATAAGGTGCCGCTTCAGTCTGACTTCACATTTGACACCGAAACGGTGCTCGCACAAGCAAAGCGCAGTGGTGCGAAACTGCTGTTTGTCTGTTCACCGAACAACCCGACCGGCAACCTTGTGCCAAAAAATGAAATTCTTGAACTGCAACAGCAGTTTGACGGCATTGTTGTTGTCGATGAAGCCTATATCGACTTCGCCCCTCCCGGTTCGTCCCTGGCTCAGGATGCCGCTAACTGCAACAACATGCTGGTGCTGCAGACTTTTTCAAAGGCCTGGGGACTGGCCGGCGCGCGACTTGGCAAAGTTATCGGTAATCCGTTAATTATCAAGCTGTTTTCTGCGATAAAAGCTCCATACAATGTTAATTGTCTGTCGCAGCAGATTCTTGAACAGGCCCTTGAAAGAACTGACGAACTGAAGCGACAAATTAACGACCTCAATCGTTTGCGGGAGGAACTGGTGTCTTCCCTCAAACAGGTTCCCTGTTGCGAAACGGTTTATCCATCATCGGCCAATTATCTTCTCGTCAGATTCAAAGATGGTAACAAGGTGTTTAACTTTCTTCGCAGCCAAGGCATTATTGTGCGAAACCGCCACAATGAGCCACTGTGCGAAAACTGCCTGCGAATTACCGTAGGCAGTGATTTCGAAAACAAAAAATTGGTTGCCTTTTTGAATAATTTTAACGAATAAATTGGAAAAGTGAGCTCTGGCATGACCGACTACCTGTTTATCGACCGCGATGGTACGCTGATTGTTGAACCAGCGGACCAGCAGATCGACTCTCTGGAAAAACTGGAATTCATTCCCGGTATTTTCAGCGCCCTGCATGATATTGCCGCAAGTGGAAAATACACGCTGGTGATGGTCAGCAACCAGGACGGACTCGGCACCGATTCTTTTCCTGAAGCGACCTTCCACCCTGCCCAGAACAAACTTCTCCAGGCATTGGCCGGAGAAGGCATAACATTTGAGCAGATTCTCATCGACCCCAGTTTTCCGGAAGACAACTCGCCGAATCGAAAACCTCGCACCGGGCTTCTTCAGACGATCATCGCCGAAGGAATCAATACTGATAATTCCTGGGTTATCGGCGACAGAGTCACAGACGTGGAACTTGCGGCCAATCTAGGCTGCCGGGCCATCCTCCTCGGCGATGCTGCGCTACTTGAGAACTGCCCCAAACCAATAAAAGACGCCTGCGCCTTGGCGAGCACATCCTGGCAAAATATTCGCAACTTTCTCCTCTTTCCCCGGAGACATGTCATCGTCTCGAGAAAGACTTCAGAAACCACCATCGAGATTGAACTTGACCTTGACGGCACTGGACAAAGCAATATCGACACCGGGCTCAAGTTCTACGACCATATGCTTACCCAGATTGCCCGCCACAGTGGGGTAGACCTGCAGATTAAAGTCGCAGGCGACCTGGAAATCGATGAACACCACACCATGGAAGACACGGCCATCCTGCTTGGTGAAGCATTCAGCAAGGCCCTCGGCGACAAAAGAGGAATCGAGCGCTACGGCTTTTCCCTACCAATGGATGACGCCCAGGCCCGTGTCTGTCTCGATTTCGGTGGGCGCCCCTGGTTTATCTGGAAGGCGACATTTGCCAGGGAGTATATCGGCGACGCCCCCACGGAAATGTTTTCTCATGTATTTAAGTCTTTTTCCGACTCGGCGCGCTGCAACCTGCAAATTGAAGCCGAAGGAGATAACGAACACCACAAAATCGAAGCAATCTTCAAGGCATTGGCCCGGGCCATCCGCGCTGCTATTCGCCAGGATGAGCAATGCCTGCTGATACCATCAAGCAAGGGCACGATCTAGGCGATATCGTGACGATTGACCCGCCATCGTACTGCCAATGCATCGACGTTTCGATGAATAGTTCAATAAGAATTATCTATCACTGGCCGGCTAATAACAAGGCTAATGCTTATTGCAGCCAGTTACACTGCATGTTAGTTTGTCCGCGGCCAAGAGTGATATGGCCAAAAAAAATCAAAACTGTAGGAGAATTTTAATGAACATCAATGCGCCAGAATATATCAGTAACAGAGCTGCCCTGGACTGGATTCAAGAGATGGCAAATCTCTGTAATCCAGATTCTGTCTACTGGTGCGACGGCTCTCAGGAAGAATATAACAATCTCTGCGAAACCCTTGTCCAGGCCGGAACTTTCACCCGCCTCAATCCGGCAAAACGCCCCAACAGTTTTCTTGCTTTTTCCGATCCGACTGACGTTGCCCGTGTCGAAGATCGCACCTTCATCTGCTCACTGCGCAAGTCCGATGCCGGCCCGACCAACAACTGGATGGCGCCAAAAGAAATGAAAGAGACTCTCAATCCCCTGCTTAAAGGATGCATGAGAGGCCGGACAATGTATGTAATGCCATTCAGCATGGGCCCACTTGGTTCGGATATTGCCCAGATTGGTATCGAACTTTCAGACTCGGCCTACGTTGCGACAAACATGCGCATCATGACCCGCATGGGTAAAGAGGTCTGGAAAGTACTTGGCGATGAAGATTTCGTAAAATGCCTTCACACCGTTGGCGCTCCGCTTGAAGCCGGGCAAAAAGACGTCGCCTGGCCCTGCAATCAAAAAACCAAATACATCGTTCACTACCCGGAAGAACGCTCTATCGTCTCCTACGGCTCTGGTTACGGTGGCAATGCCCTGCTCGGCAAGAAGTGTTTTGCCCTGCGTATCGCTTCAACGATGGCCCGTGATGAAGGCTGGCTTGCTGAGCATATGTTGATTCTTGGTGTTGAATCACCAGAAGGTGAAAAGACTTATGTCGCGGCGGCCTTCCCCAGCGCCTGCGGTAAGACAAACTTCGCCATGCTCATACCACCAAAAGAAATGGAAGGCTGGAAAGTTACGACAATCGGTGACGACATTGCCTGGATCAAACCCGGCGCTGATGGTCGCCTCTACGCCATCAACCCCGAAGCCGGATACTTCGGTGTGGCACCAGGTACCAACTATCAGACCAACCCGAATGCGATGGTCTCCGCCGAGAAGAACGCGATTTTTACAAACGTTGCACTCACGCCTGATGGCGATGTCTGGTGGGAAGGCATGACCAAGGAAGTTCCAGCTGGTCTCATTGACTGGAATGGAAAAGCATACGATGCATCATCCGGGAAACCAGCGGCTCACGCCAATTCCCGTTTCACTGCCCCTGCTTTCCAGTGTCCTTCAATCGACCCGGCCTGGGAGGATCCTGCGGGCGTTCCAATCAGCGCCTTTATCTTTGGCGGACGACGTAATTCCACTGTGCCTCTGGTTTACCAAAGCGCCAACTGGAACTTCGGTGTTTACATGGCAGCAACCATGGGCTCGGAGATGACAGCCGCTGCCGCCGGAACAATCGGGGCTGTGCGCCGTGATCCTTTCGCCATGCTGCCATTTTGCGGCTACCACATGGCCGATTACTTCAACCACTGGTTGCAACTCGGACGCGAGATACCGGATGCCCCTCGTATCTTTGGCGTGAACTGGTTCCGTAAAGACGAAAACGGCAAGTTCATGTGGCCCGGATTTGGCGACAACATGCGAGTGCTGAAGTGGATCGTCGAACGGGTTAACGGTCGTGGTCGTGCCGCGGAAAGCCCGCTTGGCTGGATGCCCAAATACGACGATATCGACTGGACAGGGCTTGATTTCTCACGCGAGCAATTTGATGACCTGATGACAATCGACAGTGAGTCCTGGAAGCAGGAGCTCCTCGGTCACGAGGAACTCTTCAGCAAGCTTTACGACAAGCTGCCGAAAGAATTCTTTTTCATGCGCGAACTGATGTTATCGTCTCTCTGGCGTTCACCACAAAAGTGGCACCTCGCCCCTGAAAGAAACGAGCAGCCAGTCAAGTAAGCCAATCCCCCCGCCAGTTGCTGGCGGGGGGTCATTTGCCATATCGGCTGGCAGCCGGACTGATTTCCCTTATCCTCCAAAAGAGTCAACACTTCTTCTCAAGTGGACGAGCGGTATATCCCTTTTCAACCCATTCAACCGTATGACAGCTACTCCGTTTTGGGCGTAAAATCCCCAAGGCTGTCTCCAATCATTGCCGTCAGCCAAACAATCATATAAGTATTGCCAACTAAGATAGGGACACTCTCCCTTAAGCTCCCTCCACTTCCAATTCGGGTAGACGACTAATCCTTTCAGTAACCAGTCGCCTTGTTCGCGCCTTTTTGGCTTTTACACTTCCACTTCATCGCCTCTGCTCACTGAAAGGTGAGTTTTTTGTTTTTTTGGAGGTTTTTATGAGCTTGATAACGTTAGAAATTCGCAACCGCGCCCTGCATCAGCAGCGTTTTGAGAAACTTAACCTGCCCCCTGAGGTAAAGGAGGCATTAAAAAACAGCTTTGTGATTGTCCCAACCAGTCCCGATCAACTGGCAGAGCTGTCTCTCGGTCTACCGGCTGAATACGCAGATCTGA
Organism: bacterium; assembly: GCA_028689495.1. Lineage (GTDB taxonomy): Bacteria > Bdellovibrionota_C > UBA2361 > SZUA-149 > JAQTWB01 > JAQTWB01. The sequence continues at coordinate 58,589 of JAQTWB010000008.1, read as the reverse complement.
TTCCAGCGGGCGATGAAGAGCTGTATCTGGCACCTGGTTCGGGTGAACGCTTTGAAATTAAATATCGCGTGGGTAGTGAGATTTTCACCGAGAAGGTGGTGACACTTCACCCAAACGGTATTTTGGGAAATCCAACCGAAGCAAAAATGCGGCGCAGGCAGGCCGGAGCAATGCAAATTATGGACATGATGGAGACCGACAAGTCTCGCATGCAAAAAAAGTATAAGCACCACCCGGAGAAAATCAAAAAAGAAGCTTACGAGTGGCTATCCCAGCAGATTCTCGTCGTCTTTCCTTTCCAGATTGGTCCAAGAGTCATTGATCAGGCAGGTGTCTGTATAGCTCCACTTAATGCAGCCTATGCTGCTTTTGGTGGTGCCAGGCTTCAGGAGATGCTGGATGTTGATACATTTGGCGATTTTGAATCGAGTATGTTCATTTATCTTGTCCCGCCTTTTCGCCATACCAAGTTTGGCGGCGACCAGGTAGTCGGACACGACCGAAATGCACCGTATTCAATGTTCGCCTTTAACTTGTATCCCGGTCCGGGATTCAAAAAAGGTATCTTCGGCTATCTGCTGCATTATGCTGAAAAACATGGATTTGAAATACTGCATGCGGCGGCAACGCGAGTAAAAGATCATTCGTCCGGATCTGAAACGGTGTTTGTTCATCAGGGCCCATCGGGAGGTGGCAAGTCAGAAAGCACAATGAAACCTATCACCGGCCCGGACGATCGTCTGGTCTATGGACGTAGCATGTTTTCCGATGACGAATACAGCCTGATTTTTCCATCCGTTATGGAATTTAAACCAATCGGCGATGATATGCTGGTTGCTCATCCTTCTTTCCAGAACGGCGATGGCGGGTACTATGTTGCTGACGGCGAATATGGCTGGTTTATCCGTACCGACTCTATCCTCGGATACGGAGATGACCCGTTAACTGAGCGTATCTGTCTACGCGAACGCAAAGAAAACGGACCGCTTTTCTTTCTCAATTATGACGCTCATCCGGGGTTTGAAGTTCTGCCCTGGAAGCCATTCAAAGAGGAAAGTGGCCCTTGTTCAAATCCGCGAGTGGTGATTCCACGATCGGAGATACCTGGTATCGTCAACGGACAACAAAAAGTCCGGATTTTGTCATGGGGACTGCGCCAACCGCCTTGTTCTCGCGACAAACCATCGTTTGGGGTGTTTGGTCTTGGCCACCTGATGCTTCCAGCCCAGATGATCCTTCATCAGCTGGTAGCACTTCGCGGTTACGCCAATCCATCAATAGAAAAAGAGGGTTCGAGTGAGGCTGCGGCTCTGGTTCCAGAGCTGGCATCATCATCATACCCTTTTTCACCTGGAACGCTGGTTGAAGCGGCAAACATGACAGGACGAATCGTCACGAAGGCACGAAATGCCCGATTGGTGGTTCTTCCTAATCAGCACAGCGGATCCTACGAAACGGACTTTGGTGGATTGTGGGTGATGCGTCATTGGCTATGTCAGAAAGCGAACGGTGCACTAAATCTGGAAGAACACATTCGTCCGGCAAGGCACCCATTACTTGGTTATACCTTTCGAAACGTACGGATTCGCGATCACCAGGTACCGGAACATCTTTTGCGTATAAACCGTCAGTCGGATGTCGGAGACGATGGCTACGACAATGGGGCCGCAATCCTCAGCAACGCCTATAAGGACATTCTCAAGGACTATCTTAAACCGGGGCTGGACAAACATATCCGTCATGTTATCGAAGCATGTCTTGGAGATGCGTCTCACGAGGAGTATAAAAATCTTTTTGACTGGTCCTTTGAGCCCTGGACAAAATAACCTATAATGCCGGGTTTGCATCAGTAACCTCTATACAGAAATTTCAGCTGGATCGCTGAAATTTCTGTCTCATCTTTTTGCCAAAGGTTACAAACTCACCTTTCAAAATCTGTTTATTCTCGCCACTCGGCACCCCCCCCGGCGCAGTATTAATTATCTCCACCACCTTCCTCACCGGTGAAAATCGAAATCATCGCCATGGGGGCTTACGTGCAACATCCGGGCTAGGCGCAAATCAGAGCGCCCACACCTTTCATGTCAGCAGTCCGGAAATCACCTCAAGTCCTGTTTTCCATGGATAAAACGCTATACCCTGCTCGTTATATTGGTTTGGTGTATTGCACAGAACAAGGCAGGTCGAATCAGGATGCTCATCCTTGAAACCTGCCAATTGTTTTACATCGGAAAAACTCGGACTCGTTGAACTCTTTATTTCAACCGCTATCGGCTCACTGGCAATATTCTTCTGAATTATCAAATCAATCTCCTGCCCATGATTTGTTCTGTAGTGGTAGAACCGGCATGGCAGTCGATCAGTTTCAGCAGTTCGAAAAAGTTCATTTACAACCATAGTTTCAAACAGTCTTCCATATCTGTACGACGAACTCCTGACTTCTGCCAGAAGCTCACCCTTGAGACTGTTAACTATCCCCGTATCAAAAAAATAAAACTTCGGAGCTTTTGTCAGCTGCTTCCTGACTGAAAATTCCCAGGCTGGAACAAGTGTACCGAGAAGGGTATCCTCAAGTATCTGGTAGTATTCCTTTACTGTATCGCTGCTGACTCCAGCGGCCCTGGCAATTTTCGAATAGTTTAGAGGCTCGCCATTGGCAAATGCTGCAAGCTCAAGAAAACGGCTAAAGCCGGAAAGATTCCTTACCAGAGATTCCTGTTGTATTTCCTCACGTAGATACTTCTCGGTATAGGTTCTAAGTATTTCGACAACAATTGATTCATCGCTCTCAAGAAACACCTCCGGCAGGCTTCCGAATTGAAGCACCTTGTCCAGGTTGCTGGCAAAATTGACTTCCCTTGACGTAAAAGGGAAAAATTTAAACCCCAACGCCCTTCCTGCCAAAAGATCGGATTCGTTCCTTTTAATTTTTCTTGCCGATGACCCAGTTAAAGCAAAAATGCACTTACCTTTAAACTCTTCAATTAACCGGTGAACCTCAAACAAAAGGTCTGGCAAAAGCTGAATTTCATCAACCAGGATATAAAGTTTGCCAACACTCGCCTCAGCTCTGGCCTTTACTTCATCATAAAACCTACCCGGTTCCTTGAGGTACCTTTGATAACTTGCCCGTGACAGCAAATCGATAACAAAAACGTTTTCGAGTCGGGAGAAAACACTTTTCAGATAATAGCTTTTGCCCGTAGCGCGCGGCCCAAGGACAAACACCGAGCGATCCTTCAACAAAAATTCTTCTATTCTATTCTGTCGCTCTACCACCTGTATCACCCCCACTTCTGTATAAAATTCAAGCGAGGTCGAAATATATACACCTTTTTCCGAGCCGTCTATCTTTTTTTACGCCGACAAGCCCGTTACTTCACCATAAGTGTCTAAAACCACATGAATTCCATTAAGCACCCGATCACCTCCTACCCATCAAATCCAAGGTAACGATTGGCCGGGCGGGCCGAGCTACCGCCCGAAATTACCACCCCGACTTCCCGCCCTCCGCCACGGTCGCCTCAGTTGCCACGGTGTAAACATCAACAGCACAAAAGATCTGTAACGAATCACAACAAGCCAACAACCGCCGCCGTGATAATGCACGTGACCTCAGTTCCCGCAATGTAATCTCATCACCCTATCAAAGAAACTATCTCCTCAAAGAACCTGGTCGACCAGGTATCGACCGCATGAGGATGCCTTAGGAATACTTGAACATCTCGTTTCGCCTGCTCAATATCAACATCCTGGATTTTATCGTGAAGCAACTGGCGTAACAGCTCTGGACCGCAATTGACGTCAGCGGGAATCCTGCCAGACTGTTGAAGTTTTGAAGTCAGGTAGTTGTAATTAACTGGGGTCCGTCGTGCAGTATACCAGCACAGATCGTAGTAATCCCTGCCCTTGACCCGTGATTTCCATTCACGGCAGAGGATTGCATGCAATTTTCCGGCAAACAAAGATGGAAGGTCATAGACTCGCAGACTAAAAGGTATCGGCATCAGCAAATATCTTACTTCGGTGTCTCCATCAACGATTGGTGGTTCCTTGTCTATCTCAATTTTAATTTTTATCTGGTCGTTCTTGTTGAAGGAGGAATCGATCTTCCCAATTTCCGGAAACAACAACAAATGTTCAACCGTGTTGCCCTTGAGAAATGCCGACTCGACGGCACTATTGTTGGTCTTCTCCTTGACAGAAACATCCACACTGAAACCAAAAGCTATCGCCTCGTCCTGAACCGCCTGTAAATACGGTTTAAAGCTGAAACCCGAATCCCTGTTGACGAGCGAAAAATCCAGGTCTTCAGAGAACCGGTCCAATTGATGAATAATACGTAGTGCAGATCCTCCGTAGAATGAAGCTCGATTAAAAAATTCAGTCCTCGATAATCCAAGAAGAACTATCTCCTGAATGATCTCTTTAAGTGCGTTCTTGTAATCATCGTTGCTGCGGCAATTATATTTGCCCAGCATTGCTCGAACAGCTTCATTCATTTCCTGACCCTTGATACAGCCTGATAGAGGTAATTAATCGTCGGTAAAGAAAAAAGTTCGCACAGCGCATGCAAGGTGTCCAAATCAAGCGCCAACACCTCACTTTCATCAACTCTTAAATCATCAAGCAAGAATCGCATAACTTCCTCAGACGAATTAATCGATGCATGACAAAAGTAGAGGAAATCAGCTAACGCCTTTTCTTTGGACGCAATAAGAAAACCGGAATTTTTTTCCTCAACACGTAAAATTCCCGGACCATATAAACTGCGACTGATTTGTCGATAATCAAAAACACCAAAGGGTGTGTCATACGACTTTCTTCGCTTGAAACAGAGTGAGGTAATCACGGTGACCCGTTCAGGAATGAGTCCATGCCAGGACAGTGCATACTCCAGTGAAATGTAGGAAGGACCATAAAGCATGTTGGCCAACACCTCCCTGGATACCGGGCGATTATAAACATCACCCAATGCGTACAGGCCACGCTTGATCTTGACGATATCCCCCTTTTTTTGCAGGTCCTGCAGCTTCGACTTCGGGCTTCTGTAATCCGAATAAATGTCGAGAAGCTGAGAGTAACTCAGATAGGGTAATGACAGCTGATATAGTCGCTCCTCCATGACCACCTCCAGTAAGTACGATAGTTTCATACTTACTGGAGGTGACTATGACTTGTCCACAAAAAAATAGGCAAATCACCTCCCACCCATCAAATCCAAGATGACGCATCGCCGGACGCGCCGGGGTCGACGATGCTCACCCCAAACCAGCTCGGCTCGGGTTCCACGCAAAACCACTCCGTCAGTTACAAATATCCCACAGGAATCGCCGTCGCCTCTTGTGTCAACGGCACAGGCTTTTCCACAAAACATATAACGGCTCCATGCCCAACCTTCTTTCCGAGCTTTTCCAACAGGTGAAATTGTCGCGTTGATTGTTTAGTGGGGTTTGCTGTTTTTTTGAATTCAACCGGATAGAGCGCATCACCCATTTCGATAACCAGGTCAATCTCCCTCTGATCAGTATCCCTGTAGAAATATAAGTGAGGTGTCTTTCCATGATGCCAATAACTTTTTAAAATTTCTGAGAACATAAACGTCTCCAGAAATGCGCCGGACATCGCTCCCGCCTCCAGTGAGGCGGCTGTTGGCCATTGCGTCAGATAACTGCAAAGCCCTGTATCGAGAAAATACAGTTTTGGGGTTTTGATGATACGCTTGGTCACATTGCTATGATACGGCTGCAGCAGGTAAACAAGACCGGAAGTCTCGAGAACCGACAACCATGCTTTTGCTGTTTTGTGTTCGATATCCACATCCCGCGCAATGTCTGAGTAATTCAGGAGCTGGCCAGTTCTTGCTGCTACTGTTGCCAGAAAACGATGGAAGGCAACATCGTCTGTAATGTTCACGATATCTCGCACATCCCGATGGATATAGGTCTGCACATACGATTTGTAGAAAATATCGCGCGGCATATCAGCGTTCTGAACAAGACGCGGAAATGCTCCTGCCCAGATACGCTCGTAAACATCTTGCAGGGCTTTGGGTTGCTTGATGTCCGCGCCAGTTTGTTCTACCCACTCTGGTGTGGGCAAAAACGCCTCATCCTGCCCTGAGCGCCCCTCAATTTCTGCTTGCGAAAACCCAAGCAAATCAACAATTGCCACCCGTCCGGCAAGGCTTTCGGTAATCCCCCGCATCAGATGAAACTTCTGCGATCCAGTCAACCAGAACAAACCATTCTTCTTTTCCCTATCCACTATAATCTTGATCGCACTGAATAATTCAGGTGCATATTGCACTTCGTCAATCGTAAGCGGAGTTTTATGAGATTGGAGAAACAGGGCGGGGTCGCTTCGCGCCAGTTCGCGCTGCTGAATGTCATCCAGAGTTACATAATTGCGCTCGCCATCAGCAGACATTTCAAGCAAGGTTGTCTTTCCAACCTGCCTTGGCCCGGTGACGAGAAGAACAGGAAAAGTTTTATCTATCTGTTTTATCGTCTTTGAAAGAGTGCGCGTCAGCATAAAACCCTCGTTTCGTTGGTAATTGATTGACAAAGTAGTCAAAGCACTCAAATGTGACAAGGTTTTTCGTTTGATTCTGCACACAATTCCCTATTACACGAAGTTTGCGATAACTCTCCGAAAACACCAGTAATAGTAGAACGGTTTAAGAAATGGAAGGTGGGGATATGAGGATGTAGGAGACATGAATGTACGATTGATTATGATGGTTCCGGGTTACTTTTCCGACTTTTCCGCACGCGCCAGCATCGGCACCGCAGCTCTGTAAACGGTTATTTTCACTGCAATAATTGTGCAATTTACCTAACGATGAGGGGGCAGAAAAAGTAAACCGGTTCCAGAGGAAATCATTCAAGCCGATTTGTTTAAGACCTCACGCAGTAATGTGGTGGAGCATATCAGCAATATTTACGCCGAAGGCGAGTTGAGGCGAGAGGCAACCTGTCGGGAACTCCGACAGGTTCGCACCGAAGGGAACCGCGAGGTTTCCCGCACGCTGCATTAATTATCTCCACCTCCAGCCTCACCGGTGAAAATCGAAATCACCGCCATGGGGTGTCGAAGCTTTCAGGATTATGCAGCAAGGAACGACTCCATAAAAATACCGAGTACGAGACATAAAATCTTCACGAAATGGAGCTAAAGGGAACTTTCGTGCAATTTCCCGGTCATGCCTCACGATAACTTCGCCACGATGTATCATCGGTGGAACACGACGGACCTACGTGCAACATCCGGGATAGACCCCCGCAAAAAAATCAGTTGAAAATCAAAATCAATTACCGTATATACACTTATTATGTTCTCCTGGGACGCGAATAAAGCGACGGCAAATCACGAAAAGCATGGCGTCTCCTTTGCGGAAGCTTCCAGTGCCTTTGACGATCCCGAGGGACTTCAATTTGACGATCTAAAGCATTCAGACGCTGAACCACGTCTTCTTCGGCTAGGCCGGATGTTGCACGTAAGCCCCCTGAAATTCGGAATCAGGGGGGAGGTTGTGAAGTCTGTGGCAAGATGTGGGGCCCCAAAAGAAAAGGATGAAGCCGTGAGGAGGGAATACTGGTGTATTCCCGACCGAACGCTCTCCCGCAGATTGCCCAGAATTCGCGACCGCAACAGGGCCATCAAAGAGTGCAAACTGTAACTGCTAAATTTTATTGAAAACGGTCGTTGCACTCGTAAATTCGCGGGTGAAACCTGTTTCAGCCGTGAACTTACGTGCAATTTCCGGGCTAGGCCAATCCGTTACAGGCCGAGTTCTACTGATAGTTTTTACAATCAGGATAAATTTAGATGGCAAAAAAACAATCCGCATCATCAGCGCAAGACAAGCATCGCGTAAAGAGCGTAAAGCATATTTCCGATCGTGAAATTGACTTCAGCGATATTCCGGAGCTGACGGACGAACAACTTTCGAGCGGTCGCCCTGTTGGACGGCCTAAAAACCCGAACGCCAAGCAGCTCATTGCCATACGACTCGACCCGGCCCTGCTCGCTGATCTGAAAAAACTCGCAAAGAAACGAAAAAAACCATATCAGAGCCTGCTCCATGAGCTGCTTGAGGATGCTGTGCGAAAAGCCGCATAGACGTTAAGAAATTTCAGGCGATAAGCCAAGCTTTACTTACCAAACGGTGAAAATCGAAATCACCGCCATGGGGGTGCAGAGCACCAGCTCGGCGCCGAGCTACCGCCCGAAATCACCGCCAAGGAACCTATGCTCAATCTTGTCGCGTTTGCCATCTCCAAACGGTAGAGATATTTTTATTTTCGCTGACTTCATTCCTCAATCAGTGCTTAAGCTCTGTTGGAATCATGCCGCCTCATCCCCCTCAATACGGGCGATACGGATATCAAGATCTAACGCTCTGAGTATTCCACGCAGTGTAGTATACCTGGGATTACCCTGTTCAGAGAGCGCCTTGTGAAGAGCCTGCCGGGTAACTCCGATTGCTTCTGCGGCTTGAGCAATGCCGCCGTGAGCTTTCACCACGTCTTGTAGACCCACTAAAAAAATTTCCGGGTTTTCGTCTTGCAGGAGATCGTTGAGATAGTTTTTAGCAAAATCGGTATCGCGCAAATCTTCGGCGACTGCACCAGATATTAGTTCGACTGTTTTCATTTCGGATCACCTGATTTACGTGCGTATATTTCAATCAAATCTTGAAAATGCGGAATATCTTTTCTCTGGCTGGTTTTGTTACCTCCACCAGCCACAATAACAAGTCTGCTCCCACGCATCGTGTAGTAAATCCTTAGCCCGGATCGAAACCGCAGCTCCCATAGCAGACTGCTCAACCGTTTGTAATCACCAAAGTTACCGGCCTTGACCCGTGAAAGGCGGGCTAAAACTTGCCTTCTCACACCTTTATCCAGATTACGGTACCAATCCTCAAAGGGGCGTTTACCGATATCTATTTCAAGAACTTCAACTTCTATCAAGTCATTCATTACCGGATACTACTCTCCACCCCACCGTCCGTCAACTATAGTTTACGTCTATGTCAGCAAACAAACTCTCCCCTTCGAAGTCTCCTCGGGATAGTTTCTAATCGATTGAACCTATCGAAATTTGGCAAAATACGGGCCGGCAAATATTACGATTTTCAAATGAAGCGCCACCCGGGCGAGGTTAACTTTTTATATGACCGGCGAGACAATTGCTGTCCAACCGAAATTACCTCCCACTGGAACGGCGGCCTCCTGGCCGCCAGATTCAAAATCGTCCGCTCGCCACGTACAGCGATATAACCCCTTTCACCCATCTTTTAAAACGATGGAATCTGGCAGTACCCACCGAACATCTCACCAGACTAGTTGCATATTCCAGTAGTCCGGGCACAGTTTTTTTGCGGGTTTTTCGCCAAGCCAAAGTACAAATCGGCACACTACAACTCTCCATCCCAGAGCATCCCGAGGAACTCCCTATACGGCAGTATAGTGACAAAAGGGTGAGTCCTCGGGACTCGTTTTCGCTGCTCCATACTGACAACGTAATATTTCTCGATCGAGCCCTCTTCCTTAAGTTTTGCCAACCCTTTTAGATCCGAAGTTTGAACATTTGTTTTGGCTTTAACTTCAATTCCCACCCGGTTATCGAATATAAAGTCTACTTCATCTTTCTGGTATGTCCGCCAATAGTGCAATTCCGAGACATCGTGATAATCAGTATAAGCTCGCAATTCCTGAAAGATGATACTCTCCAGTGCTTTTCCGTATATAGGAGTTTTAGGCACTACTTCTGAAAGTCCCTGTAGTTTTCTAACAAGCCCAAAGTCGAAAAAATAAAATTTGGCACGTTCGACCGTTTTGCGTTTTGCTCCTTTCCAGGGTTTAAGTTCATATGCAATCAGTGTGTCGGTTAAAATCTGAAAGTAATCGATCACGGTAGTGCGCGGCACCTGCGCATCAGAAGCTATGTTGCTGAAGTTAATCTCTTCGGCATGGCACAACGCGGCAACTTCAAGAAAGCGGCCAAAGGCTGATAGATTTCTGGTAAGTCCTTCGGCGGCCACTTCCTCTTGAAGATACACCCGAATATAACTCTCAAGGTCCTTTTCCGGATCGTCTGAGAAATATATCCCCGGTATCAGTCCGATGAGCATTGCCTGCTCAAGAGAGAATTCTTCTCCCAGTTCACGGGACACAAAAGGATGAAGGTTAAGGATACGAGCACGGGCCCCCAATAAATTGGCGGCTCCTCGCTTAAGTTTGCGAGCGCTGGAGCCCGTCAGAAGAAAGTTAACCCCTCGCTCTTCAATCAAGTAGTGAACTTCGTCGAGCAATTTGGGTATCTTCTGTATCTCATCAATCACAACAATTTCGTCGCCCTCAAAAACCTCCTCTGAAAGCAATGATGGGTTGGCGTTTAACCTGTTGAACTCTTTAGCTTGGAGTAAGTTGTAGGATTTGTATCGAGAAAGCTGTTCACGAATGAGCCAGGTTTTTCCTGTTTGGCGAGGGCCAAACAGGAAATGAGATTTTTTCAAAAGAAGCTCTTCAACTTTAAGATATCGATCTATACCATCACGCATAACACCCTAAATATATTGAGATTATTGACTGGCGCACCTCAAATACGACACCTCTGCCGTCAATTTTTAACAAATAATGACGACTCTGTCGACGATAGTTCGGAGTGTTTTCTATACGGCACCGGCATTTAAATAATTGTCGCTTAAAAAACGATCAATCTCCCCACCTCCCACTGGAACGGCGGCCTGAGCGTAGTCGAAGGCCCCGCCGCCAAATTCAACCGACTCACCTCCCACTGGAACGGCGGCCTCCTGGCCGCCAGATTCAACCGACCCACCTCCCACTGGAACGGCGGCCTCCTGGCCGCCAGATTCAACCGACTCACCTCCCACTGGAACGGCGGCCTCCTGGCCGCCAGATTCAACCGACCCACCTCCCACTGGAACGGCGGCCTCCCGGCCGCCGGATTCAACCGACCCACCTCCCACTGGAACGGCGGCCTCCTGGCCACCAGATTCAACCGAATCACCTCCCACTGGAACGGCGGCCTCCTGGCCGCCAAATTCAACCGACCCACCTCCCACTGGAACGGCGGCCTCCTGGCCGCCGGATTCAACCGAATCACCCCAACCGCTCAAAACATCAAAACCTTGGAAAAAACGAAACCAACGAACAACCTCCCTGTGAAAGCCAAGTTCACAACCCACACTAGACAACAAACCCTATGACAAACATCGCCGCACTCGCCATCACCGCCCTTGTCATCCTGCTCTTCACCTTCCTCCGAAAATCACGCGCACGCGCCGAAGCAAAAGCCACCGAGCAAAACCTTGCCTTTGAAACCCTTCTCGACGCACAGGGGTTTCAAACAAGCGATCCTCAGGACAGCTGCCTTACGCCAGTAATCGCAGCACTGGCCACAACGAACAAATCAATCCACAGCGACAGCGCCTATAAGCACCGAACCCGCAAAGACGAGTATGTCTGCCGCCTGCATTCCTCCGGCGGCGAGAGCATTACCAACCACCTCGTTGTCACCGTCCCGCGAAGGAACTCGACAAACGAAGACTGGATTATCTACTCCACCCCGAGCATCATCGGCTTTGCCGCAAAAATGCTACAAAAGGTATTTGACATCACCCTGAAGGAAGCGGGTTACCGCAGTATTGAGTCCCCCTTCCACAATCAGGGCAATGCCACAATCTTCATATACACCAAAGGCGGGTCCGGCATTCCGGCCTGTGTCGACTCACGACTGATCCAAGCTTTGTCCGAGCACGGCTCAGTGATACTGCGCACGGCCGGTAATATGCTGTTAATTGAGGAATTGGTTTCACTTAAACGAGGCGAACCTCTGGCCGAGGAGCTTCAGACTTTGCTGAAAATCGCCGAGAGTTTGAAACCTTTGGTTTGATTGGTGGGGTGGATGAAATTAGCGAAAAGGAGCAAACAAAATCAGCTACCACCGGGATAAATTTCCCGCTTTGCCACTTCAAACAGTGACGCCCATCTTACTTCAAATACAGTTCGGCACTGCCCCATCCCCTTTGCCATCTCATTCCTGTCTTTAATTGCCCGCTCCAATGCCCGGGCAAAATCGTCCGTGTTGTTCCCGGTAAAAACAAACCCCTCGGGGAAAGTTTCACGAAGAGCGGTTGTATCAGAAAGTATACAGGGAACACCGACCGCCAACGCCTCGTAAGCACCGCAAACAAGACAGTTCTCCCGGGTTGTCAGATCAACTAAAATATCCGAAGTGCTGATCAGCGATTCAAAATCAGCCTCAGCAAGGTAGCCTGTAAACCGGATGGATTCGCTCTCATACCGAAGCAAATCACCCGCCTTCTTCTTTGACCCGGTAATAAACAACACATGCGGAAGACGACAATCCCGGGAGGCCAATATAAAATCCTCAATCGGTTCGTCGCTGGCAAATGAACATATCAACGTTACAGCCGGATACTCCCGGTTTCGGGTAATCAGCCCCGACTTACCAGCCGAGATATCCGGCAGCGGATCGGGTATTACTAGGATGTTCGTGGAAATACCCGCAAGGCTATCACGCAAAGCATTGTTACTGACAATCACCCAATCAGCCCACCTCAAACCGGTGCGGGCGATAAATGAAACCGCCCCCTTCCCGGAGAGTGCCTGCTCGATGACAATATTATGAGCATCGACCGCAACTTTAAAAGACAGCAGCCTCTTCAAAATTACCGCAAGTAGAGCCAGAACAATGGACGGCGACTGTACAAAGACAACTCTAGGACGACGGGTAGCCAGCAACCTGCACGTCCGCCAGATACAAATCAGGTAACGAGCCAAAGCGCCCCGATTGCTGTAGTCCATGACATGCCGCTTAGCGCCAAACCTCTTTGATAGCTCGGAGTTACGCCTTTGCGTCTCCCAGGTTATCCAGACTGAAAAGTTCATAAACGAGACACCTTAAAAGCTCCGCAAACTATGCAAAATTATCAAACAAAAAAAGGCATACCTACTTACTGGTCGCCCGGCAGTTTTTCACACGGTCCCGTGGAGAGGCTCTGCAAAACCAGGCGGCAGCTATTCCTGCCCTTTCATTTATAAACCCCAGTCAAATAATTCCAGCGAAATTTAAAGATATCTCGAAGCATCCTCAAAGAGTCTCTAACCAGATTCACTTTGGAACCGGGGACATTTGTCCAGTTAACGGGGACTTCGGTAATCCTGAAGCCCTGCTTACGAGCTAGGAAAAGCAGCTCGACATCAAATGAAAATCCATCCGCCAATTGTCGGCCAAATACGTAGTCGGCAGCGTCCCGGCGGAACATCTTAAAACCACATTGGGTGTCAGCAATCCCTGGAAGTATCAGGGCATTAACGAGGCCATTGAAAACTCTACCCATATACTTTCTATACCAGACGGTCTTCACAGTAGTATCCGCCGACAGCAGGGCCCTGGAACCAATAGCGATAGCCGCACCCGCCTCAATTGCTTTCTCGAGCTTTATCAGTTCCTCAATTGGCGTTGCTCCATCCGCATCACAATAAATCAACATGGTCCCCTTGGCAGCTCTCATTCCCGCCTTAACGGCGGCCCCCTTCCCGCAATTCCGGTCAAGTGCGAGAACACGTAGATTACTGATTCCCGCTGATTCCACTACTTCCACCGTCCGGTCAACACTGCCGTCGTCAATGACTATAATTTCATAATCAAAACTTTGGGATTGCAGAAAAGTGTCGGCCTCCGCAAGTGCAGCGAGAATACGAGTTTCCTCGTTGTAAGCGGGGATCACAATACTAAGATGGGGGGTAATCATTGTTTACAAAAGTTGAATTTTTTTCTACGACCAAGCCATTCATACGGTAACACTGCCATTAATTATGCCGATTTTCAAAGATACGAAACATTAAGAGTGAGCTTGTGACAAACGACCGTCCGCCCTGAAGAAAGACCCGAGAATCTACATTGCACCACGCAATTGGCATTCCGTCTAATCACCAATAAAATTTCCAACTGGCCCCAGGTCGCAACCAAACCGATGGAATTTGCAACCGAATACTCACCCTTATCGGCAATAAGTCCTGAACATCTAAAGAAGACTTTTGGCAAACATTTTGGGCGTGCCATTGCCACTACCTACAAGTTCCGCATTTCTCCTTTTGCTGTCACGTGTTATCCAGAGTCAAGTTTCCATAGAATTGGGCATATATACCTATGAATGTTTAAATAAATCCCTATTTTTCGAACCTGGACCGAGTAAATAAGAAAATAGTATTTCACTACCAAGTTGACAAAAAATATCATCACCATTATTAGGCTACAATCTCCGCCCAGCTCCTAAATTTGGCCTAAACACCCATAACCACGCAAATTAACATTAACCCGGATACTGATTACCTGGGCAAAGTGTTAATGTTATTTCAAGGACTTATTTGAAGTGACTTTCCCAACTGCCCCAACCACACTTGACGTCACCAACAAACTAACTAGTAAGTTAAGTAACCTGGGCTTTCGGCCACCACATGGACAATTTTTGTTCCTGACAACGCTTTTAAACCTTTTCATAGTAATAGCTCGACCGCAGGATGTAATACCAATTATAGGCGCCTCAAAGTTGCCGTTGCTGCTTTCGATATTGACTGGTGTGGCCTGTGTTCCCTATTACGCAGAGTTATGGCGAAAGGACGTAACTCTGAAAGTTATGGTGGCGTTTCTGATCATAGGCGCCATTTGGATACCCTTCGCAGTAAATAATTTTTGGGCTTATCAAACCTTTCGCGATGTTCTGCAGTTGTTTCTGTGCTTCTTGTTTCCAACAATAGCTCTCTCCTCTTACCTAAACAGACTCAAAAACTTGCAAACTCTTGTAAAAATAATTGCTATTTATCTCGGTACATACGTCATTATGCATGTTGGCAAGGGACCCGGCGGTTATATGGGAGACGAAAATGATGTTTGCCAACTAATAGGAGCAATCGCAGTATTTTGTGTTGGAATTATTAAACTTCCACAACGGACAAGTTCCAAATGGATCACATTCCTAGCTGTAGGGATATCCATTTCCGCAGTTATCACGACAATGTCACGTGGTGGTTTCGTGGGTCTTACCGTAGCAGGACTATACCTTCTCTGGCGCTCCCCCAATAAAGTTCTTCACATACTTGTAATTCTGGTGATTGGCTTGATCGCAGCATTTGCCGCGCCGAGCACATACTGGAAAGAAATGAGTTCCATCACGGATACAAATGAAAGAACGGCGCAAGGAAGAATAAGCGTCTGGTCAACCGGGTGGAGGATGTGGACTGATCCACCAAATTTTCTTTTCGGTACTGGCATGAGAAATGGTCCGCGACACATTTTAAAATATGAAACTTTCGAACAACTAGAAAAATACCCAAGCCAACAAGGCCGAGCATTTCATTCGACCTATGTGGAAGTAATCACGGATCTTGGACTAGTTGGGCTCATTCTATTTTCCCTCGCCTCCGTCGGAAACTTATATAGAACCCATAGAACGATACAAATATTACAACAAAAAAGAACCAGCCTAGTTGGTCACCTGGCTCAAACTTACTCTTTAATATCGAGCCAATTAGAAGGCTCCTCGACCCAACCACCTGACAATCTTCCTCCCGTTGAAAAACTTAAAAACAATGTAGTTAATCAACTCGAACACGCTGTCATATATATGGTTGCAAGTAACGCGTCGCTCATGTCCGCTCTTTGCTCGGCCATATTTATCTCGACTTTGTACTATCCGACTATTTGGTTTTTTATTAGCTTAAATATTGCTGCTCGAATCTATGCAAAACAATTGATGGTTACCATAAGCGAATTCCCACAATCGTTGGAGAGTGAGAAGTTACCGCAGGTGACATTTTAGGTAGCTGAACATGTTGATTATTATTTTAACCCTAGTCGGCCTTCCTCTTATCGGCTTCCCATTGTCCAACTGGTCGTTTGCGTCTTCACTTGACTATGTCATTTTTACCTTTCTCTCGTTCTACCTGGTGCCCACAATAAATACTGTTAGAGGTAAAACTACTACAGTCAAATTCATCCTTGAAAGTTCTTATATTATTGTAATATGCCCGCTATTCTGGACTGCCGCGCGCGCAGTTGACATAGAAAGCGACTATGCTTGGATCGCCGCGGTCATAATATCGCAAACTTCTATCTACTATTGTTTTCAATCCCACTCTACCGAACGCGTCAAACACCCAACCGTAGTGGAATCATTATTAATATCGAGCTTATTGATTCTATTAGCCGTTACGATAACAAACATTTTCTCCAATTTTTCTTTTGATAACGGCGCACAAACAGGATTTCCCTACTTGGTTGTTACGGATTTTTTTCACCACAGAACTGTGGTCACGGAACTGCTCAAAAACTTTCCGCCCTTGAATCCATATTTCTACCCAGAACAACTGCATTATTATTGGCTTGCCCACATCATACCGGCATCGTTTTCAAATTTGACCAATGGTACGACATCGGCAGACACGGCGTTACAAATGTCGTGCTTAACATACGCCTCACTCATAACACTCAACCTCTTCTATGTAGTAAAAAAGATTGCAAACTTCAGGATATCAATTGCATTAACTTTTAGTTGCATTTTTTTCAGTGGTTACATTTGGATTATCTCGCTAATTAAATTTGCGTTAGGTGCGTTTGCCGAATACGCGAACTCACCAATCATTCTTCATTACCTTCTGACGGAGCAGGGCGCGGACTATTCAGGCATGTCCCATGGCCTGCTAAGAGATTTCGTAACTGAACCACAAGGCTGTCTCGGGTTCCTGGTCCTTCTATCCCTGGTACTATTGGCCTACTCTCCTGAGCTAAAACTTAGAAGGATGATGCTCTCGTTGATATTGGGAACATCCTTCGGTATCGATCCATTCCTTGGCCTAATCATATGCACCGGACATGCATTGACGGAACTTCTACACTTAACCCGCGCCAATTCTTTTCAAAAAATTGGAAGTTTATTAATGACATTCACTCCGGCATTACTACCTGTCGCACTTTTTTCATACCTTGAAATGACCGGCGGAAACGGCGGAAGAAATATCCATCTTCACCCCTATTGGAAAATGATGTTTATGTTTCCTGTTGTTGCTATTGCCGAATACGGTCCACTCGCAATCGCTCCTTTTTTCTCGGTTAAGGACATAAAAACCCATCTCAGAAGCAAACCAATCATATTAGCTCTCCTATGCGCCACTTTACCGATAATGCTACTGGTACGACATGAGTTTGTGCATACACTTGTTTTCCGTAAGAGCCTCCGAATAATTAGATACATATTATTCTTTTTTACCGGACTAAGTCTCACAAATAGACTTGGGGATGTTTCCACTCACAAAACAAAGCTATTTATAGCGTTGCTATTTTTCTTAACCATCCCGTCATTGATCACAGACTACCTCATTCTAACTACAGCGGACGGCACCGGTCGATCTATCGTAATTTCAAATGATGATATTAAAGCCTGCCGCTGGATCAGAGATAACACCCCCCTAAGCGCTGTTGTTCAGGGCCGTCCGGATTACGGAGACAAGTCCAATTTTACTCCTCAAATAGTATTTGGCGAAAGGTGGGCAGCGCTTGGCGATTTTATTCGCGCGAGAAATTATCAAATCGGAGTCGAGGGTCCGATCGCACGATCCAAATTACTTCGAACAACTATATTTGGACCAGGAAACATTGATGAAACGTTGACAGCAATAAAGCAGCTTAGAATTGACTACATTTATGTTGGGAACACCGAGATAAATTACTATGGCGAAACAACATTGAAATTTCACGACTACCCGGACCAGTTCAATACAGTTTACCAAAATGACTCGGTACGAATATTTAAAGTCATGAACCCCGATCACGTTGCCAGTAAAGATTCGGCGGCAAACCCGGGAGGAATATGGCAAGCCCAAAATGTTGATACCAAGTTAAAGGTTAGGGGTAGAGCTGTTTTTCATATTATGTGACAACTTCTCTAGTAACCTCGGCATGTTCGCTCGTGGCCAAGCCACACGCAAAGACTGCCCGCGTTTTCCTGGCTGTGGCAAGCCACTAGAAGGTGGACCATTACATAAAGGTAATACTACTTGATAAAACTAGTGTATTCAGCCTAAACTCACGGTCAGGCGAAAAAACTACTACACTTACCTCTGTTAACCCGGCCGGTGAAAATGAACCACAAATATTTCCTCTCACTCACCATTCATAACATCGGCTTCCAGTCACTTGTTATTGCTATTCTTTACTTGGTCGTCACTCTCCCAGCCAACGCCGACTTTCGCACACAACCTATCGTTCTTCCGGCACCCGATGGAAGCGTTGTTAAGACTAGCGAAATATGCGGCGACTTTATCGACCAGGATGCCGATGGGAAAGACCTGCTGTGTTCAGGTAACGATCAAGACCGCGATGGCTACGCCAAAGGCACTGACTGCGACGATACGAACAGATATATTTATCCCGGCGTGTCGGTGGGCTGTGATACAAATTGCGGCACCGGGTGGAAGACATGTGGTGGGAATGGCGCTTTTACCGCCTGTATTTGTACACCGTTATGTGAAGCGACTGGAAGTGGGAAATGTTATTACGTATCGGCGTTGACAGGAGATGATAGTAACCCAGGGACGTTTAACCGGCCGTGGAAAAGTTTCGCAAATTTCACTCACTATCATTACACCCAAACACCGCCACCCACGTGGATTGGCGTGATACCCGGAGATGTAGTTTACGTTATGAGTGGACTGTATTCTGAAACAGTCATCACTGAGGATGGAAAAGCTGTCTTATATCTTAGAGGTATCAACGGGACTTCAAACAATACCCTACGAATAACCTCCTACCCCGGGCAGTTGCCTGTTATCGCACCAAAAGCAAACGCACAAGGTATAAAAATCTTACAGACAAGTGGGCTTACTATCGAAGGCATGGAAATTTCAAATTCGTACTTCGCGGGAATCATTATTCAAGAGTCTTCGAATATCAAACTCTCACGAGTTCACGTAAAAGACACCGACGGAGAGGATAATTACAATATGGCGGGCGTACATGTGGGAAATGTCGATCAGTTTGAACTAAATCACTCAATAGTTCACGACAACTATGATCGAACAAATGCCGACACGAGTGGAGTGAAAACCGAAAATAGTGCAAATGTTGTACTTTTTGCCGGCGGAGATGCCGCCATAAAAAATAATATAATCTTTCAAACACCCGTGATTACATCCAATAAAACAGGTGGATGCGTTAAATATAAACATGCCTCTATCGTCGAAAATGCATTATTTAATGTAACAGAAAATGTTTTTTACAATTGCTCGATGTTTGCAGTAGGATCCGGAACATCCAACACAAACATCTATAACAATTTAATTCTCAACAGTAGTGGTGTTGTATTACGAGACTGGGGGGGAACGACCCATCTATCTGATATCCAAATACAGAACAACACGTTTGTTAATAGTGTTGCCCTATACCAAAATTCGGAGGAAGGCTACTCATTGGTAGGCCCCTTGAAGTGGAGCGGTAATTTGGTTGTAGACAACGATTCATACTTTACTGATCGCGGCACGCTCACCATCTCAACTTATGGAACAGATGAACAATACAGTCGTATTATTCTTGGTCACCTGTTTGCTATCGAAAATAATTGCTATTTTAATTCATCCGGTTACCCTATTAAGTGGAATATCTTCAATATGAATGGGGGCGACCGGGGCAATTTAGGTGGAATGTTATCACTCGCCGAATTCCAACAAATTGGTTACGAAATTAACTCGGTAATAACTAACCCAAAACTCGACAAACATCACATTTCACCTGTTTCTCCCTGCAATCTCACGGGGTGGCAGGTCAAAAAGTGACACATCTGCTACTTTGCTACTTTGCTTACTGATGTGACTAACTGCCGACAGATGTCAAGGATATATTTATATATAGGACCTAACTTCATTCTATGTATACTTCTTTCAATATAGTATCGAATACTTTTGGGGCCGTGCCAGTCACCAGAACAATAATCTAAATCCGAGTAAACAGAGATCAATACTTTTTCCCATTTAGCCGTAACCGAATTTAATGAGTATTCTCTGTTTACGAATGCGTGCCCGCGTGAACCTAAAACAGCTAATTTTTGCGGATCTTTCAACAGTCCGACGATCATCTGAGCTCCCAACTCCAATTCGGGTCGGGCACATAACACCGCTCCACCAGTTCGTCCCATTGTTTCGGGGAGCGATCCTGCGGCAAAGCTAAAAACTGGCAATTCGGTTGCCAACATTTCGGCACCTACGCAACAAAAAGTTTCTGTAAACGAATGCCAGTTGAAATTTATTAGGCCCAATGCAGAATGACTATATCGACATCGAATGTCGTACGGTGTCGAAAGTCCTGTTAATTCAATTCCAGCGTTATTTAAACTTCCAAATTCCGCTAAAATGGGTTGCAGATATTTAGCCTCAAATTGAGGATCGGCAAGCCCCAGTGGTCCGGTTACCACTCCCTCTTTATATAACCTTGCACTGCCAATCATAACTAATCTAGCATCAGGTAATAATTTCCTCACATATGGCCAAGTGGCTAATACCAAATGTGCTCCTTTTGTTTCACCTAAATATCCGCAAAAAACGGCAACCTTGGATGAGTAGCGAGATGCATCCGTAGATGGCTTATTTAAAAAAAAAGGATTTATAGGATTATATATATGAGCTGTTTGGGACGCGTGGTCCGAATGAAGCAGTGGTAACCTAGCAATATCTGAGACTGTAATAATTCCGGACAACTCCCCCATTTCCAATTGGGAAAGGTCGCCTCGCGAAACATGTACCTGCGTCCATAGGAGAGGGTGTTGACCGGATTTCAATAATATTTCAGAAAGTTGGCTGTCGCCCCACGACGCCATAACAATCCGATCCCACGACTCGCGCAATGCGGAATCGATGGACGGATAACAAATGACACTTGAATCAACAACTCTTTGTCCGCCCAGAATCCAAAAACCAACGGTATGCCCTCGGGATGCCAAATCATCCGCCACTAACAATATAGATACTTGCGAACCACTAAGTGAAATTCGACCGTCCTTGACCTCTGCTAGCGAAACCTCAGTCTGCGGTAAATAAGGAGTGGCAAATAGAATCCTCATTTTTATTCTCCAATGTCACTAGAAATTTATGTAAATAATAAGACCCGAGTTGGGTTCTATGTAGATATCTCATAAAAAATTCGTGAGAGTTTTTACGCAGCTCCAACCTCGCGTCATCGTTATCAAGGTAAAATAAACACGAATCAAGAAAATCGGAGAGATTTGGTCGGCAAAAATGCACATGCTTACGATGTTCCAATGGAACATGTAAAACAACGGAATGCTCGGGCGAAATAACGCACGCACCAATGGCCAAATAGTCAACCAAACGAAAACACAAATCCCCGTTACCTGGAAGATCAATTACAACTCTTGCCTGCACCGCCTCACGCAAAAAACGGCTATACCGAACGAATCGACCATTACCGCTGAAGTAGGTAAAGCAACTCTGCCCGTTTAGTAACTCTAGGGCGTTTTTCCGCTTCTGACCTCCCGTTTTTACACCGAAACGGCCGTATACTTCGAATATTGGAGATTGGCGGCCCGAAAAACGGCGTAAATAATGCAAGTAACGATATAACGCCTGATCATTAGGAACATAACCTCCCGGAACTATCTTTGATGAATTATAGCCGAGACTTGAGAACTGCATTTTAAAATAGAGCATACTGTTATTTGCAAGCAACTCGTCGGCAGGAATATAGTCCGAATAGTCAATAATAACCGGGTATATGTTTTTGTCGAACCTGAATAGAAGTCGAACTTTTGTACCCTCCGGCTGACATATATCAGTTAAATGAAGTGGAACGTGCTCATTTAAACCGGCCCGAATAGTACAAAGCCATTTATCCGCATGCGCCCATGAGTAGGATCTTGGCCACAACACCGTCAGACGATTTCGTAGATCGTCGGCTAAAGGCCAAGTTAACGGTCTTATTCCTACGCCCGGATCAAATCGTCTTATACATTCCCAGGTACGATCCCGTAGTACGCCTAAAGAGGCGGCCTTATACAATTTAGATAAACCAGAAATCATATCCCCCTATGGACTGGCCACACCAATCAGTTATATGCTAACAGCTCCTCGCCCGTTTAACTTAAAAAAGTTAAACTCTACTCACTTGAATCTCTCCTCATTGAAAGGCAAGTGGTGTTTCTCGAAGTTACACTATTCCCACCCAATTCGAACACCGAACAAATCAACCTCAAAAAAAACATTCAACCAAAATTAAGTTAAAAACTATGTGCGAAATAAACACTAGTCGCCACCAAGTAATACTTATGCACCTTAAATGACCCACTACAAATAAAAAGCTACCATTTTAAAAATTTACTTTCACACTTTCCGTAGCACAACAGTCTGAACCAAAACCGGATAACCACTTCCCAAGTAAAATTCAGAAAGGTTACTTTGTATACGATCCGCACTAAACGACGCCGCCCCGTACATCTCATCAGGGTTTCCGTATACCAACTCCATCCCTGACATTTTCACTAAATCATACAAAAGTTGATTGCAGCCAAATAAATTACTTTCACGAGTCGTAAACGGTTTTAAATCAAGAAACATATCAACAGTGAAAACAAAAAGGCCGCCCACCTTGAGAATACGCTTAACCTCAACTAGGGTCTCATCAAGAACTGCCTTTGGTAAATGTTCAATGACTGACACGCTAAAAATAACATCCAAACTTTCCGAGATAAATTCGGCCTGCGGCAATCCACACACCTTATACTTAACATCAGTCTGAAACAGACGATTAAGTTCGCATGCAACCTCTAATGGCGTTCTATCGTAATGACGATCAGGCCCATAATCCAAAAAAGGATCAACAACTGTAACATCCACTCCACACTTAGATAAAACAAATGGGAATCCAGAAAAGCCGCCGCCCAAATCCACTGCGGTTTGCCCGGCCTTGATACCAGACTGAAAATAGGCCCAAGGATACTCAACTGTACGAGTATCGTTATTGGGTTGATAAGAAAATGGTCCGGCGATTCTACGAGCAAAAGAACTATTGTGCAGAAATGATGGCAATATTTTAAATGGCAACTGCCGCCCAAAGGGCGCCTTCCATTTCGCATTCCACTGTAAATACTCGTCGGGGAGTTTGCGTCGAGCAATCATAAATTGTCCTTCCTAGATTTCGCGTCCGCCTATTCCGGCAGATAGACAAATTTTAATAAATCGTCGGCCAAGCAAAACTCTTAAAGACAATCCGTAAAGAGCGGCGGAACCAACTATAACAAGTATCAATGACAGCCACGGGACCGAGTTATCCAAAAAATAATAGGATAAGGTATAACCAAAACTCATCATCAATAAAGCAGAGAAAGCCGGTTTAAGCATTGCCCCGAAAATGTCCCGGGGAGATATACCCGACGCCCTGTGCATGAAGTGCAGTGAAACGGCAATTGCCAAGGGAAGAAAAACAAACCAACTCGCATAAACCCCTGGCAGACCGTAGGACAAGCCAAGTGAAATAACCAATGCCGGAAATACAATGGCGGAAAAACAATTACAGTAAAATGAATATTTAGTCTGCCCAAGGGATAAAAAAAGCGGATACATATTCTCCATCGATACACGAAGTATCCCGGAGAGCGACATCACGATAATCGGCGTTTCAAGCCCCTTCCAGGAGTCCCCCAAAACAAGTGGTACAAAATCATTGGCGATGATTCCTATTCCAGCTGTGCAGGGAAATAATAGCGCCGTCGTCCCGGTGACGGTATTCAGGAAACCTTCCTTCAGTTTATTCGAATCGTGCTTCAACCGGCTATAGTAAGGCAACAATATTGGTCGTATGATTTGATTAATCCGTGACGCAGGCAGATCGACCAAATAATATGCCATAGCATATAGCCCCAGCATATCGGGACCAAAAAACTTTCCAACAAAAAGATTATCCGCTCCGCTGTACAAAATCCAAAGCAACGAGGCTCCGGCCGATGGTAAACCGAACTTAAGCGCCTCACGAAAAACTTTCTTATCGAAGTTGAGTTGTATTGACGCATCGGCGAGAAAAAACCATACAAGATTACGTATTCCTTCCGCCAAAACCAACCCAAAAATAAGAGACCAAAACCCATATCCTTGCCACGCCAGAATTACCTGCGTAATCCCCCGAGCAATTGCTATCACCAGTTGTACCTTTGCAATCGCCGCAAATCTCATCTCGCGCTTGAGCTTGCCTTCACCGAAGGAGCCAAATCCACGAAGAAAAAAAGTAAACCCGACAAGGATAAATGGAAGAAGAATATCGTTGTTTCCATAAAACCAGGAAAGCACCGGCGCGACCAATACGGCAAACAGAAATGAAATAGTGCCAAGTGTGGTTCCCAGGGTAAATGCCGCCCGTTCCTCGTCTTTGCCAAGCGATTGTCTTTGAACAACCCAGGACGAAAGATCAAACGAGGCTGCTACTGCAAAATATGGAGCAAAACTCTCCACCAGAGACATGAGACCATAATCTTCTGGAGTCAAAAGACGAATGGTGACAAGAGTCAGACCCCACGTAACCAATTGCTGCAAAACACTTGACGATGCCATGGCCCAAAGCCCACGGCGGGCCGCGCCCGTTACATCATCGGTGTTAATAACAACTTCTTCCTTGTCTTCCATTATGATGGACTCCGGTCAAGCAAATGTATTGCCTCTCGAAGACCGTTTACGACTGCATCCTCGCTGTAATGTCTGGTTATAAGTTCACGTCCATTAGCAATCCGGGTGGTTAATTGGTCCGGGGTCATTTGTAGAATTTTAATTACAGCCGCCGAAAACTCACCGGCGGTGTCGGCGAGCAGGATATCCCGGTCATTGGACACGGCCAACCCCTCCGCACCTTTACTGGTGGACACCACCGGTGTTCCGCAGTACAGGGACTCAAGTATTTTTATCCGGGTTCCAAATCCGGAGAGCAATGGCACGATTGCCGCTCGAGCTGCCGAATAATAAGGTGCCGTGGAGGCGACCTCTCCTCGATAATCAAGACCTGCTTCACGTGCTGCGGCGGCGAGAGCCTCGCTACCACCACGACCGATGACAAGGCATTGCAGGTCGGGGTCCATACCGGAAAGAATCGGCCAAATATCGTTTATAAAATATCTTAACCCCTCCTCATTAGGCCCATACGACATCTGCCCACAAAACAGGATGTACTTTTCTGAAAGGTTTAACTCATTCACCCCATGCCGGGAAAAATGCTCATCCGGGGGAATGTAAATGTTAGGCACGACAACACAATGGTCGGAGATAGCTAATCTCTCAATATAAACCTTATCGTCATCTGATGCGGTTGTAACTGCCCCGGCCTTGGCAAGTCTTCGATGGAACAAAAACTCCATCCACCGGTCCAAACGGACTCGAGGAGATTGCGATATTTCGCGCCCAACTTTCACATCGTCCACATCCACAATCAACCTTGGGAGATATGCCGCAAGACCTTTATCTCGTAAAAACCAATAAGCCGATGTTGTATGACGAGCGATAATTACGTCGAATTCCAACTTATCAACAAGAGAATGTAGCGCCGTGCGAAGCTGCTCGGATGCGTAGTCCGCAACTGACCAAGGCTCCCTCCGAAGCAAGCTGTAAATTTCATTTAAACGGCCGCCACGAGTTAATCGGGCCGATCCCGGACCAAACTCCTCACGCGAAATCGCCGAAACGCCTAAAACCGCCAATGACTCAATATCGCTGAAACTCGCATCGGGAGAAGGTGACGAAAAAACACAATGGACATCGGCAAATTGTGCCATTGCTCGTAAAAAATAAAACGAGCGAAGTTCCCCGCCAGACCCGGTAGCGGAAGGGGGTTGCGAGGTGATAAAAAGTATCTTCATTGGGACAGACTCCGGGATTCTGTATTACCGACCAATGTAAGGTATTCCTGCCCGATGAATATCGGTGAAAATCTTTCACTCACACAACGGTTGAGCAAGCCGCCTTTTTGCTTAAAAAACTCCGCCTGCGCCGATATCGTTCTTATCCGTGACGCCAACCCGTCAACATCCCCTACCGGAAACAATGCCCCCGTCTCCCCGTCCCTAATCACCTCACCGACACCGCCGACATCCGACGAAATCACATACAACCCTGCCAGCGCCGCTTCAAGTATCGACATTGGCAGCGCTTCGCTTCTTGAGGTCAAAATAAAACCATCAGCTGCCGCAAGGAGCTCGTGAACATCATCGCGAAAGCCAAGAAATGAGATTGCCTGGCTTACATTTAATTCCCGGGCCAGCTCTTCAAGTCCGCCGCGAAGTGGTCCATCGCCAACAATAAGCAGGCGTTGAGATTGCCGGCCTTCCTCAAGTGCTTTGGCGAATCCGCGAATCAATGTCTCCTGATCTTTAACTGGTCGAATATTCGCAACATGAATCCAGACCCATTCATCCTCCGTCAACCCCAACTCCTGGCGCTTCATCACCCGAAGTCGCCGAATACTCTCCGGATCAGTTAATAGCGGACTGGTTATCGGATTTCCGACCACGGTGACTTTCGCCGGATTAGCCCCATAACTTATCATCGCTCGACGAGTATAGTCCGATACGGCGGTAAGTTTTGACCCGAGAAAGCAGATGGTCTTAAGTTTTAACCCGACCAGGTGTTTTCCGTCCGGGTGATGCACGTCTCCGTGCTCAGTGCCAACGTGCCTTACCGGCAAACCGCAAAAACGGCTAAACCGGGCGGCCATGGCCCCATAGAAATTGGCATCAAGCAGATGGGAGTGCAGAAAGGTAATTTTCTTCTCCTTCATCAACCGTGAAAGCTGACGCACAAGATTAAAATCAGGGGTTTTGCCGCCCTGTAAAACGGAGAATGAAATTTGTTTCGAAGATAAAGTCTCGGTAAGCCAGCCAGTGCGCAGGGTCGCAACATGGACCGCGTGTCCCTGCCGCAGATATTCGGCGGCCAACTCCACGACTACCCGCTCCGCGCCGCCGGGGCCACCAGTTTCAATAAAGAGCAATATATTCTCTTTCATTTTCGGCCTATAAGATTGCGACAATAATTTATTACTTCCTGCTTGAAAGGTCGCCAGTCGCTTCTGTCAAATACATCGTGGCAGGTTGACTTGCCGGACTGAAAAAGTTGCAGCCCATTTTCGAAAATAAACCTCATCGCCGCTAGAGGGTCATTCTTCAAACGAATCAGAACATGATCAACCGTTCCAAGGACCCAGCGCAAGCGAATCCCCTTCTCGAATTTCGCCAAGGTGGTCGTCGGCAACATAAAGTCAGTCAAATACAGGTTACACAGGTCCACCGGAAAGTCGCAGCCACTGCGAATCGCAAGCTGAAGTGATCCCCAGAACCTGGGATTAATTTCGAGAAGCGCCATCCGGCCATCCGCCTTTCTTTTAAACTCAACCATTGCCACGCCAGTCCAGTTCAGCTTTTTCAGCAACATGCGTGACGCGGCCAGTGCTTGCTCATCGGGATCGACGCTTTCTGATAAAACACTGACCCCGCCTGTCGGCGGTTTCTCAAGCAAACGACGGTGAGCAAAAACAAGTTTCTCCTCCCCTTTCTGACAAAGCATAAATACTCCCGCGCCATCACCCGGGAGTTTCTCCTGTAGCAAGTAGTCAGGCATATCGGCAGTTCGGCGATCGAACCAATTCTGAACATCCGAAAATGTTTTGGGGTAGATAATCGGCCATTTACAAATACGACCGCCGGACAAGTAGTCCGAAACCCTTGGCTTCAATACGGCTGGATAGGTAAAGCCCCTCAATCTTTGTTCCGCCTCGCTTGTCAGAGGACTATCATTTTTAATCAGCTCGGTATCGGGAACGGCGATACCAATATCCCGGGCTGTTAAATACAACGCCCACTTGTCGTTCGCCTGACGGATTGTCTCAGCTGCGGAAAAAGGAATTTTGCTGAACCGGCGCAGTTCCTCGGCGGCAGAAAGAACGGCCTCCGTACTCGCCGTGGTAATCGGTAGCAGTATATCCGGTTTCTCCTGCTCCAGAACCCCCCTAAGCCAGGCAACAAACTTGGTTGGTTTTTCCGAACTTGATGGGCTGATAAAGGTTCCCGCAACATACTTGCTCTTGAGCCCGATATCGTGAACGGACTCCCCCGCCGCAATTACTTCTGCCCCGGCCCGACCAAGTGACCGGATAACCGCAAGTGCGGGCCGAGCCCCGGCATCAAGGACAAGAACGCGGGGGTTCGAGGCTGCACTGCGTTGAGCCAAGCTTCGCTTGCCAAACATCCCCACCAGCTCCTCCGCCCGGCTCGCCCAGGAAAACCCCCGGTCGACAAACTCCCGTCCGTTGCGAATCAAGTTCTCGCCAAGCCCGGGCTCGTTCATCAGGCGGGTAATCTGCTGCTGATACTCGTCGGGGGTATTCGCTTCGAGGTAATGCACATCAGGCGTCATATCGAGTCCATCTGCTCCTGCCCTGGTCGAAATAACGGGGATACCGACGGCAAGGGCCTGGAGGATCTTGTTCTTGAGGCCAGCGCCAAGGCGCATCGGGCAAACGAAACAGAAAGCCTCGGACAGGTAGGGACGCACATCGGGCACAGTGCCGGTCACGGTAATGGCCGGGTTATCGCCGAGAGCCGAAACTTCGGCTGGCGGTGACATGCCAACAAGCGCCAGTGTCAGATCCGGGCAGGACTGCTGAAGACGTGGAAAAATTTCACGGCCTAGCCAGAGAGCCGCATCGCGGTTTGGCGCGTAATCCATGACGCCGATAAACACCAGCAAACGCCGCGTCCGGCACCAGCTGCCGGGCTGAAAATAGCTTGTATCTATCCCGTTTCCGACCACTGCAACATTGTTAATCCCCGAATACTTGCGGGCGTAATCGCAGTCGCCCTGGGTAACGTAGGTGCAAACTTGTCCGCGCCGGGCAAGCCAGCGTTCGTAGTAGTGAAAAAGGAAGTTGTCGATGGTGAGCACAAAACGCTCGAATATACTCCTGCTCGAAGTCACGGCCTGTGACAGGTTGCGAGAGTTGAGCAACGCGCCGGAATCGACGAGGTCAACCACAGTCGGCAGGTTCGTCTGTGTTGTCCGTGGCAGGTACTGAATAGCGCCGGCGCTATGGCCGAGGATGAGATCAGGCTTGAGACGGGCAATCTCGGCGTTTATCTGTACGCGGACCTTGAGCGAATAAAGCGGATTGCTGAACCAGGTGATATATCGCGGTGTGCGCATCAGGCGATGGGCCCAGGCACCAAGCCAGCTCGGCTGCGGCGCCAGGGGAAGCTGAACAACTTCGGCGAGCATCTGCCGCAGCTCCTCGGCGGAGCCATAAGCGCTGGCGAGTTCTGCCTCGGTAAAGGGGGAGAGAAAATACAGAGTATGCTTTTTAGCAAGTTCGCGGCACAGGCAACCTATCCGCGGCGAACCGGGGTTTTGCGAGGAAATGAGCGGATTGGCGCTGACGATCAGTATTTTCATCAATGATTACTGGGCTAAGTGGGACCGGGAAAGAATTCCCACTTAATAGCTTGTTGAATAGAAGTTGTAAACAGCGGTTGAGGCTGGTGATGACGGGAGGAGAACCGCCGCCGCAACTCGGCGCCGAGCTGGAGCTCGGCACCCCTACGGCGGTGATTTCGATTTTCACCGTTAATCATGAAACGCGGAGGTTTTTAATCCGGCGGACTGGTGATTTCGGGTGGGCAACTCGGCGCCGAGCTGGAGCTCGGCACCCCTGGCCAATCCTCACTTTAGATCCGACGGGCTGGTTGCCCACCAACTAGGCCGCCTCCTGATCGTCCGAAACTCCGTCAAGAAAAACTAGCGGAGAGACGCCAAAACGCCGGGCTAATGCAATAACCTGCCGCTTGTTGAGTTCCCTTCGCCCTGAAAGAACCTCTGAAACAACTCCCTGACTGCCAATTTCCGGAAGCTGATTCTGTGACAGTGCATGTTCGGCCATCAATAACCGAAGGGCCTCAACCGCACTGGGGGTTGGCTGTGGATAATTTTGTTTTTCATAAGCCTCAACAAGCACACCGATTGTTTCCAGCAAAGACGCTAATGGATGTCCTTCGTCGTCACCAACAAGGTCAAGTAGCTGATCCATAGCTGATACGGCACGATTGTAATCGGCCTGAGTGCGATAGACGGATAACAACGGCTTCAAGTCTGACCAGTGGGCTTCAAGAGACGGAATATCGAGAGCTTTTCTTTTCATCCACTGATCCTCCAGTTACCTTTTGGGTGTGTTGAAAAACACACCCAAAAGGCAGACAGCGTGAGCTGTATGCCTGCGTGTAACGCAGTAAATGTAGGGCCATTTTGGCCCTACAAAAGAAAAATAAATAAAGGGGAGACTTTTTCGTATCGGAGATACGAAAAAGTGGATTGACGGGAGTCAATCCTGGCGAAATGCAAATTTCGCAACACTGCCCTTTGTCATATTCAGCATGTGTCAGGATATGACGAACAAACACAGTCTGCCGGTTGTAATGAACTGCTGCAATCAGGCGGACATTATTTCCAGCAATGTTAAACACTGTCAAAATCTGTCCGTTAACTGTACGCACCCGATCGACTGACGGAAAAGTCAGTCGAAGTTCAGCAAATGAGGCGAAAGATGTCTGTTTGCAAATACAATACCAGGCATTCAGACTACTCTCCTCGCTTCCGTGTTTCCGACAGAAATCTATAATCTTTTTTCGTGAAATTATTCTCACACGACACCTTAAACCAAAACAAAGGCCTTCGTCCATCTCAAACTGCGATATCGTCCAATGGAGCTATCGGTTACCCGAATATCGTTGCTGCGGTGAAATAATTGCATCAGAAGCTGTGTGGGAGGAGAACCGCGGCCGCAACTCGGCGCCGAGCTGGAGCTCGACACCCCTGGCCAATCGTCACTTTGGATCTGGTAGGTTGGTGATGACGCGCGGAGAACCGCAGCCGCAACTTGGCGCCGAGCTGGGGCTCGGCACGCCCGGCCAATCGTCACTTTGGATCTGGTGGTTGGTGATGATGGGAAGAGAACCGCAGCCGCAACTCGGCGCCGAGCT
This sequence comes from bacterium, assembly GCA_028689495.1. Lineage (GTDB taxonomy): Bacteria > Bdellovibrionota_C > UBA2361 > SZUA-149 > JAQTWB01 > JAQTWB01. The sequence continues at coordinate 27,475 of JAQTWB010000008.1, read as the reverse complement.
GGGGCTCGGCACGCCCGGCCAATCGTCACCTTGGATCTGTTGGTTGGTGATTCGATTAAGTCCTGGCAATAATAGTTGTTTCTTAACTCCCAAAAAATTGCCACAATCGCCGTGTTAAGTTCCAGTTATTGGCAAATATGCTTAATCGAGAGCGCTATGTCCGCAAAATTCCCCGAAAACATGCCAGAAGTTTTTGTTTCAAACACCCGTTTATCACGGGACGTCATTCGTGCTGTCCAATCTGGCAAGTTACGCAATGTCGGACCGAAACTGTATAGCCGCAATATGACAGACTCGCCTGAGACGATCGTCCGACGGAATCTATGGCAAATACTCGATAACTACTTACCAGGCGCATTGATCAGCGATCGGACCGCCATCGAGAACAAACCAGCCGAAGACGGATCGATATTTGTAATTGCCGACCGAAAAATGGACATCCGACTTCCGGGAATTATTATCCGCCCGCGTAAGGGAATTCCTGCACTCGAGAGCGACCGTAAGTTCATTGGCAGTCTCTACTTGTGCTCCACTGCACGAGCATTACTAGAAAACATGCGCCCCTCACGAGCTCGTAACTCTCGCGTGCCGCGCACCTGCACAAAGCATGAGGTAGAACAGCATCTCGAAACGGTACTGCGACTATCTGGAGAAGCAGCCTTGAACAGTCTGCGCGACGAAATAAAAAGTATCTCCACAATACTCTCACTCGAGCAGGAAGCATCGGAGCTTAACAACATTATCGGAGCCCTACTAGGAACGCGCACAGCCCAACTTGGCAGCGATATTGCTCGTGCTCGCGCAGATGGTAAACCTTTCGATCCAAACCGCCTGCAATTATTCGAAAAACTTTTTATCAGCCTAAACAATCTCGCCCCCTGCCATCGGCGTAGCCAGCTAAACAAAGCTGAAGAATGGTCAACCATATCTTTTTTCGATGCCTATTTCTCCAATTTTATCGAAGGAACAGAATTTGGGGTGACTGAGGCCGCCGAGATTGCTTTTCAAGGGAAAATACCGCTTCAGAGGCCAGAAGATGCACATGACATCCTTGGCACCTACAAAATAGTTTCATCGTCAGCTGAAATGAAAAAATTACCGACGTCATTTCCGTCTCTACTGGAGCTGCTTCAGCAACGCCATGCGCAAATTATGGGTTCGAGACCAGAAAAATCACCGGGAAAATTCAAATCGCAATCAAATCGTGCCGGAGCTACCGAGTTTGTCGCTCCTGAATTAGTAGCTGGAACTCTAATGCGCGGATTCCAATATTATCAGGCGCTAGGCTACCCTTTTTCACGGGCAATCTTCATGATGTTTCTGATCTCCGAAGTTCATCCCTTCAAGGATGGAAACGGCCGAGTCGCCAGAATCATGATGAATGCCGAGTTGATTGCAGCGGGCGAAAATCGCATTATCATTCCGACAATTTTTCGAAACAACTACCTTTCAGCTCTACGGGCCATGTCTCTCAGTGCAATTTCCGAACCGTTAATCCGAACACTTGATTTCGCTCAACGCTATGTAACTCAGATACCATGGACATCTTTGGATACGGCTCAAAAAGCCCTGACTGAGACAAATGCATTTGAAGATCCAAACATTGCTGACCGCGATGGAATACGCCTGACACTACCCGTCCAATAGCAACTGTCTCTATTGTGTCAGGTTATGCTTTTTAATCCGGTTGGCTGGTGATGATGGGAGGAGAACCGCGGCCGCAACTCGGCGCCGAGCTGGGGCTCGGCACGCCCGGCCAATCCTCACTTTCGATCTGGAGGGCTGGTTGCCCACCGGTCCCGATTGAACCACCGCAACTGACAAATCTACTGATTCCTGACCTTTTCCAGTTCCGCCGTCAGGCCGTATCGAAGCGCCTGTTGCTGGATAACCTCCCAGTTAACTTTATCCGCCATGTTAGAGAGAATACCGGCAATATCAGTTAAGTGTTTTTCCGAACCGCCCTGGCGATAATATATGAGTTTGTTAACAATCACGTATTCCGGTGGAGCGACTGGTATGGTCACTTCGGGAAGGACTACCGAACGAATATTGGCAAATGACCAGCGAATGAACTCATCGCGAAAGTCCCGCAAATAGATATCCGCTTTAAAGCCACTGGCGTGATGAATCAGATTAAAATGCCCCCCACTGCTTCGACGACTCTCCAACAACATAACCTCTTCTGGTGGACAATAAAAATCACCGGCCGGAAACTCACGCGAAAAAATGGATGGATCACAGGAGTCCACCAGCAACACGAGGTCTATATCGTGAGTGAAACGTGGATCACCATAAAGCATGGAGGCAACACTGCCTGTCACCATATAGCTTAAGCCGAAAACTTGTCGCAATAGAGCCGAAAAAGATTAAGATTTTGCATAAAGCACCCAGTCACGCACGGCTCTTTGTAACTCTTCTTCTGTCCAGCCCGGATTCTCGCCTCTCAGGTAAGATTCTTTCAACTCCCATGCACTCCAGAAAAGAGCCATTGCTGCCTCAAGATTGCGAAGACCACGCGGGTCATCGAAAACGATACCGGACATCTGGTTGATTGTTTTTTTTCCTGCCATCTGTAATTCCCTGGGTTCTCCTGTCGACTGGAAAATGACACGATAACTGTGGGTTGTAAACCACGATAAATAGGGTCGATTTCGCCGTGAGTAGGGACAGATTGTTTAATCCGGCGGGTTGGTGCCTACCGATGCCAGTGGGCGGTGATTCGAAGGGGGAACTCGGCGCCGAACTGGTGCTCGGCACGCGTGGCCAATCCTCACTTTGGATCCGGTGGGCTGGTGGCCAAATCGTGCAAACGCTTTTTCATCGTTCGGCGCAAGTGCGAAACTTTTTTTGGCGCAAGCCTCGTTTCCTCCAGCCTGTCGATCCATGGCAATATGCCCCTCGATAATTTATCCAGCATCTGTTGAACCGCCAGTCGCCTTAATCCAACCCTTTCTCCGGCGGCTATAAAATGAGAACGATGCAGATTATCGCGTTGTCCCTCGAATTTTAAAGCCATACTCTCGTCACCGTAAGGCAAGGTGGAGAGCAAGTCATAGGCTGGCGAAAGAAAAGTTTTCTGCTGACGAGGATCGACAAGCAGACTGATATTTTTACCGTGAAGATCGCCATTTGCTATCAGATAGGAAAAAGCAACCAATCTGAGCAAAGCAATACTGTCAACCAACGGAGCGGAACTCAGCTGGAGTATGCCCTCCAATATCTCCCGCATGGCGAGGCGATATTTATCGTGAGGATAACGGTCGAGAAACTGACAGGCATCTTCCTGATGAAAGCGGATAAAACTGTTTTTGCCGTCATGCCGCCGATCGAATCGTTCCACCAGTAACCCCTCGTGGCCAGCCGCATCTTTCACAACTTGTGTCCTGGCCGTCGGCAACCCACAAGCCCGGGCAGTCTCCATAAAAAAATGTTCGTTGCGAATAATTCCGGGGTAACGCTCGGGGGTCAGTTTCAAAATGTAACGTTTATCTCTTCCGGCGATAGAAAGTGGGAAAGAAATCATCTGATCAGATATTTTTGGCTGAACACCGGCCACTGCAAAATCCCGATTGCGCTCTGCCAAAGTCTTGCCATGAATGCTCTGTTCAAACAAATCGGCAAAAGACACACTGGAGAGGTCTTTTGCAGTAACAGCACTATCCGGCAAAGAATTGCCTGACTGATGATTTGACTCGGGCCGTACAAATACATCACCTGTTGTTTCATCTCCCAGCGCAGCAAGCAGGGTAAACATGTCATCAGGTGATGTCTTCAATGACTCACGCAATGCTTCAAGCCGTCTTCCCTCCGGAAGTAGCCCGGCAAAAAATGCATGAAGATTATCTCCTTGCAGTCGGTATGGTGTTTCACGTAGCGGCAAAGAAAAGGACACTGCCGCGCCACTCTGAGCCGCATGTGCAGTCAGATAATCCTGACGATAAAAAAAACTGCACCCTCCCCTGGTCCGCTCAATCACACCCGCCAGCTCATGACTTTTATAGACATGGAGCTTCTCCAGATCGCGCAATTCATCAAGACGCATCCTGGCTCTCCCCGAACAAAGTATCCGAGACAGAAATAACATTTGTGCCCCTGGAGATAACCAGCTCCAGTCCCAATACTTCAAGGACATGGAGTATCTTGTCTATACGCCCTCCCTCCTTTCCACTTTCAAGCTGGGAAATAAAATTCAAGCCAACTCCTGCCAGAGCCGCAAGTTCACCCTGGGTCATACCGTGCGCACGGCGCTCCGTCCGTATGACCTGTCCAAGCTTCGCAGTATGCTTCACCGCATGCTTCACCGTATGCGACACGGTATTATCCACGGTGTGCTCCATGGGATTTTCAGCTTTCGTCATAAATTACCTTAAATTGATGAATTTCCCTTCATCCACTAGACGAACCTCGATTCGGCAGACGATATTCACTGATATAGATGAATTTCGCGCTGAATAGTAGCGAAAATTTCTGATAATGGCGTATTTCATCAATTTGGGTGAATTTAATCCGGTTGTTGCCTGCACGCCGGTCCCGGCGGGTGGCGATGCCGAGGGGTCAGTGGTGAGGCGGAGGTTTCCGGCGGCGAGCCGCCGCCGGTCCCGGCAGGTGGCGATGCCGAGGGGTCAGTGGTGAGGCGGAGGTTTCCGGCGGCGAGCCGCCGCCGGTCCCGGCAGGTGGCGATGCCGAGGGGTCAGTGGTGCGGAGGAGGTTTCCGGCGGCGAGCCGCCGCCGGTCCCAGCAGGTGGCGATGCCGAGGGGTCAGTGGTGAGGCGGATGTTTCCGGCGGCGAGCCGCCGCCGGTCCCGGCAGGTGGCGATGCCGAGGGGTCAGTGGTGAGGCGGAGGTTTCCGGCGGCGAGCCGCCGCCGGTCCGGGCAGGTGGCAATGCCGAGGGGTCAGTGGTGAGGCGGAGGTTTCCGGCGGGTGCTGATATGTTGGGCATCAATTACACTGAAACCTTTATAGACTCCTCAACGATACAATACGGCACCCGCTGGGAGTGGCGGCGGCTCGCCGCCACATTACTAAACCTGCTTAACGGAGGTATGATGACCGAAACCGAATCCGTGCAACATCTGGGCTGGTATCATTCTGGATATCTTCCTCACTTTGATTGCGCCAAGACATTACAATTTATCACCTTCCGACTCGCCGATTCTCTGCCACAGAAAGAGCTGCAATTAATTAAAGAAAAGGTTTCCGTAGCGCCTAAGTATAAACGACAAATGATTCGCCGTAGGACAGTTGAGGCTTGGCTAGATTCCGGTTACGGATGCTGTGCTCTCGGGCATCCAGAGTGTGCCCGCGTGCTAGAAGAGCAACTTTTAAAAAGTCACGGAGATCGCTACCACCTTCTAGCGTGGTGTGTGATGCCCAATCACATTCATGTTCTGATTCAACCACTCATTCCGCTAAGCAAGATACTTCACTCCTGGAAGTCGTATACCTCACATTGGGCTATCAATAATAACAGCAGACTCAATTTGGGGATCAACGACAACATGTTCTGGACCAGGGACTATTTCGACCGATATATCCGGGACGAACAGCATTATTTTGCCGTAATGAACTACATTCACAACAATCCCGTAGCCGCCGGTTTATGCGTGCTGGCTGAAGATTGGAGATGGTCCAGCGCTTGGGCGCTGAGTAATTCCGGCGGCGAGCCGCCGCCGGTCCCAGCGGGTGGCGATGCCGAGGGGTCAGTGGTGAGGCGGAGGTTTCCGGCGGCGAGCCGCCGCCGGTCCCGGCGGGTGGCGATGCCGAGGGGTCAGTGGTGAGGCGGAGGTTTCCGGCGGGTGCTGATATGTTGGGCATCAATTACACTGAAACCTTTTATAGACTCCTCAACGATACAATACGGCACCCGCTGGGAGTGGCGGCGGCTCGCCGCCACATTACCAAACCTGCAAAAAGGCTTGCTCATCGTCCCCAAAGATTTCCATCAAAGAAGGGACCTTATGAAGGTGAAGGGGGCCAATACCGGCTGCCCCTTCGAATTGAAAAAACACCACAACAAAAACTCCGTTAACTATCCCGCCAGCGAATGTCTCGCCATTGGCGCGCCTGCTTCCACTGCAAGCGCGGAATATGCGCCGGGTTGACAATCGAGACATAGCGAAACGGGTGCGGCAAGTATTCCTTATGACCAGAGTGTAGCGAAGAGACTCCCGGTGGAATTTCCCGTACAACTCCCCGAGAAAGTCCCGACGGTCTCGGAATGAGCACCTCGCCTTCGGGAACTTGATCGGCATAAACAATGACGCAGCAGTTCTTGATTACCTGCTGTTCACCGCGTTTGGCCCGCCCACCAAGCACCTCCTCGACTGAAAGACCTTCCATACCCTGACGAATCATCCAAATAATCTGCTCGTGACAGATGATTGCTGTTTCGCTCTCACCGGATATCCGTCGCGAAAAGTCAGCCCAGACACGTCGATAAAGATCCGCAAGCGACTCACCGCCAGGGATTGGCCGATAATACGGGTCAGCCTGCCAGGCATCGAATTCAGCCTCACAAAAACTTCGTCGCAAATCAGGATGAATATCCTCGACGTTACCTTGATAACGCTCGGCATAAGCTGCGATTTTCAATGGTGGCCCGAAACCAAGCTGACTTCCCGTATCTAGCGCCCGTTTATACGGAGAAGAAATCCAGCACTGCGGAACGGTCAAGTTGGGAAACAGGTGCTGATGAACGTATTCCGTAAGGGTCGTTCGTTGTTCAAGACCTAAACTTGTCAGCGGGTTATCCGACTCGCTGTATTCAGCAAATATCTCTGCCGCAGTTCTACCCAGATGAATTGCATCCGCTCCCATTTCCGCAAGCTGCTGCCTGAGAGAATGCGCATGTCGAAATAATATTAACCTTTTCATAGACCTACCTCCTGAAAAACCAAAAAAATAAAACCCGAAATAACCACCATTCGTCTATACGGGATTCAAATAGGAAATGAAAGTTGAGAACGAAAGCTAAAAATGAAAGCTAGGAAAGAAAGCTAGGAAAGAAAGCCGCAAGTGAAATCCATTATCCGATAGCAAGAGCCTGGAAGGCTCTTCCACTCTAAACACCCGTGCCATGGAGCCGCCTAGAAATGCAAAGGAGTAATCAGACCAGCCAACAGCAAGAGCCTGGAAGGCTCTTCCACTCTAAACAGCCATGCCATGGAACTGCTCATCTACTGCGAAACGATGAACCAGACCAGCCACCAGGTATTAATGACATCCCTGTCATTAACGCCCTCACCTTGGCCTCAATCAGAAGCGCACTTTTTGAGCTGATCAACCAGTTGATAAATAAATGTATCAACCCCTCCTGAATGAACCGCTTTTTGAATACCGGCGATACAGCGATTGTCTGTCGGGTTAAAAATCAGACAACCGAGTACCACAACAGTAATCAGGTTAATCGCATAGCGGTTACACAGCAAAAACAGCAACGCATAAATCAGAACAGCCAAAATAAGGCTGTTGATGATGACAATATCCATAAAACCTCCGGGAGACTTCTCTCCATCAAAAAAAACACGAACAAAAAACCAGAACTTGCAGCTTTCCTTAAATGGCGGAAATAAATGCCAGCTAAGGAAAACAGGTATACAAAAAACTCAATTTTTAAAGAGCAGGTTTGCTAGAGAATCAGATTATGACCCCGAGTGCCTGAAGTTGCATTATCGTCTCAGCTGTCGATGTGTGATGAATTGCCTGCCAGCCCATCTCGTTGCGTGCGGTAGTGATGTTGTCGGCTAGGTCATCGATAAAAACAGTCTGCTGCGGTGCCAGCAAAAAACGCTGTGCCAAATGTTGATAAATCTCCGGTTCCGGCTTGGCTGATTTCACTTCGTGTGAAAATATGTAGCCTGCGGACTTCTCGGCGAGTTGATAGTCGCGCAATAATACCGGAGCGTGCAGACCATTTGTATTTGAAAGGTATAGAACCTGGTAGTTCTCCAGCAAACAATCGCGAAGTTCCAGCATTTTGACATGAGGCAAAAAAATATCGCACCAGGCAGCGGCAATCTCGGCTGTTGTCGCCCTGCCGCCTGTGAGTCCGGAGATATGCCCGAGAAACTCCTCGTTGGAGAGTGTCCCCCGTTCAAATTCCCGATAACGGATAAGCTCACCGATTGCCACAGCTGTATCGGGCAAATCAGGAATCGAATCTAACAGCAAACGATGGAACCGAGAAAAATCGAGGTCGACCAACACATGGCCTAGATCAAATACAACTGTTCGAATATTGGACATAACAAACTCTGCATTTTATTAGCTCATCGCAACTGCCAAACTCCCGGGATAAAGCCAAGTCAGCAATTTCAAGCAAACTTTATAGACGAAAATTGCAGTTTGTCGCAATCGTCGCCTGCGGCATAAGGGCCAGCTCTCGGAGGGTTGCATTATCAGCTCACTATGCTAAACCCCCAGCACATCCTGACAAACACTGTTTTGCCAGCAATCTCAATCTCTTCAGCACAACTCTTGTAGTAGACGGTATACCGATCAGCTCCACTGGCATCTGCCTTTATTCTCGGCCATTCCGAGAATTTGCGAGTTATTCATCTTCGGGCGCACTTGCCTGGGAGCTGGTAGAAACTTTTAAGGTTTTTTTGTAATTCTGAGGACAGTCTCAATCTGGGACCTAATCACATGTTACCTACTGCTCCCGTCCATATAACTGAACTGGAGAATACAAATGTCAAACTTGCAACATAACCAAAAGGTTACCGCGGAACACCTTGGCCCTTTAATCAGAAGCCCGGTTGTTACCAGAGTACCTGGCCATGCCTTTGTCAAATTTCACGACAATCAGTCCAATCCGCGAATGCCACAATTTGGCGATGTCGCACTTGTGGAAGTGCTGGAAGTCTCGGACCCGAAAATTGCCGAACATGTTCCGGGCGAATTTATTGACTGCGAACACGCGCCATTAACTTCCCTGACACAACAACGTATCGCTTTTTCGAGCACGGACCTCTACCCGGGGCATTTGATGCTCGCGGTCGTCGGAACGAGATATGCGCTTGATTATCTGGAAGGCGTCGTGCCAGCCAAACCTGTGAAAGAAATGGATTTATTTACCTATTCCGGGGTTGTCGGCGAAGTTGTATCGAGAAACAGCCTGAAACAGAACTCAACAAGAGTGCGGGTGCTGGGCTATTTCAGGAACGCGGATGACGACATCGTCAACACTGTTAATTACGGAGCGAATGTTTCTCAAGAACCGTTTGAGATGGATGGTGTCAAAATCATCATGATCACAGGCGGGGCTATGGAAACTGGCAAAACCACATCAGGTTCGGCGATTACCCGTGCCCTGTCACTGGATCCGGCAAACCACCGTGTGCTGGCGGCAAAAATGACTGGCTGCGGAACATTTCGCGACCCTGGCTCGTATAGTGCTACCGGAGCAGAACGCGTGCTTGAATATGGCGCATTCGGCATCCCCAGCACTTACACGCTGGAGAAGAATCGGGTAATCGGATTGTTCTGGCAAACCTGTAGACTCCTTCTTCAGGAAGCTGGAACTTCGTCTGACAATCGGCCAATCACATTGGTGCTGGAGGTCTCAGACGGAATCGGGCAACGTGAAAGCTGGATGCTTGTATCTGAACCCGAGATTGTCAATCGCGTTGACCACATCGTCTGTGCCGCTGCCGATCCTTTGTCCGCTGATTCGGGCTATCGCCTTCTTCAGCGCCTGGGATGGGGTGAAAAAATCGTCATCGCCGGTAGAGTTGGTAGCCACGAACTGTCGCGTGAAGAAGTTCGTAAATTGACGGGCAACTATGCCGTTCCCTTCATCGACGCACTGCCTGCATTGAATCGCAACAATCCACAGACCCGAGAAATCAGAGAGGTTTTCCTCGGATAACCAGGAAACAACGGTGCGCAATTTATTGTGCACCGTTGTCCCGATATATCACTTTTAGAGTTTCTACCTGCTTTCACAACATTTTATCAGGGCAAATTTACTTTCCCCGTTCCGCCTGTTAGCTTTTTGCAGGTCAAAAAGTCACCGATTATTTCACCACTGAATTCAACTAAAATATGAACACAAGCGATACTGTAAACCTGCTTTCCGAGTTAATTTCCTGCGCTTCAGTGACACCTGCCGATGCCGGTGCCCAGAGCATTCTCAAATCACGACTTTCTGCTCTCGGAGCCAAAATTGTCGACCTACCCAGTGGTGAGGTGAACAATTTCTGGGCCCGAATCGGCACCGCTTCTCCTCTTCTGGTATTTTACGGACATACCGACGTTGTTCCGGCTGGACCACTTGAGGATTGGCAAAGCGATCCTTTTACCGCAACTGTTTCGGACGGAATTATTACCGGACGTGGAGCCGCCGATATGAAGGGCGGAGTCGCTGCCTTTATCAGCGCCATCGAAAGATTTTTAAGACGGAAGCCAGATTTTAGCGGTTCACTCGGCTTCATCATTACCAGTGGTGAGGAGTGTGGCAGTGAACACGGAACCCCTGTCGTTGTGAAATATATGAGAGATAACGACATTATTCCCGATTACTGTATTGTCGCTGAGCCTACATCTTCTGAAGTCTTCGGCGATGTGATCAAAAACGGTCGCCGAGGCTCGCTTAGTGGCAAACTTGTAGCTCATGGGATTCAGGGACATGTCGCCTGGCCGGATCGCTGCGTTAATCCGATTCTGCGAATGGCTGAAGCGATTGCCCAACTGTCAACCGAACGCTGGGATGAAGGCAACGAGTTTTTTCCTCCGACAAGTTTTCAGATAACCCGACTGGTTTCCAATTCGGGAGCCGACAATATTGTGCCTGGTCGACTCGAAGCCGACTGGAATTTTCGTTATTCATCGGCTTCGACCAGTCAAAGTCTCATTGATCGGGTTGAACAAATTCTTTCATCATCAGGACTGCAATACGATGTATCCTGGCACGAGGGAGCAATTCCCGTCCTTGCCCAATCGGAGCGGCTTATCGGCACCCTCTCAGATATTATCCTGAAGCATACCGGAATCAGGCCACGTCTTGCCACTGATGGCGGCGTTACTGATACCCGGCACATCGCCCCTCTCTGCCCAGAAGTGCTGGAATTTGGATTGTTGAGCGGGACTATTCATAAACCAAACGAACAAGTGTCGGTCGCCTCCCTTGAATGTCTGACTAGGATATTTGAAGATTTGATCGAGAATTTGTTAGCAGAGTAGAAGAGCCTTCCAGGCTCTTATCCGAATTCATTCGCGCGCCAGGATGGCGCGTCTACTATAACGTCGCAATCCGGGCAAAGTAGAAGAGCCTTCCAGGCTCTTGTCAGAATTCATTCACGCGCCAGGATGGCGCGTCCACTATTACGCCGCAATCCGGGCAGAGTAGAAGAGCCTTCCAGGCTCTTGTCAGGACTCATTCACGCGCCAGGATGGCGCGTCTACTATAACGTCGCAATCCGGGCTGAGTAGAAGAGCCTTCCAGGCTCTTGTCAGAACTCATTCACGCGCCAGGATGGCGCGTCTACTATAACGTCGCAATCCGGGTTGAGTAGAAGAGCCTTCCAGGCTCTTGTCAGGACTCATTCACGCGCCAGGATGGCGCGTCTACTATAACGCCGCAATCCGGGCAGAGTAGAAGAGCCTTCCAGGCTCTTGTCAGATATTAAAAGAAGAGCAGCATTGTTATAGAAAACCTGTAAAAACATTGCGGACGATGTCTAAGACAACGTCCGCACTTTCATACATCAAATCACCGATTCCGATAGATAGCGCATACGCAAATCTCTTATCTCCCCCGGATTGATTGACAAATAGAACTCATCCCATTTCTGGCGAAGTTCACTGCCACGAGGGAACACGGGGGTGTAGACCTGACGCACCAATGGTTGCGATAGTATCGCATACTCACCACCGGTAACCTTGCTGTAGTAATTTAACGCTGGCTTGTCGTGAACAACCGCATCGACTTCACCACGATCCAACATGGCGATGGCCTCTTCCAGTTCGGTGGTCAAATGAATGTTATCGCTAAACTGTCGGACAACTCCAACACTCGCCGTGGCCGCTTTGGTCGCAACCATTTTTCCACGCAAATCACCGATAGCTGATATGCAACTTTCAGGCTCAAGCGCCGCCACTGAACTACTTATCAGCACAGACATGAACCCAATACCAGTAAACATAAGACATATAGTCAATATTCGTGAAATCACATTTGTCGGCACCTTGTCGCCATAACCAACGGTTGTCGATGTCACAAAACAGAACCAGGCGGAGTCCTGCATCCCCTGAAACAGTTTGTTGCTGAAAATATCACTTCGCAGTTCCGCCAAATAAATTAGAACCGAAAATACTAGAACCAGCGTAATAAAATAAGGGAAAACTTTACCTGCTGGTCCTTCAGTAAACATTCGCACCACATAGCGCTTAAGACCAGGTGTCTCCACTTTGACAAGCACACTTACATCCGAGCCAAGATAGGACAGACCAAAATCCATCTTTTCAGCCCGCTCCAATGTCGGCGTAATACTACCGATCGCCATCAGCGAGTCGGACCTGGAAAACACGTCCAGCAACTCCGTCACTTTTATCACCTTGACGACTACGCCAGAACAGCCGAGATAGCGGGCAAACCGTTCCGACAATTCGACTGCATACCCGCTGTACACAGCATCGTTATGCCCAGCCATATCACCGGCTGTTTTTATAGCCATCACTTCGGCTCCAGCGACAACTCCTCAGGATAAACTCGAAAGCTGGACTGCGCAGCTGGTAAAGAAAGAGGGTGAACGCGATTTGGTTAGTCAGCGTGCCAACCTACTGGTCCAGCAGATTCAGGAAATGGAAAGTGAAATTCGCTCTGCGGAGGCCGAGATTAAATCGGTTGCCGAAAGCATCGAAGATCACGCCGACAGAATTGCTCTGGCCGATGAACTGGGCGAAATTCAGGAACTTGTCGCAGGCTTTAAAAGCTCCGACAACGGTCTGGGCGGTCTGGTCGAGGAACTCAGTGTACATGCTGCGACCAGCGAAGCGAAACTGAATCGCCTGAAAACGGAAGCTGGCGGCGGTGAAGACCAGAGCTGGAAAACTGCGGGCGCAACAAGCAGTGTGCAGGATCGTCTGGCTCAGCTTCGCGGGACCGGCAACCTGATCGAGCACGATGCTGTTAATACCATGGACAAGGTTAGTTAAAACTTGACGGCGGGGGTGATCTTCGGTTCACCCCTTGCCTCGTATGTTGAACTTTATTTGCGATGGCTTTTGACTCTCACTTATTCTTCAAATGTAAGTAAACAAGTCGTCACTGCCCCTCAATCACCTGACGCAGTCGTCCAACCATATCGCGAATTTCCCTTGATTGCGCCGAAAGCTCTTCGCTGGCCGCGGCAACTTCTTCCGCCCCGGCGGCATTCATCTGTGTAACGCTGTCGAGTTCACGCACGGCACCAGTAATCATCTCTACACCGCCAGCCTGTTCCTGGCTGGATACTGTGACGCTATCAACCATATTCACAACTTCATCAATGGCCTTGTAAATATCCTCCAGTGCCTTGGAGACAGAAAAAGTCACATCGACTCCTGTGTCGACATGGCGGTTGGATCCGTTAATCAGCTCCGTTGTACCGCGAGCCGCATCGGCTGACCTTTGCGCCAAACTGCGAACCTCTTCGGCAACCACGGCAAACCCCTTCCCCGCTTCTCCAGCTCGTGCTGCTTCAACCGCGGCGTTGAGCGCAAGAAGATTGGTTTGGAAGGCGATCTCGTCAATCGTTTTGATTACTGCTGCGGTTTGCCGAGATGACTCGCGAATTTGCTCCATTGCGGTTTCAAGCTCACCCATTGTCGACTTGCCCGAAGTAACGACTCTTTGCGCAGTTCCGCTTTTATCACGGGCGACGATGGAATTACTCGAGTTGCGGTTGGTCGCCGAGCGAATCTCCTCAAGCGAAGCAGACACTTCCTCAAGTGAGGCTGCCTGCTCGGTTGCCGCCTGGGCAATAGCTTGACTGGAAGCTGCCAACTGATCCGAGGCCCGTGATATCTCCTCGGCACCAACATCAAGGCCCTTCATCACCACACGAAGCACCGATACGATACTACGTGACAAGAAAATGCTGAGGAATATACCAAGAGTTACTGCGATTGCCGACAAAAGGATTATCTGCCATCGCTCGCCGCGAATAAAATCCATCATTGCCGTTTCGGACACCAGATGACTGTCGGCATATTTTACTATATCAGCCAGCACTGCGCGGACCTCGCCAAGATGGCCCAAGGTATCCGTTTGAAATACCTGCTTGGCGAGCTTGCGTGAGACAAGAAGACTGTCATTGAAGTTAACAAGTGCGTCAATCGCAGCCAAAGTAGAATTGGCCTGCTCGTCAACAGTGTCAGTAAAATAGTCGCGAGCCGCACCAAGTTCACCCTGCTCCATCAGTTTCTCTACCTTGCTTAACCCCTGATGTAGCAGATGGTGCTTGCTGTTGAGGTCAGAGAGAACTGCCGAGGTATGTTCATCACTTCCAAACTTCTGTTTTCCGCTGCCTGATATCCACTGCGTCAATGCGCAGCTTGCGCCATCGTCACCTTTCACCAGCGAGACATCGTTCTTGAGCAAACCAGCCTCGACTTTGCGAAGACGAAGAAGATGCCGACTCTTCAAGTCGCGCAAATCAAGGGATATATTCTCATCTACCTGACGAAACAGTTCTGCGATACTCTGCGCCGACTTATGCAGCATGTTATGGGGCAAAGATATTTTTGATATTTCCGCATCAAGACCGGGAAGCAGGCGTTCGGCATCTTTTCGTTCATCACTCGCCAACCATAATCCAAGCTTGCATTTTGTCGGATCGGTTTCGACACTGACTTCAGTTGCAGACTCATCAGTGAACACCTGCGCCAGCTTGCCGGCCCACTGAAGATGATCAACCTCTCGCTGCACCATTGTTGTTTTTATCTTATTTGAGGCGACAACTTCCTCGGCCGTACTCACAACACCACCCATTGCCCCGAGTGACTTGAGCGAAACAAGCGCCAGCAGGACAATTACTGCCGCAAATCCAATGGCAATTTTTCGTGAGAGACTGGCACCGGAAAAAATTGAAAAAACGCTCATTTTGAGCCTCCTGAAAGATGGAACAGCGAGATTATTTGAACAGTGCTTATTAGTGGGGACTGACTCCTGCCACCACAAGTTATGATGACTTGTTCAGAGTCTAGATTCGCTCATTATTTCCATGAATCAATCATGCGATAGGCTGAATATGATATGGCGGGGAATATGATAAGGCAGGCATAAAAACATCTGATGTAATCCCTACATGAAGCGGCTTTCGCCACTTCATGTCAAAAAATCACCTCATAAACACGATTGCAAGAAAGTCCGAAACTCAGCCAAGGAAGTTCTCAACTCCACTGCGTCATCATACGCATCCTCCAACTCGCGCAAGTCACCAACCACCAGCTGACGAAGCACTACATTGAGTTCAGCAAAATGCCGCTCATCATTTTGGTAACTTTGCTGGGTACCAAATGCTCGCGAACGACACTCCAAAACCAGTTTTGATAATGAGTCAATCTTCGATCCCGACAACTTGAAAACCTTTTCACAAAATACCAGTTTGCTTTCTGATAATGGGAGAGGGCCTGTATGGTTGTAATAGCAACCTGCGGGATTGAAATATGCATAGCGAATGTTTTTCATCAGCTCTTCACAACTCTTCAAGTGGTGATTGAGCTCAATTTCAATACCATGAAAGGCATCAGTGTCTTCGATGATTCTTTCCGATGTTTTGATTATTTCATCCATAACCTTCTCCTAAAAAATGACCATTGATTGTGAGTCAAGGGCAGCAAAAAACCTGAATGCCTGCGCTTACTCAGTGCGCATGGAAAATAAGCGCTGAGCAAACTTCAGTTATCGTTACTACTCGGAAGATAAATGGAAAGAATAGGAAAGTGGTGGGCGTGCATATATCAGATAACAGAAATATGCAAATCTTAAATAAATCCAACTAATTATTGAGGGTGATAACTTACAGATCTTTTGCACCGTCGAACTTTACACCGTGGCAACTGAGGCGGAGGTTCCCGGTTCTCGCCTACGGCGCTGCATATCTCTGGGCCGGGAATGACAGATGGGGCAGCGGAGCTCGATCTCCGCTGCGAAGATCGCGCAGGTTATTTAACGCGCCGAGCTGGAGCTCGGCACGCCCGCAGCAACAAGTTCGGCTTTCACCGTTAACACTGCCAATACTATTCAGCCCAAAAAATCACAGGGTGGCCAGTAGAGCTGTGAGCCGTGTTGAAACTAGGCCCCAAAAATCTCGGCCCGTTTGTCCGGCAACAATTCTGACATGCGGCAGGCGGCGGCATGAACGATCTCCAGCCCTCTGATAATCGCCTGTGGCAAAGAATCGTTTATCAACAGATAGTCGGCAAAGCCGGTGGCGGACAAGATGGCGATTTCTCCACGAGCAATGTTCATACGCCGCTCAATCTCCTCCTCCCCTTCTGTCCCCCGACCTCGCAGTCTTGATTCCAATTCAGCAAGCGAAGGAGGCATGACAAAGACAGTCACAAGACGTTCGGCAAAAATATTCTTAAGCTGTTTTACCCCTTCAACCTCAATATCGAGAATCACGTGACGTCCAGACTCAAGCTGTCGTTTGAGGGACTCCCGCTCGGTTCCATAACAGTGACTACTGAAGCGGGCATGTTCAATAAAAGCTCCGGTGGCAACCTTCTCAGCAAATTCATCTTCACTGACAAAGTTATAAGAAACTCCATCAACCTCACCGCGCCGCGGTGCTCTTGTTGTCGTTGAAATACTGAGGCTGCAAAGTTCCGGATTAGCCGTAACAATCTGCCGACTGATACTGGACTTGCCACTACCCGCGGGCCCGACAAAACAAAACAGGCATGGACGAAAATACTCTTTCATCTGATTGATATCCCGTTTCCTGCTTACTCGATGTTCATTACCTGCTCGCGCAGCTTCTCAAGAATCGCCTTACACTCAACAACAATGTTGCTGATTTCAGCACTCTGCGACTTGCTGCCAATTGTATTTATCTCGCGACCCATCTCCTGAAGGATAAACTCCATCTTACGCCCGCCACCGGTAACAAAACACCCCTCAAGCTGAGCCAGGTGAGAACCGAGCCGGACAATCTCTTCGCTCACATCAAGCCGGTCGGTAAAATAGACGATTTCCTGGGCATAGCGTTGAGAATCAACCTCAACCCCGTCCAGGTTTTCCAGCCTGGTTTTCAGACGAAGACTGATTGTGTCCAACGACTGGGCGACAAGCGGTGTTAGCCTTTCGCGATAATCCTTCAAACTTGCAGCATACTCAACAAGCGCTGTTCGCAGTAGCTGCCCCTCTCGTTTCCTCATCGTCAATAGGTTGTCAATCGCCTGTCCGGCAAGCTCAAGAATCCCGGCGGCAAGCTCCGCTGTCAGTTCATTAGCTTCTTCGTTATCGAAAATATCCCGGCGTGAAAGAAGCTCGGTGACAAACTGGGCAAGTGGAACAGTTTCCTCCGCGAGCCCGGCAAGCCGTGCCCCGTGACGAAAGGCGGACAGTCCCGATAAGAACTTCTCTTCGTTTATCCGCAAAGACGCCCCGGAAAGATTACCCCGGCTAACCTGAACACTGATATCAACCCGACCACGCGATAATTTTGAATTGACAAGTGCGGTAATCGCACTATCAAGAGCCGGAGAGGTAAATCCTGACTTGATGTTAATGTCGAGATGCCGGGAATTGACGGAACGCGTTTCAACAATAACCCGGTAGCCGGAAACATCTGCGGAGGCTGTCCCAAATCCGGTCATACTGCTAAAAACACCGCCAACATCCGGACTGGAATTCTTCACACCGATCTTGTCCATATCAAATCAACCTCATACAGCGAATTCACGTAAACGTGAGATCAACTCCGTTTTCTCAACAGCAACTGTTCCCACCTCCGCAACAACAATACCGGCTGCGAGATTAGCCAGTTCCGCCGCATGACGCGGAGAACCGCCAGCGGCAAGGGCCAGGGTAAACACCGCCGACACCGTATCTCCGGCACCGGAGACATCGTAAACTTCCTGAGCCAGAGTATCGATGGCGACTGGCTCGGAATATTCATCAAGTCGTGAGACCAGAACCATCCCTTTTTCACCAAGGGTGATCAGGACAAAATCAGTATTCCAGAGTGAAAGCAGTTTGTGCCCCACGCCAACCGCGTCATCGCGTGTCGCAATCTTCATACCGCTCGCCTGCTCGGCCTCTTTGCGGTTCGGCTTGATCACCGTCGCACCAGTGTAATTGAGGAAATTGGGGTCTTTCGGGTCGACGACAACCGGAACACCATTAATCCCGGCCTGTCCCTCAAGACGTTTGAAAATTAGTGGAGTTACAACTCCCTTGCCATAGTCAGATACAGCGATACTTTTCACACGAGCAAACTGGGCACGAACCTCGGCACTGATGCTCTCCTGAAAAGCCTCGGAGAGTGGCAGGCGACATTCACGATCGACACGCACAACCTGCTGCGCATGGGCGACAATTCTCGTTTTAATCGTCGTTGGACGAGAGCGGTCAACAAAAACACCTTTTGTATCAATCTTCATCCGCTCCATACGATCGGTCAGCTCGCGTCCTTCCAGGTCATCGCCAACTACACCGCATATCGACACCGCTGCACCAAGAGCACAGAGGTTATGTGCAACGTTTGCCGCTCCACCAAGCCGCCTTTCCTCTTTTTCAACGTCAACCACCACCACCGGAGCTTCGGGAGAAATACGATTAACGCCGCCCCAGATATAATGGTCAACAATCAAATCTCCGACAACCAGCACCTCAGTGCCAACAAATGCCTCAACCAGATTCAGTAACTCAGCGCTGTTTGTCATCTCACCTCTCCTGATTTCCAACTTCTCTGCCCGCTGTGCCAGCGGACCGGCAACTGCGAAATTCCTCATCCCACAACTTGGCGTATTTCATGTAGGTGTATACGGCTTCGTTCAAAGCCACAAGCAAACCGGGGAATCCCTCGCGGTAGCCGCGCTTGAATAGGTAAAATTTTGCAAAACGCAAAAGTGGATTGAATGTAATTTTCACAAGTCCACTTCGTTTACCCCGGCCGAACTCCTCCCTCGCGGCAATTGAAGAAAAATTATCAAGGCGGCGAAACTGGTCATGCATGTCCTTATAGGTATAATGCTCGATTTCGCCAGCCAATCTTTCAGTCCGCCCATCCGTAAGCGGTTTTTCATGGGGGTCCACCCCACCCCAGCGGACGGCATCACGCCGAAAAAAACGCAGACGATATTCCGGATACCAGCCCCCGGAGCGCCACCAACGCCCCAGGTAATAGACCACACGATTGATGTAATAGCCGATACATTCATCATCGAAATTCGTAACCGTCTTTGCCGCCTTTTCCTCAAGCACACGCAAAATGCCTTGGCGAAGCTCAGCTGAAATCCGCTCATCGGCATCAAGGTTGATTACCCAATCATGGGTTACCAGAGACAGGCCATATTCCTTTTGCGCCCGATACCCCGTCCATTTCTGCTGCACCACCCTGGCTCCGGCTTCGCGAGCCAACTCAACGGTTCGATCGGTTGAAAAAGAATCAATAACTATAACTTCATCGCAAAATGACAGACTTTGTATGCAGCCGACAATATGCTCTTCTTCATTAAAGGCGATGACAAATGCCGATACTGGCAAGCGGCCCACAACAGTAGAATTTCCCGTCACAGCAGAATTTCCCGTAACATCCAAATTACTCGCGATTACTGAACTATCTGACAACTGATTGTCTCCCGACAAAAGATTTTTTTTCCAGCACACGCAGTACCTGATGGTAAACCATATCTACCGTAATGCTTTGCATACAAATTTGGTCCCGAATCGGACAGCGGCTGCGATAACACGGTTCACATGCCACATCTGCCGAAATTGTATAGTCTTCACTGCCCAGAGGTGCGCTGCGCAAAGCACTCGTCGCCCCCCAGAGGGTGACAAGTGGCACCTCACATGCCGCTCCAATGTGCATTGGTCCAGAATCAGCACCAATACCAAGAATCACGTTAGCGAACAAAGCCGGTAACTCGCCCAGAGCAGTCTGACCGACCAGGTCAATCAGCGGAACATTGCAAACCTCTTTTACCCGGTCGATAAACACTCTCTCACCCGGGCCACCAATATAGACAGAAACCAAACCGTGTTGTCGATAAAGTCTTTCACTCAATTCAGCATGGCGTTCGGCCAGCCAGAAACGCGAACTCCAGGTTGACCCGGGAAACACCGCCACCAGACCACTACAGTTGGTATTGCTCTCCTGAACAAGCAGATTTTTTATTCGCTCGGAACACGATCTATCTACCTTCAATCCTGAAGACAGGTGCACATCTCTGTCGAGGCCCAGCAAGTCGCCAAACAACTGGTACTGAGCGAGTTTTGAGGAGAACTTTTCCGTGTAAGGAATATACTCATTATTAAAAAGCCAGTTAAACTCACGGGAACTCTTGGGATGAAAGCCGATGCGCCGTGAAACAGCGGAAAAAAACGAGGTTGCGCCACTTTTTATGTGCCTCTGCAGGTCAAGCACTATATCAAACTTGCCCTGGCGAAGTTCGCGCAGGTAATTAAGGTAAGCACCTACCCCTTTGCCTCGTTGAAAAACATACAACTTGTCAATCGATGAATGACCTCGAAGAATATCAGCCGAGCGCGGCTCGACTCCCCAGGCAAGGAATATATCTGGCCGCTGTTCCTTTAGTCGCACAGCCAGTGGCAAAGCACGAACGACATCGCCTATCGCCCCATGAAGGACAATAAGTATTCGAGCTCCCTTTTTTGGCTTTTGCAAAACTGTCATAAAAACTGATTCCTCAATTGCTCCGCCTAAAACTTCCTTGCGCTGATTAACTCCGCAGACCAGCCTCAAACTGCTCAGCCAGGAGCTGAGGAAAGTTATACTTCGAAATACTACGCCGCCAGCGCTCTGCCAGAGCCGCCGCATAACGTCTCCCCGAAGGCTCATGCATAATAAAAGCCTTATCAAAATCAAGGGCCTTCAATTCATCGTTAGCTGTAAGAATCAGATTACCAGGATGAAGATCTGGGTGATACACACCGGCTGTAAGAATTCGACCTGCCAGCCTGCCAGCACGGAAAGCGAGGCGCCCACCCGAGGTTTCATCGGCGACAATACCCGGAGCTGAATACCTGAACAGATTAAACAGACTGTCACTTTCTTCTTCATATTGGGTGAGAAGCGATGCTGAATAAACAAGTCCCAACGAACGAAAACTGGCTACCGCGGCAAGAGGCCTGACGACAGGCACACCTTTTGACAAAAGGTAAGAGAGCACTTCAAGTTCACGAAATGAACGAGTCGATTCAAGCGAAAACGGCGGCAGACCAATAAACGATTCTGAAACGAAATGACGCACAAAACCACCACGGCAATAATTGCGACAAGCTGCTCTCATCGATTCGCCTGCCTGAAAAATCTTTACCTCACCTCTTCCACCAGCAAGGGCTGAACCGGTTTGTTTCACAGACAATTGCCGATAACCTGCTTCAATTGACTGCACGTCGGCCTTTACATGAACCAGCATTACCTGCGACTGTCTGCGCATCAGACAATATCGGCGACCGTAAACATCGACTTCCGCATATTTGCCGTTCATTGATTCGACCGAAGCTGAGTAAATAATTCATCCAACTGCGCAAAAACCGCTTCAGCCGAAAGTTCATTCATACATTTAGCGGTCCCGGTTGGACAAATACGACTTCCATGAGCCCGGCAAGGACGACATGACAGTTCATAAAGTCCAATGGTGCGGTGAGGTGTTTTCCAAGGACCAAAACCAAACTCGGGAATCGTCGCACAAAACACCCCGACAACCGGAACCTGAAGCGCCGAGGCGATATGAAGCGGAGCACTGTCGTTACTGACCAGGGCTGAGGAACGATCTATGATCGCTGCCGACTCCAGAAGAGTTAATGTGCCAATCAGATTTTTTACCCGGTCAGAATCGCTTCTCTGAAAATCAGTTCTCTGTTGAAGGTGTTCAAGGATGGTCTCCCCCGCCTGCCGATCGGCTGGACCACCAACAAGTGCCAAAGTAAAACCTCGATCAAGCAGTATCTCGCCAAGTCTGGCAAACTGCTCTGCCGACCAACGTTTTGTTTCCCAGACGCTACCCGGCGCCAGAACAATGCGCTTTTCAACCGGGACAACCCCCCAAATTTCATCAGCCTTGTCGCAAGCTTCCGGTGAAAGTGCCAGAAACATTTGTGGAGCAAAATCCTCCTCCGGTTTATAGCCGACACTGCGCAGCACCGCGAGATTTCTCAGTACTTCGTGAAACAGGTCATCGCGTTCAGAAGCAACGGTATATAGAAAATTAAGCGCCGCCCGCCGAAACCCATAACGTCGTGGGATTCCGGCAAGCTTGAGCAGCAAAGATGTTCTAGCTGATTTGTGCAAACTGAAAACAACATCGTATTTTTCTGAGCGAAGCTCTTTCCCCATTTCAAGCAATCCGGATACCCCGGACTGTCGACCGCGCTTGTCATAGACGTGAACCTTAGCCAAACGCCTGTCAAAGCGAAGAAGCTCCTGAGCTACCGGTGTCGTAAGAACAGAAACTGAGGCCAGTGGATAGAGCTCAGCCAGGGCAGTAATTACCGGAGTCGACAAAATAACGTCGCCAATGAAACCAAGCTGAACTATCAATATCTTCATCAGCAGAAACTTTTCCTCTGTGACAATATAAATTCCACCGCCTGACGAATAGAGGGAAAACTATTCACCTGCCCGTGATATTTCTGCGTCACCTTCTCCCGATCTTCCATGCCGTGACCGGTAAGGAGATGCAAATTTTGCTCAATCGGTAAACCGATTGCCACGCCGAAATCAATATCACTAAGCTTGTCGCCAAGCATCCAGGAGCCTGAGACGTTCACCTTTCCGGCCTCAAGTAGTGGCCTGAGCAAGCCTGTCGCCGGCTTTCGCGTCTGGCTGGGACAACCTGAGGCATCCAAATAACCCGGTGCATCGGGGGAATAAAGGAAAGAATCGATTTTCGCGTCATCATCCTCAGCCAGTAACTTGCGCTGCAACTCCTCATTGGTTTGCCTGACATCCTTATCCGACGCCATGCCGCGACCGATAGCCGACTGATTACTGACAACCACAACTTTGAACCCGGACCTGCAAAGTGAGGCTATCGCTTTGGCGGCACCATGTTCAAGATCGATCTGTTCGGGACGAAAAACATAGCCATAATCAATGTTTATCGTTCCGTCACGGTCAAGGAAAACATAACTTTTCAAGGGACCAGCCTTGTATTCTTACTAAATCTATATTATTTAAGCGCCGAGCTTATGAACCTCTCACTTGCAGGCAACTAAACACTATTGACCAAGAGTTGGGAATAGTTCAAGGCATCCAGCTCTACACACAGCTATCAGGGTATACGGCCTTCGGTCTTCACCTTCTCGGGTTAATTACCCCGCGTGGTGGGAAGACCACTTTTTTTTAACTTTTTGGAGGTTTTTATGAACATCATCAAATTTTTTGTCGTTTGTCTGGCACTTACGGCGACCAATAGCTGGGCTACCGATGTTTCCCAGGTGAATTTCACCGTTCCCGGCAGGGAAAAACAGGTAGTTATTGGAGCGGCAAAAGTCTCTGACCTTGTCGCAAAAATGACCGCTCGCTTTAAAACAATGACCGAGGTGGAATTTTATACCTACACCGGGCTATCTCTCGGCTTGTTCAGCGGCATACCGCAAGATCTGCTGAACAATAATGACAACAAAACCTGCTCATTTCCAATCACTGTAATTAGTTCAAAGTTCAGTTCCGGTCGGGCTTTCAGTAACATTTACTGTGGCACATTAACCACCGATGTAACAGGAGCTGAAAAACATGCCGAAGAAGAGCTACAGTTGATGGTTATAACTGCCGTGGCAGAAACGGGTTCTCCCGCTTCAATCTCGTTTTTCATTCCGGCGATGGAATCGCGAATCACAATGACAGCACTTCCAGTTGGCAACCTCGACGAAAATAATTGCCGAGTTGTCAGTTCAGGTTATGTTGTTGAGTCTTATGAAATCAAGGGCGAAATGACACAAAAACAATTTGAAACTATCTGCCTTGAACAAGTAGAGGAAAAAGCTACTAACACTAAAGATGGGGATGACAGTTTCTGGTCATTCAACTGGTTTGACTAAACAGCCGACGATAACCACCGAAAGAGAGTAGTAAAAAGAGGGCAGTAAAAAAGAGAGCAGCCTGTGGCTGCTCTCACTTCCGGTTTTCACATCTTCCCACCACCAACTATCACATCGCTAAGCCGCGAAAATCGAGAGTTGCACCGCGCCATGACCGTGGATGTCATCCAGGGGCAAGGCAAGTTTTTCCGGGGCAATCGTTTTCACAGCATAATAAACATAACGCCAGCTATAAGGTCGCAACATTTTGTACTCACGAGCCTCAACCAGACGGCGAACTGTTTCAATGCGCTTCAAAACATTCTCATCGGCCGAATCACCCGATGTGAAACTACCAAAGGTAACGTAATCGCCATGACGGGCAAGAGTTGTCGCAAACTCAAGCGCCTTGGACTGCATGTCGCCATATGGAAGCATCGGTGAAACAGCAAGGTTCACTTCAATACCCTGAGCCCGCAACCCATCAGCTGCCATCAGCCGCTCAGATATCTTCGCCGCCCCGGGAGTGAAGCGTGCGACAGCGCTCTCCGAAATCGTTTCAATCGGAATCACAACAACGGCTGAACTGCCGAGCGCCTTCAACATCGGCAAAGCTGCTATCACCATTGGAGATCGTGTCTGGACAACAACTTTTGCCGGAGCATACTTCTCAAACAGCTGCAAGCAGGTCATGGTGATCGGAAACTTTTTGTGGAAAGCAAAAAAAGCGTCGTGAGTCGTCCCGAAATAAATAACCGTTGACGATAGCTTCCCCTGCTTGTGCAGACGCGAAAGAATGCCTTCAAGCGATTCGCGATACGATTCCTTGTAAAGAAAGTATCGGCCGGGAGCCATATTGTAATCACGCATATCTTTCAAACGCAGGTGAAACTGAGCTGGCCAGGCATGAAGATCACTTTCCGCGCTTGAACTGTTTTCGAACTCACCAAGCACCTTATGATTGTTATGCAGTGAAACTGTAATGCCATTCGGATAGGCATTTACACATATCACCTGACTGGCACGGCTGGACCATGTGTTTGTAATGTCGTCGGCAAGAGGATTAAACACTGCGGACTTAAAATCGATTGGCTCAGTCATCATTTGTTCCCTGGCTGAACTAACTACGTGTCTTCGATACTTCTGGCTTTGAGTTTTGCATCTTACCTGTTTCATCGCCCTCCTCCCATACTATTTTTTCTGCCACACCAAACTTTAAGTGGATTGTAGTTAGTAGGATGTCCTGTTTCAACATACTTGAAGTAAAACTTTTGTCACAGCGCCTTTTTTTTTATGGATGAACGTTCATTCCACCAAACGGATGAACAAAGGTATCGAGAAACTTGCATGTCCCGAACGCGCCCCCTCCGGTGTCAGAGCAACAAATTACTCCTCAAGGCTGGCAGAGGATACACCGACCAATACAACGGTAACGATCAAACGTTTTCTGTTGTAAGGTCTGTATATGAAAACTTCATCAATATTTCGTCTGGAACTGTTATGCATCGCGCTGCTCGGTGCACTGCTTCTTGTTCTCGCAGCACCTCTTGCCGGAGAAATTGGCGCCGGTATTGCCGGTTAACCGGAGGTTGAAAATTCTAGCGACTGAACTGCGTGCATCAGCAACGACACAGTCGGGCAGACACAAGGCCCGCATCCTACGAAAGACAACGCCAATTTGAATGTCACTGTTGATTGATATGCGCAGAAAACAACGACAGTTGTCGAACAGTTCGTGCAACACCCAGGCTACCCCCATTCACATCAACGACAACCTGTAACTTTGTCGTACAAATCACAATGTTCCTGAGCCAGACGCTGCGATGAAAAATATCTCCGACTGAATTCGCGGTTGAGCTTTGCAGCCTCGATTAGCCTGGGAAGTATAGCAATATAATTTTCCAGGTCTTCAGCCGCTGCTACGGGATCACGTCGCATAAAAACAATGGATTCGGCTGGCAACATCTCCGCTATTTCCTTAACACCCGGTAGCTCCACAGAAACCACTGGAACGCCAAGCAAAAGCGCCTCTAGCATCACAGTTGGAATACCTTCACTGATAGAGGTGATCAGCAAAAAATCAGCTCTGGATAACGCTCCAGCGATATCAGAACTGTAACCACGAAAAGCAATTTTCCCCGAGTCTCGCACCTCTCCCGCATAATCCTTTAACTGATTTTCCAGCGGTCCGTCTCCAACGACATTTAAAATCACATCATTACGCGTCAGGCTCCGAATAATATCAATCGCCAGTGCAACGTTTTTCACTGGCACAAGCCGACCAATGATATACAGACTGATACCAGCTTGACTATCACGTGTTGCCAGTTCGACAGGAGGCACAGAGGCGGCATTGTGGATAACACAAAGACCGGAAACGTCATCGTAATCAAGCTGGCGCGACAATGCGTGTGAGATAGTCACAACACGGCTTGCGATAAAGCGACTGATAAAGCGATGAAGCTTTTGATAACAATACATCCTGCAGGCCGAGAAACCCCGGTTTAATTCAGTTGCTCCGTGATGTTGGGTAACAAGTGGACGTCGTAAAAAAAAAGACAAACAAGCACCGATAAAAGCCTCTTTATACCCATGAGTGACAATAATATCCGGGTTGATTGTCCGTGCCGTGGTCAGTGCCTGTCGAATAAGTGACAGCGTCCCTCCTTTCTCTTTCAGGACACCACACTCGATCTCAGCTTTTCGATAACGATCTGCAACTACTCCATCGTTAAAAAGTAGCACCGCTCCTTGCCAAGAATAACCCGTCAGGCCTGATAATATCAACCCGGCCTGCGCTTCAGCTCCGCCCCATAAATCGCCCGATACAATGTGAAGAGCTCGCCTCACTGATTACTCCGCCGATAAGACTGGTACCTCTCCTCGGTAAGCGGCCGTCCTTTACGAAAGTTATTTAGCAACGATTTCTCAGGAGCGATATTCGGAGTAATCTCAGCACTCGCCCCAATACGAGACGAAGAGTGATACAACTTCTCCGCTTCAGGCAACTGCTCTCTCAAACGAGTTAATCGATCACTGGCCACGGGGTGACTCGAGAGAAATTCCACTGATGAAGAGAAATCCGGATCTGTCGCCGCCTTCTCCCAAAAGCGCAACGCCTCTTCCGGGTCATAGCCTGCCCGCGCCATGATAAACATCCCCAGTGAATCAGCCTCAAGCTCCATATCTCTGGTGTAAGGATAAATCAGCATCCCGCTGGCGACCTCCTGGGTCACCGTCCCTGTCAGGTTACCGACAATTTGCGAAGCCT
>JAQTWB010000187.1 GCA_028689495.1 bacterium | reverse complement strand
TAAAATTAAAAATACAACTCTATACATTACAGAAGCCTGTTGTTTGATTCTTTCTACAGATAAAGATGATGGAAAATTATATTTTATGCGGAAAACTAAAATTATGCCGAGTGGCAGAAAGAACGGTTGGGCAGTTAGAAACACCATTGAACCGTAGAACAGTGATGAATAGTTGCAGCTTACTACGGGACGTAACACCGGGTTATGAGTCTACACCCAAATCATGTTGACTGGCAGACGTCAATTCAGCCACTACTTTCATCGAGAAGGTATGCCTCTCAAATGAAGAAGTCCCCAAGTATGTAAAATCCTTTCTCTAAAAACTATCCTACGCTCAACTTTCGGACTAAAACGAAACCTGCCAACATCCTTGTCAGCAGATAAGTCAGAGCAAAAAGTCTTCTATGTCTTCGATGAGACATTGAACCTGTCGACAATAGCCTGTGCCACATCAGGCATTCTCTCGGAAAACGCCTCGAAAAACTTAAAGAACTGCTCAACAGCTTCCGCTGGCACCTCGCCACCAAATCGACAATGCTGGCTCAAAACTTCGATAATACCAGGCATCATCTCCGGGTTTTGATCCATCCAAAATGCATTATTTGCCCGAATCAAACCTTCCGGATGACCTGTGTCATGACGCACTCCCCGATAAATCACGCCTTCAAGACCATGGTGATTCATTTCATATTCGAGCGCGTCAGTAAGCTGGTACTCTCCGTTTTTGCCTGTCAACTTGTTTTCAAAGTTGTAATGAAGTCGTTCCATCACAGAACTATTAAGCAAATAGCGACCGATCACTGCCATGTTAGATGACGGATTTGAAGGCTTCTCTGCCAATTGGGCAATACTGACAACATCACCGTGCTTCTCGCCACTCGCAATTCCATAGCTGCTAGCCTGAGCCCACGGGACCTCCCAAAGAATCAGATTGGAAAGACCTGACTGATTGTGGCGATCCATAAGCAATTTGAGAGAACTCCCACCATAGAGAAAATGGTCATCAGGTAAAGCAACTGCAAAAGGTTCATCACCAATCACTGCTCTCGCCTGAAGAACCGCGTGACCAAGACCAAGTGGTTCATTCTGATACACAACTGTGTAATTAACCTTTGTTCCAACTTCAAGCAGAGTTTCAACCTGCTTCAGCTTTTCATCTCTCTTTACCGGATTTCTCTCACACTCCGCTGCCTGCTGAATTTTCTCCAGACTGGTAAACATCTCGACAAGCGCTGTCTTGCGGTGACTGCTGACCAGCACCACATCGTGAATTCCGGCCTCCAAAGCATCCTTAATGGTGCGAATAAGGGCTGGAACACCACCCATGTAAACCAATTCCTTAGGTTTACCGTGATGTCCAAGTGTTACGTAAAACATGCGAGAACCTTCTCCCGCCGCTGGAATAACGAGTTTCATATCTATTTACCTTCTACTCATACCTAGGGGCCTGAACCATAGCAGCTGTTATTGCCCCCCTCAATGGTCCACATAAGACAAAATTATACCGCGTCAAAAAACTCCGTAGGAGTCTGGCAAGCGCAGCTTTCTAGTAGTTCAAAATTTTTTTAACGCCTATGGTCGTTTACAGACCATAGGCCAAAAAATACGCGAACAGGATAACCAATACCGTTTCAATTCCAAAAAAACGAAAAATCTTTGATTTTTTCAAGCGAAAGTTAAGACAATTTTTTGAAGCACTATCAATAAAAAGCCGCAACAAAAAAACAGACAAAAGCTCAAGTTTAACTGACAGGCGCCCGAAACCTCATTCGGGCAAGAAAACCTCAGTAATTCAATCAAAGAGGAGCTATGGTAACTCAAACAAAAAATGAAAAAAAATCGGCACTTATCAAAAAAGCCTGGACCGCATTTGACAATCGAGGCTGCTATAACGCCTGGTCAAAGCTGGCGCAATCCCTAGCAAAGAAGTAGCAGATTCAAAAGTGTCCAAGCAAATAGTGGTCCTGGTAGCAAACAATTATAGGGTCTGTTGGGGGATTCCTGTTCTTACAGACGGCGAGTCCTCCACATAAACGCTCTCAACCCAACCACCCAGTGGCTCTGCCGTAAGAAAAATGCATGAGATCCGATAATAAGGTCGGATACGACAGCAAGAATCCTCATGCAAAATCTTCTCAATATGCACCATCCCCCGACTGCTCAGTGCATACGAAAGAACCAGGTTGGCCATATTACGAAACGGCATCAAAATACATTCATGCCGAGCACTCCAGCGGATGTTCATCCGCTTGTTTCTTCGTTCCAACCATAAAGGATCTGCGCCACAGCGATCTTCATCTGCATAGCGAATCACCTCCTCTTTAATAGGCTGATAATTTCCCCAACCAGAAACCAGCTCGGAACGCCGCTTCATAGCCATTGCCATGGCCTGCCCTAATCGTTCAAGGCTAATCACAATCGTCGGCTCCTCTCCTGGCGGCACGGGCAGCGTGACGAATGAAATTCGCTGTTTCGGTCCTTCGGTCCAAGAGGTAACAAGGTCGCTAAACTTCAAATCACTCTGGGCCAATCTGGCGATATTACGCCTGTCCAAATCATTCAACTCGGCATTCTTCAAAAAAACAAAATCACAAATCATTTGCACCACTCCACTGTCTCCCGCAACGATTCCAACCTTCAAGTTATCGGACAACAGTAAATCTGGTTGCAGGATTTACAGAGAGAAGATTCAACGCGCCAGGGTGACACGGACATTATCGATCCACATTGCCGATAACAGCAAAGAATCGCGCTGCTCAAGATTCACGGGAAAGACAGCCCCCCGAGATAAAAAGCCTTCGAGATAGCAATCCTCAGCACGAGCGGCCAATGTCCGTTCCAAGCGGGCAAAACGTGGATGCTCGCCTTCAAAATGAATTTCTATATCGGAGAAACGCAGATGTTCCTCCTCGGTAACACCAGGAAACAACATCTTGTAAGCCGCTTCCTTTAAAGAAAAAATCGCCGTACTTCGCAAACCGACATTCACCGGATCGGCATTGACCCAGGCTCTCTCTGAATCACTCGCTATCCTTCCAAGCAACTTCACAGCCCGCTCAATGGTAATAATGGTTTGTAAATCAATTCCAAGCAGTGGCATGTGACACTTCGACGCTACGGCTGCAACGGCGACGGCAGAAGAATGCGAGATTGATCCAGCAATCGTCTCCGGCCATAACGGCTCGCCGCTTTCGCCGATAAGCAAAGGAAAGGATGCTTGACAACCAGCCACAGAAAGCGCGCGCCGTGCCGCAATCCGGCCCCGAAAAAAATCCTCACACCTTTTTGTGGAGTTAAACCTCTCGCCAAGCAGCAACTCGTCGGGGTGTAACAAATCCAGATCAGTGGTAATGTCCTCAACAACAGCAAGAAACACATTTTTGCCAAAGGTGCTAAACATAAGACCCACTTAAAAAACTTGTTCACCAGACACAACTTGTTGTGATTCGTTCAACCAATCCGCCCCTTGATTACTCAGATAAGGAAACGATACACCGAATAACCTATGAAACTCCAGAAGTCAGAAGTAATTATTATCGGTGGCGGAGTCCTGGGTGTTTCCCTTGCCTATCATCTCTCCCAGCGCTCAGTCAGATCAGTGCTGCTCGAAAAAGAACCCTCATACGGCCATCATGCCTCCGGACGGAATGC